>CAYOWH010000013.1:0-46875 GCA_964407615.1 uncultured Bacteriovoracaceae bacterium | reverse complement strand
AGCTTCATCAAAATCACGAAATGGGTGACTCTTGCCATGTTTTCGGCTTTAACTAGAGAGTATGGCAAAGAAAGAGAAGCGGCCTTTGAAGCCCATTTCTAACAATTGGAAAAATGAATCGATTGGGATTATCTGGACGCTACTTTTTATTGTTTTTTTACGTGTTTACATCTTAGAGCCCTATGTAATTCCTTCGGAAAGTATGGTTCCTACTTTGCTAGTGGGGGATCACGTTTTTGTAGCTCGAGGCGCCTACGATTTTAAGATTCCTTTAACAAATATTTCACTTGTAAAAGTATCTGACCCTCAAAGAGGAGATGTTGTTGTTTTTGATTATCCTGTAGAGAATTCTCGCGACTCAGGAAAATATTTTGTCAAACGTGTGATTGGTGTACCTGGAGATGCGATTGAAATTCGAGGAGGTGTTCCGATTGTCAATGGAAAGCCTTATGTTCAATCGAATGTGACAACGGCAGACGCCAAAGAGAATATCAAAGGCTTTACGCTTGAGGATCGAAATCAACTTTTGCGCGAAGAAATTCCCGGAGCACGTGAGCTTTCTCACTGGGTTCATCGAGTGCCTCCCACTCAATTTGAATCACTTCAAGATGGAATCGAGTATTTTAGAAAAGCTCACAGCAAATCTTGCATCAATGTTGGAGAAAAAGATTCAGAAGGCCGTCTTATGAATGAACTTTCTGGCTATCTTGTAAATGAAGTTTGTCCCACTGTGGTTCCTGAAAATAAATATTTTGTCATGGGAGATAATCGAGACAATTCATCTGATGGAAGAATTTTTGGTTTCGTAGATCGATCTTTAATGAAAGGAAGAGTCTTATTTATTTGGCTTTCACCCCCACCTGGAGAAGTGAATCCCTACACATCCGGACCAGCAATTTTTGCAGCCTTGAAAGATATGTTGCCTGGAATCATTCGGATGATCAAAGATCCTGATCGACTTTCGAGAGTGGGATCGACCATTCGATAGAGATGTTTAAAATGGCAAAAGTGCTACCAGTTCTCATCTATCCAGATTCGATACTTCGCCAAAAAGCCAAACCTGTTTCTGAGTTTGGAAAAGATCTTTTTCAATTTGTCGAAAATATGTGTGAAACCATGTACGTGTACAAGGGAATTGGTCTGGCAGCGAATCAGGTAGGAGAGCTTCAACGTGTTTTTATTCTCGATACCGAATGGCGTGAGCGAACGGAAAACACAAAAACTGTTGATAAGAATCCGGTTGTTTATATTAACCCTGAGATTGTGAATTCTGAAGGAAGTATTGAATATGAAGAGGGGTGTTTGTCGATTCCACAAGTTTATGGGCTTGTAGAGAGATCAGAAACTATTGGGGTTCGTTATCAAGATCTGACAGGTAAAGTTTTTGAAAAAGAACTAAGTGGATTGAATGCAATTGCTTTTCAGCATGAGCTCGATCATTTAAATGGAGTTATGTTTTTTGATCACTTAAGTGCTTTTAAGAGAAGAACGTTGATTGAAAAATTTATGAAATTACAAATTGATAAAGACCGTGATTCAAAGGGAGAATAAAAAGTGAAAAAGAAGGTGATTTTTTGGGGAACTCCAGAATTTTCAATTCCTTCTTTAGAGGCTTGTTTTGAACATTCCGAAGTTTTGGCAGTTGTCACTCAACCGGATAAGCCCAAAGGTCGCGGACATGAGCTTTTGCCAACACCTGTAAAAGAGTGGGCCCTTAAAAAAAAAATAAAAGTTTTTGCTCCCCGATCCCTTCGTAAACTTGATGATGAGGGATTTGCGCTTGTTGATTTTTTGAAGAAAAATAGTGTCGATTATTTTGTAGTTGTTGCTTACGGAAATCTTTTTCCTCAATCTTTTTTAGATATGCCAAAAGTTGCGGCCGTCAATGTTCATGCAAGTTTACTTCCTCGTTGGAGAGGAGCGGCACCTATTCAAAGATCTTTAGAGGCAGGAGATACCGTGACAGGCGTGTGTTTGCAAAAAATGGTAGCTGCATTGGATGCGGGGGATGTGCTTTTAGAGAAGCGTTATGCGCCTCAAGATGAAGATAATGCTCATTTGATGTTTCAAAAATTAGCCCAACTTGGAGGAGATCTTTTAAAAGATTTTTTGAAAAATGATTTTTCTGTGTTTAGCCCACAAAAGCAAGATGAATCACTCGTCACTTTAGCCCCTAAGATTACAAAAGATGAAGCTTTATTTAATTTCAAATGGACTTCTAAAGATTTTGTTAACCGCGTACGTGCTTTTTTTGTGTGGCCTACGGTTAAGCTTGTTTTTTTAAACGAGTCTTTAAAAACGAATTCAAAAATTGAGGTAAAGATTTTATCTGCAAAAGTTTCGGCTAAAAACTTTTCCACCTCTTGGGGCGTCGAGGGAAATCTAGCATTTTTAAAATGCTCAGATTCTTTTGTGATTGTTGAAAAAGCACAACTACCTGGAAAAGGGCCCCTCACGGGAGAGCTTGTTTTTCAGAAACTCTTGGTAGATGGCTTTAAGGTAGTTTTGTAGGCCTTTCTTAATTTATACAAATAAGTCATCTTTTGAGAGCGTAAATTTGGGTTGAGTTTTGAAAATCTCTGAGTAAGAGTGATCATATGGCAAATAATATTGAATTAAAAAACGACAAATTGACAAGACGTTCTTTTTTGAGCTTTTTCTCAACTTTTTTAGTATTGGCTCCTGTTCTCTTTTCGGTCAAAAATTTATTTGCTGCTAAAAATGCTGCGACTCCTCCTCCGCCAGGTCCAAAGCCTGTTGAAGAGACACATCCTCTAGCAAAAGCCTTTGGATATAAAAAAGATGCTTCTACGGTTGATGCAACAAAGTTTCCTAATTACAAAGCCGGTAACAACTGCACGAACTGTCTTCAATACTCAAAAATTAATGAAGGTTGGGGTAAGTGCAAAATTATCGCTGCTGGTCCTGTAACAGCAGGCGGATGGTGTAAGAATTGGGTTAAGAAGCCCTCTTAACCTATTAGCTTTTCTAAATCGCTTTCAGATAAAATTTGGACACCCAGCTCACGAGCTTTTGTGAGTTTTGAACCCGCGTTTTCACCTGCCAACAAATAATGGGTTTTTTTGCTGACAGACTCACTTACTTTGGCCCCTAGTCCTTCAAGTCTTTTTTTAATGAGGCTTCTTTCTGTTGAGAGGGTTCCTGTAATGACAAATGTTTTTCCACTTAGTGGTCCGTTCGAAATTCTTTCAACTTTTTCGTTGAAAGCCAGAAGTTCAAGATCGCGAAGCTTTTGAATTTCATGCTTCACTTCTTTTTTAGCAAAATAACTTGATACACTTTGAGCAATTTCAGGTCCAATTCCAGAGCATGAAAGAAGTTTTTCAGAGTTCATTTGAGTGAGATCGATTAAGGAGCCAGCATGTTGGAGGAGGTCTTGCGCGATTCTTTCTCCAACGTGATTGATTCCAAGACCAAACAAGAGGCGAGAGGCACTTTGCTTTTTAGATTTCTCTATAGCAGCGAGTATTTTTTCAACTGATTTTTCACCTAATCCTTCTTTTTCGAGAAGTTCATTTTTGTGGTTTTTAAGTAAATAAAAATCTGAGGGATTTTTCACGAGATTGTTGTTAAAAAATTCCTCTATCCATTCATCTCCTAGCCCCACTATGTCCATAGCTCCTCGAGAGGCAAAATGCCTAAGCCGCTCAAGTGCTTGAGCAGGGCAAAGATTGTTAGGGCACTTGTGCTGGCTTTTGGTGGCTATGATTTTTTCAAGGCATTCCGGGCACTCGGAGGGCATTTCAAAAACTGGTGTTTTGGCAGGACGATCCTCTTTTACAACTTTGACAATTTCAGGAATGACATCTCCGGCTCTTCTTATCCAAACTGTATCTCCCTCTCGAATATCTTTCGCTCTTATTTGATCGAGGTTATGAAGAGTTGCTCTTTGAACAATAACTCCTCCTACATTAACAGGTTTCAGATGAGCCACAGGAGTTAGGACACCCGTTCTTCCTACTTGAATTGTAATTTTTTGAATTTGAGTGAGCATTTCAATTGCAGGGAGTTTGTACGCTACTGCCCAACGGGGAGAGTTTGTGACAAAACCAAGTTCTTGTTGCAGTTCAAAGGAGTCTACTTTGAACACAAGACCGTCAAATTCATAAGGACGGGAAAAATTTTTTCGAATCTCTTCATACTCGCGAACTGATTTTTCAATTGATTGAAGATCGTTAAAGGTTCTCCAGTTTGAATTTACTTTGAATCCCCAACTAGATAGTTTTTGTAAAGCTTGGCTTTGGTCAAGCTTCATTCCTACTACTTGATAGGCAAAAAAACGGAGAGGCATTTTTGCTGTGATACTTGAGTCAAGTCGGCGAATATTTCCGGCGGCAGCATTTCGAGGATTAGCAAAAAGTTTTTTTCCTTCTTTTTGAAGTTTTTGATTGAGTCGTTCAAAGGCTTTTAGCTCCATATAAACTTCCCCACGCACCTCAAGTTCTTTTGGATAGTCACCCTTAAGATGAAGCGGAATATCTCTAATCGTCCGTAAGTTTTCTGTAACGTCTTCGCCTACTTCGCCATCACCACGAGTCGCTCCAAGATGAAAGGAGCCATTTTTGTAGTGTAGAGAAATTGCAAGACCATCCATTTTTTCTTCACAGCTAAGCGGAAAGGGGGGCTGCGTTGTTCCCATATGACGAGCTGCGCGATCTAAAAAAGCCTTCAATTCATCAATCGAAAAGACATTGGCAAGCGAGAGCATAGGAACTTTATGAGAAATCTTTTGAAATTGTTCGCGAACTTTAGCCCCTACTCGATTTGTGGGGCTGTCGGGAAGTTTTAAATCGGGATGAAGATCTTCGAGTTCGCGTAGTTTTTTTAGATTTTCATCATAAACAGAGTCAGGTACGAGGGGATTGTCCTCAGCATAGTAGGCGTCAGCCCAAGAGTTTAATTTTTGAGTCAGTTCCAGGATGAGTCCCTGGACAAGCTTTTGATTGACGTGTTCTTTTTTTGCTGATGTGGACATAGTGAATTGCAGAACTTATCCTAATGAATAGAAGCTATGGCCGCAAGCAAGGTAAATTCCAGCCCGTATGTCATAGAGATCAAAGATCTTGAAAAAGAATTTTCTGATACGGGGACAAAGACGCTTTCAGGTATTCACTTGCGCTTAAATCCGGGAGAATTTGTTTTCTTAACGGGGGCTTCTGGATCGGGCAAGACCACTCTTTTGAAAATGATTATGGGATTGTCTCGCCCAAGTCGCGGAGAAATTTTAGTGATGGGTCAACCTGTTCATCGAATGGGAGATTCTTCTCGAAGATCTTTGAGGCGAGATATTGGAATTATTTTGCAAGATCATCGATTGTTAAACTCTTTGAATGTTTCTGAGAATATTGCACTCAATCTGACTTGGACCTCTCTTTCAGGGGATGCCAAGCGCAAACGAGTTGCCGAAATGTTGCAGATAATGGATTTGACTCACATTGCTTTTTCTAGAGTTGCCAGTTTAAGTGGTGGCGAAAAACAACGTGTTGCAATTGCGCGTGCTTTGATTCGAGCACCTCAGCTTATTTTAGCGGATGAACCAACAGGAAATCTTGACCCTCCTACAAGTCGTCAACTTGTTCGAATGTTGAGAGATCTACGAGCAAGAGGATCGACGGTTTTGTTTGCTACCCATGACATGACTTTAGTTCGTGACTTTGGTGGAAGGGTTTTGGAATTGGTTTCTGGTAAATTACCGGCTGACAGTCACCCGGCAAGCGATCAACGATTTAAAACACCTAATTTTTGGGGTAATGCATGATTTTTAAAATTGTATGGAATCACTTCAAGAGCCGACCTTTTTCAAATCTTCTAACGTTGCTTGCGATTGCTTTTTGCCTGGGTTTATTGGGGGGGTTTTGGGCTCTCTCAGATAATTTACGGCTGATGCATGCAGCAAAGGGGTCTCAAGACGGAGAAATGAGCGTTTTTGTGGACGGCTCACTTTTAGGTGAAAAGGCTTCTTTGATTGAATCTCAATTAAAACAATTTCCTTGGGTTGCTTCTCTTCAAAAAGTTTCTTCCGAAGAATCACTCAAGATCTTACGTGATAAATTTGGAGAATCACTGACGTCTTCTTTAAGCGAAAAAAGTCTTCCTAATACTTATCGAGTCAAGATGCAGGGATCGGTATCAGAAAAAGAACTTCAAAGTGCAATTGAAAGTATGAAAACATGGGAAGGTGTGATTGATATCGATTTAGGAGGAGAGCTTTGGAGTGGGGATCTTTCTAGAGGATCTTCGGGTGTGCTTTTGAGTTGGAGTAATTTGCTTTTTGCGGTGGTCTTTGTTGTGGTCATTTTGCTAGTTAGCCATATTACTCGAATTGCTTTTGAGTCTTCTCGAGAAGATGTTGAAACACTTACGTTGATTGGAGCTTCAAAGCGATGGATTTTTACTCCTCTTTTGATTGAGAGCATCGTGATGGGAATTTTGGGTTCAGCGATTGGACTTTTTATGACAGCTTTATTTTTAAGATACGGGCTAGGGCCCCTATCTTCAATTCTTTTTGGTAAGATAGCCCCTATACAAGAGCTTTCATGGAACGCTTTATGGAAAATTCTTTTTATGGGCACAGCCGCATCTATTGTAGGAGCATTTTTAACATGGCCACTCATCGCCTCCTCAAAAGATCGCTCATAGGTATTAGTTTTTTTTCTGTTATTTTTTCTGCTTTTTCCCTACCTCAGGCTTTAGAAGATTCCCAAAGTGATGTGAAAGAATTGATTCAATCAAATCCTTCACAAATTCACCCTATAGAACAGCACTATAAAGATTTATCTGGAGGAATTCAGAAAGAGCTTTTTCAAACAAAACAGGATATCGAAGCTCTTTTACAAAAACAGTTGAGACTAGAGGTTGCACCTACGGAAGGTCCTGAGCGATTTTTAACTTTAGAGGATACAAAATCCAGAGAAAAATTAAAAAACCTTCTTCAGGCATCCCTTAAAATGAAAGCTTTGCAGTTGGAACATTTGCAAAAACAAAATAACTATCTGTCTGGCGAAATGAAATTGGGAAATGTTCTTAAAGAAATAGAATTTAAAAATAATAAATTTACAAATAAGTCTTCAGATCCCTTATTTTGTCAAAACTTTCCTCTTCAAAGTGAGAGAGAGGCCCCAAAAAAATTTTCTAAGCTTTTTGGATATGGTCAAATGCTAAATCCTGAATTGGGAGCGCAATCTCCACGATCTCAGGGTTTGTGGTGGGGAGATACTTTTGGAACTTTTGTTCAAGTTTGTCATTCCGGAGAGGTTGTTTTAGCTGAGCATGTTGAGGGGCGGGGATATGTTGTGGGTGTCAAACATGGACCGCAATTCATAACACTTTATGGCAATCTTGATCCACTTTCTACAAAAACAATTAAAGTTGGAATGAAGGTTCCTCGAGGTCTTGTTTTAGGAGTTGCCTTAGATAAGTTTTACTTTGAAGCACGCAAGTCGGGTGAGTCTCTTGATCCCGAAAAACTTTTTTCTGAAAATTCTAATTCAATTGATAGCTATAACTCTGTAACGCGCTAGGGATTTTTACTTTTTGGCAAGATTCTGACGTTTATTTTGAGATAGAATTTAAAGAAGATGTCTGATCGTTTTTTTACAAAAAAATTAGCATTTCTATTTGTATCGTCTTTAGCTTCCTATGGATTTGCTGAGGAAAAAAAAGAAAAAGCTCCCTATAAAGAACTAGAAGTTTTTGCTCGTGTCATGCATTTTATTGATGAGAACTATGTCGATAAAGTTGATTCTAAAGAATTAATTATTGGAGCTGTTAGAGGTATGCTAAGAACACTCGATCCTCATTCGGCATACATGCCTGCAAAAATGTATAAAGATTTTAGAGACGATACCTCAGGACAATTTGGAGGAGTTGGAATTGAACTTGGAGTTCAAGATAAAACGCTTACAGTCATTGCCCCGCTTGAAGACGGACCAGCTTTTAAAGCTGGAGTTTTAGCTGGAGATAGAATTATTCGTATTGATTCAAAGATGACAAAGGATCTTTCTACGGAAGATGCAATGGCTCTCTTAAAGGGGAAGCCCGGAACAAAGGTTTTGATTGCATTTAAACGTGAAAACAAAATTGTAGAAATTCCCATTGTTCGAGATGTCATACGTATTTCTACAGTTAAGAGCACTCTTTTTCACGATGATACAGGTTATGTTCGAGTGACTTCATTTGGTGAAAAGACAGCTAAAGATGCAGAAAAAGCAATTGAGACTTTGGAAAATAATAAAAACCTACGAGGAATTGTTTTAGATTTAAGAGGAAACCCTGGCGGACTCTTAGATCAAGCCATCAAACTTACGAATCTTTTTATTGAGGAAGGGCCCGTTGTTTACACGATTGGGAGAGATAAAAAAAAGAAAGAGGCTGAAAGTGCTGTTAGAGGAAGAAGAATTACAAAACTTCCATTAGTAGTGTTAGTAGATGGAAGTTCTGCTTCAGCGAGTGAAATTGTTGCGGGAGCACTTCAAGATTATAGAAGAGGTGTGATTGCAGGTCAGAGAACTTTTGGAAAGGGATCTGTTCAGTCCGTTGTTCCACTCAATAATGATTCTGGGTTAAAACTTACAGTCGCTCGTTACTACACTCCATCTGGAAGATCTATTCAAGCTAAGGGAATAGAGCCTGACGTGCCTTTGGATTATGTAGACGAAAAAACATTCAAAAATATTAAAGATCATAATAAAACAATTCGAGAAAAGGATTTAGAAGGACATTTTGAAAACGAAGAAAAAGAAAAAAAGGAAAAGTCTATTCTCGTGAGTGCCCAAGACCGCATAGCTGCAGGACTAGAGAATGACTATATGTTTTTACAGGCTCGAGGTATTTTAAAGACGATGTCTCTTGTTCGAGAGGGAACGCAAAAAACTCCTGAGTTTAATATTCAAGAAGAAGAAAAAAAATAAGTTATTTTTCTATAAGAAGGGTAACTGGTCCCCAGTTAGTAAAACTTAAAGACATATTCGCTCCAAATTTTCCAAAGATATTCTTATGGCTTGAGGTCTTTTTTATTTTTTCACAAAAATTTTCGTATTTTATTTTTGCTAAATCTGGTTTCATGGCTTTTGTAAAAGAGGGTCGAAATCCAGATTCAAGCTCAGCTGCTAGTGTAAACTGCGAAACCCAAAGAATGCCTGAGGAGAAATTATTTTTTCGAGAATAATCTTCCAAGGAAAGATTCATCTTCCCTTCGTGATCTTCAAAAATCCTTAACCCAAGAATTCTTGAAAGAATCCAATCTTCCGCTTTCTCCAGATCTTTATTGAGAAGATCGCTTTCCATCCATCCTAGAAGAACAACCAATCCGACACCCTCAAAAAAATCTGTGCTTTCTTTTATTCCTTCATTTATATGAATACTTGTTCTTCCTTGAACGCGTTGAATAAGGGCTTTCATTATATTCTCACTGTGTAAAGTGAACAAAAACAAGAGGCCGACTTCCGGTTTGTTTTTTAACCATCCGAGCAAGCTCTTCTTCAAGAGTTTGTTTGATGGAAGGAAGTTTTGCTGGACGAAGTTCGCCTGAATTTTCAAGAACTTTTATTTTATGATTTGCAAAAGATTCAATTTCACCAAGAATTTTTTCTTTCGTCACATCACTAGAGAAATTATAATGATCAGGAACAATTCCCTTCATTTCAACTTGAACTCTTCCTAAAGAGTCTATGGCGAGTGAGAGGCAGCCTCCATCGGCAGAAAATTTTCTATTCTTAAGAAAGGGGTCTCTGCTGGGAGTATCAAAATATTCCAGTCGAAGAAATTTTTCTTGAGGAGTTGTTTCAAAGTAATGGTCGACAAGTTCCCATTTGTTGTTGGTATGCTCAAATTCAAGTTTTGAGTGGTTGAGGGCAATTGTTGTCTCGATCGAAAGCTTATTTTCTTCAGAAACCTCTTTCACCAAATCAGCCGTAGCTTTGAGTTGGTGAAGGGCTCCGTGAACAGGTATCACTCGAGAGGGTTTCACGTGTCTTATTAGCTCTTTAAGTTCTTCGGCTCGACCGTGTCCACTCGCATGAATGGGGCCTCCAATTTTTTCTTCTGCTTTATCTCCCCAAAGAACTTGGATGTCGTGCTGAAGAAGTCCGTCAATTAAGCGCATAATCGTACGTTCATTTCCGGGAATCATTTTGCTGCTAAATAGGACAGTGTCTTTTTCGTTAGGTCTAAAAATAGGGTGACTTGCTGAAGCGATTTTTGAAAGGACACTTCGGAATTCCCCCTGAGATCCGCTACATATGACAAGAACTTTTCGAGGATCAAGGTTTACGCTTTCCTCTGCTTCAATCAAAGTTGTTTCGTTAAAGGGAGGACATTTCTTTAAAAGACCAAGAGTTTTAGCGGCCTGATAGGTTTGTCTCATTGAGCGCCCCGCAAGAACCACGCGTCGACCACATTTTTCAGCAAGATGTGCAATTAGTGCAACTCTGTAAACGTTTGATGAAAAAAGAGTGACAAAAAGCCTGCCCTCAGTTTCTTTAATTACTTTTTCGAGATTATCTTTGATTTCAATTTCGGAAATGCTTTGACCTCTATTTTCGGCATTTGTACTGTCCATAAAAAGGAAATCTGTTTTTTCACCACCAAAAACATCAAATGATTTGAGCGAAATATGACCATCTTCAAATTCATGGTAATCGAGCTTGAAATCGGCAGAGTGAATGGCTCTTAGATTTTTCCATTGAAAGGCTAAGGAGCAGCTTTCAAGTGTGCTGTGTCTAATTTCTATAAATTTAACTTTTACATCATCAAAAGTAAGTTCAGTGCCTGCTTCTACCACATGTAGATTGTCTCTATATTTTTGTACTCCCGCGTAGTGCGAATCAGAGAGTTTTTGGTTCAGAAGAGAGTATGCAAGTGGAGGAGCATAAAAATGTGGAGCTTCTAAGTTGAGATTTTTGCAAAGATGAAAAATAGCCGGAACAGCGCCAATATGATCTTCGTGTCCATGAGTGATTAGCCATTGTTTAACGTTTTGATTTAATAATTTTCTAAAGTCAGGATAAACAGCATCGATACCGTAGTCATTGTCATCTGCAAAAACAACACCTGCATCAACGGGGATTCTGGTTTTTCCAAACTGAAAAACCATACAATTCATGCCTACTTCGCCGAGTCCACCAAGTGGCGACCAGATAAATCTATTTTCACTCATATTATTCTGCTCCCGTTTGCCTGTTAAAGTCAGAGAGTGCCTGACCTAAGTAGTTTTGCCAAGGCTTAAGGGAACCGGGTTCTGCACTTTGGTCGTTTAATAGAACAGCATAGGCAAGAAGCTCTCCTCCCTTGCTTTGAACAACTCCCACAAGTGTCGAAACACCTGCAATAGAGCCTGTTTTTCCTCTGAGTCTTTTGGCAGCCGCGCTATCTTTCATACGTTTCTTGAGGGTGCCATCAACAGATGCAATCGGTAGAGAGCTCATGAGTTCCGGAAAAAGAGTGAAGTTATTATAGGCTGTTTTAAAAATATCGACGAATTGCTGAGCGCAAATTCTATCATCTCGTGCCAATCCCGATCCTGAAGTGATTTGAAAGCCATTTTTGTTGATTCCAAGAGCTGTTGCTTCTTCTCGTATAACATCTAATCCTTTTGAAATAGCTCCCGGTCCCCCTTTTGCATCAATTCCGATCATTTTCACAAAAGAATCAGCCATGAAATTATTGGAAAACTTATTCATAAGAAGAACGAGTTCTCTTAAAGGTTGGCTATTAAATTCAACAAGTTGTTTTGTTGAAGAAGGAGTCGTTCCCTTTTTGATAGATCCACTCAGGGAAATGTTTTTTTCTCGAAGCATCATTTTGAGCGCATGGCCAGCATAGAGAGCTCCCTGGTTTATGTTGAAATAACTTCTTTGTTCACCGCCATTGATTCCAAGGCTTCCATTTACAACAAGAACTTCTTTACCTCGTATGTTTTGGCGACTTGCTTGAAGTGAATTAACCGTGCCTTTAGTTGTTTTTGCGCGATTTTCTACTTCTAAAAAACCTGTGTCAGGTACAGGATAAACACGAACTTTTTCACCGATTCTTGAGGAGGGACGAAAGTAAACCGTTGTTGTGTTGTAGTTAAAGGAAAGCCCATTAACAGGAGCATTATAGGGGCGATCAAGGGCTTTATCTATGATTCTATTTTCGTCTCCTTGTGTGGAAAATATGGATTCATCAACAATCAAATCACCTTTAATTTTTTTGATATCCCAGCGTTCTAGTTCTTCAACCATGAGATAAAGTCTTTCTGTTACAAGTCCAGGATCTCCGCCTCCTTTAAAATATAAATTTCCGTTAAGAGTTCCATTCTCAATTTTTCCATCGGTAAGAAGGTACGTTTTAAAAGTAAAATCAATGCCTAATCTTTTGAGAGCTACATAAGAGGTTAGAATTTTGATTGTTGAAGCGGGAGATAGAGCTTCACTGGAATTATAATCGTAAAGGGCTTCATTTCGACTCAGGGAATAAACAGAGACTCCCACTTTTGTTTTTTTGAGCTTCTCATCTTTAAAAATATAATCAAGCTGTTTACCAAGAACTTCTTTGTAGACAGGAGAAGATCCGTGCAACAGAAAGGAGGTGATTAATGAAAAATAAATCCCCATATGGACAGTGGTTTTTAGAAAAAATTTCATTGAATTTATTAAAGCATATTTTCGTCTTTAGTGTCTTTTTGAGTTTCATTAAAAGTAGTTTTTCTCAAACATTAATTTACGGAATTGAGAATGAAATTAAGGATTTTAATCTTACAACCTCTTTAGATAAAAATGCCTTTGTATTGAACGAGCTTTTTTCACAGTCTTTTTTTTCAAAAAAAACGGATGGCTCATTAGAGCCTGATTTAGCTGAATCCGCTCAATATAAAGCTGCGGAGTGGCGATTAAAGCTTCGAGAATCAACTTATTCAAATTCTAAAAAAGTAAAATGCGAAGATATTGTTATAAATCTCAGGGAAGCTCAAAAAAGCAAATCAATTTTAGGCTTACGTTTAAAAGATGTAGCTTCTGTAACATGCCAAAAAAATGAGTTGATCATTAAAACTTATCATTCCTCCTCTGAGCTTATGCAGAGAATAGGTTCTATGGTGCGAATTTATGAGCCATCAACCTTAAAAGATAAAATTCCTGTAGGCAGTGGGCCCTTCAAAATTTTGCATCAAAAAGGAAAAGATCTCATTCTTATTTCGAATCCATACTTTAGAGGTGAAAAACATGTTTCCGAAATTAGATTTCGAACTTTGAGAGATCCCTGGCTAAGAGATCTGGCTCTGATGTCCGGAAACGTTGATTTTTTAATAGAGAATTTCTCTCATGCTCGGATTAGATCTTTTGAAAAAAATTCGTTTTTAAAAGTATATAGAAATCCTTCAAATATTTTGCATTACATTGGGTTTAATCAAAAAAGAGTTTCGAAGCAGATACGCAAGCGTATGCAATCTCTTTTATTGGACTCTGATTTGGCCAAGATTTTTTGGGGAAACGATGCCGAACCAACATCGAGTATTTTTAAAAAAAATTTCTTTAAAGGAGAAGATTTTTCTAAGAAGTCTGTGGAAAGCTTAGAGGTGAGTTGTATTGCTGATGAAACAAATGTTCAGTTTTTATCTCTTCTTGCTAAAAGGTTAAAACTAAAAGGAATAGATTTAAAAATTCGTCCACTTGAGTTTGCAACTTTTATGAATTCAATAAACTCACTTAATTTTGAGTCTTATTTTTTTTATGTTGATGCAAGCCACATTCAAAATCTTGAAGCTCTTTTGGCAGCTAAAGGAAATCGTTTAGGCATCGAAAACAATCATCTTGATCAACTTTTCATGAATTTTCAAAAAGATTTGAAAAAGGGAGAACTTGAAAAAAAAATTGAAGAAGTTAACTTTGAAGAAGCCTTTATTTTGCCCCTTTATAAAAGCAAAAAAATATTGGCTATGAGTCAAAATGTCCGTATAGAACAGAGCACTAGAGGCTTTTGGAGGGATCTTGTAGAGGCCCTTAAATGAGTCATTTACTTCTAGCGATTTCATAGTCCATATGTTGAAATAAGAATAAATGAAATCGCCTGAGCATAATCAATATGAGATTTTGATTGTTGATGATGACAAAGATTCTCTTTTTTTAATGAAAGAATATTTAAAGGAGTATTTAGTGACTTCTTGCTCTAGTCCTCAAGAAGCTCTTGTGATTTTAAAAGAAAAAGAGTTTGCTCTGATTTTAAGTGACTTTCAAATGCCTCACATGAATGGCCTTGAGTTTTTAAAAAAATCTATAGAAATTCAGCCTCAATCTAAAAGAGTGTTAGTCAGCGCTTTTGCTTCTCTTGTCAACACAGAGGAGGCTTGGAACCAAGCTCGTGTTGATAAAGTTCTTGCAAAGCCGTATTCCGTAACGGATTTATTAGAAACCGTACAAAATGCTTTTATTGAAAAAAAGATTGAAGAAGAAAATCAAAGGTTAAGACATCTTGCTCTTATAGATTCGGTTACGGGTATTTCAAATCAAAGGCACTTTTGGGATCGTTTGAGGTCTGAGCTTAGCCGTGCAAAGCGATTTGAGCGTCCGCTCTCTCTTATTCTTTTTGACATTGATAACTTTAAGGAAATAAACGATCAAAAAGGTCACTTGGAAGGTGATGTTCTTTTGAAAAAAGTTGCAGATTGTTTTCTTCAAGAATGCCGACAAATGGATATCATTGCACGCTATGGAGGAGATGAATTTGCTTTGATTCTTCCTGAAATTAATTCAGAAACCGCACTTCCCATTGCTCATCGTTACATTGAAAAAATTAAAGCTGCTCTAGGCGTATCTCTTAGCGGGGGAATAGCTTGCTATCCGGGTTCCTCTACTGAGAGAGAGCTTGTTGCAAATGCGGATAAGGCTTTGCTAAGAGTCAAAAAAGAGGAGAAGGGAAAGGTTCAGTTATACAGTGATTTATCTTTATGATCCTCGTATTTGTTTAGATAAAAAATCTCAAATTATAGAGAGTGATTTATCCCAAAATCATCAAAAACATTTAAGGGCTCTTAGACCTGATGAAGGAGAGCTTTTGTCTTTTCTTGATTTTTTAGGAACTGCAGCTGAATATGAAATTGTCTCAAAACGCCCCTTAACGCTTTCTTTTTTAAAAATTAAACAAAAACCAGAATCAAAAATCAAAACGCATTTATATTTAGCAGCTCCGCTTGGACCTGCTCTTGAACAAGCTATAGAGCAAGCCACTGAAGCCGGTTACGACAATATTCATTTAATACGCTCAAAACATGTTCAATATCCTAAAAATAAGGATCTAAATTTTAGTCGCTTAAAAAGAATTGTTGAGGCAAGTTGTTTACAGTGTGGTCGTTTTTTTGCTCCCGAACTTGCAGAAGAAATAATTGATTTTTCATTGGCATTGAATCAATCGCAATCAGATCTTTGTGTCTTTGCTGATGAAACAAGCGCAAAAAATTTGTGGGGTTCAGATCATTGTGAACCTTTAAAAGCTCGAGAAAAAATATCTATTTTTATAGGGCCTGAAGGGGGTTGGGCAGAAGATGAACGAGTCGCTTTGCGAAAGCAGAGTAGGGTTTTTTCTTTGGGGCCTCACATATTAAGAGTACCTACAGCTGTTGTGTCAGCCTATGTTCTTGCTTGGAAGGAAATTCAGTATGAAACTAAGTGACGTTATTACAGAAATAGAAAAACTTAAGCAACAAGGAAAAAAAATAATAACAACGAATGGTTGTTTTGACATACTTCATCGAGGTCATGCTTTTTATTTGCAAGAAGCAAAAAAGCTTGGGGATGTTTTGGTTGTAGGTATTAACTCTGATGCAAGTGTAAAAAGTTTAAAAGGTGAAGGGCGGCCTATCAATAAAGCAATTGATAGAGCATTTTTGATTTCGCAGCTTAAAAGTGTTGATTATACATTTATCTTTGAAGAATCTCTTCCTATAGATTTTCTTAAAAAAATTGCTCCACACGTTCACGTAAAAGGTGGAGATTATCAAGTTGAAGCTCTTCCTGAGTATAAGATTCTTCAGTCTTTGGGAGCTAAAATAGTGACTATTCCCTTTGTTGAAGGTTATTCGACAACCTCAACACTCAAAAAAATGAAACATTAAAAACTGACTAAAATTTAGACAAGCCTCTAAAAAAACCTCATAAAAACAGACCCAGGTTCCTTTATAGAGCCTCGTCACTGGCCTTCCTTTTGCAATCTAACAAGTAAAGGAAAGCCTTAACTTGGAAAATCAAGATATTACTTTTAAGAACTTACTGATTGTTGCACTCCTTGTTTTAGGTCTTTTTTCGTGGACTAAAATAGATTTTTCATTCTCGTTAGAGAAGGTCCAAAAGTTTCAAAGTCCTTTATCTTTCGAAAGAAATCCCACGGCTATCAAGAACAAAGTTCAAAAGATTATTGTTAAAAAATTTTCTCACATTGAATACAGGCCAGATTTAAAAGTATTTGACACAAAACGTGTAGAGGAGCGCCTGCCTCAAGCATCTGAAGTACGAAGAGCAGATGCGGAGGCTCCGTCCGAAGCACTCAAAGTAAGTGACTTTGAGACAACCCGAAATGAAATCACTGTTTTAATGGCCGCAGGAAAACCTGAGGATGCCATGGAGTTAGCTCGAACGAGATTTGAGGAAAATATAACAAACTCTTCTGAATTAGCTTATATGGGATATTTGCAGGACTTTATCCTGCAAAGCACGCAAGATCCTGAAGAGCAGTACAGTTTGATTTACTCTTCAGTTAAAAGCGCGCAAGACGAAAATGTTCGCAAGCAATTAGTTCAAAAATTTTCTATTTATCAACCAGAACTAGCAGAAGAAATGAGACAAGAAATAAAAGCTGCTGGTATTTCTATATAAAAATACCCCAAGAAACACTGTCAACCTTAACGAAAAGTTAACATTGTGTTCTTTTTTAAAACAATCTTCTAAGTTTTTGGAACTGTTTAGAAACTCCCTTTTTTTGTATGAATTCTGGCAACCATTCTTTATTCATGTAAAGTTTTTTGGCACAAGTGCCGAAAAATTGCTCAGGGAGAAATGTATGAGTTCAATACAATGGGAAGATTTCGAGCGTATTCATGTTGTCAAAAAAATTAGAGAGGTCATAGGTAGTTGGTTTTCTGTTGATATTCTTTTAGTAGACGATCAGGGAAAAATTCGAAATTCCTATAAAGGAGATGGTTCAGCTCGAGCAAATTTTTTAATGAAAAAAATCCTAAACAACGACGTGGGTTGGGAATACCTTTCACAAGTAGTTGAAAAGGTTAACGCGCAACTTATGAAGAGTAATTTACGTTTTCATGAGTTTGTTTTTCTCCCCTCCGTCGAAGGCTTAGCAATTCCTATTGTTGTAGATGAAGAATATTTTGGAGCTGTCGTCGCTCTAGGTTACAGAAAAGATGCTAGTGAAAAGGCGAGCGGTGAGTATTTGTCTCAAGCTAAAATTTTAGGTTTCAGCGATGGGGAAGCTCAAGAAGCTTTTCGTGGATTAAAGAATATTTCCTCAGCAGAGACTCAATATTTTAGAGAATTATCTGAGTTAGTTGCACAAGAAATTGTAACTCTACATAAAGAAATTTCCTCCCGTGATGATCGCATTCAAGAACTCAACCAGCAGTTAGGGGGCCGTTATCGATATGAAAGTATGATTGGCAAAAGTAAGCCTATGCAGGATCTTTACTCTCTTTTAGATAAAATTAAGGCTTCTGAAAGCACTGTTCTCATCCAAGGTAAAAACGGAACGGGTAAGGAGCTTATCGCAAAAGCAATTCACTATAACTCTCCCTTGAAGGAGAAGATTTTTCTTCCTCTTAATTGTGCGGCCTTCAACGATAATTTATTAGAAAGTGAACTTTTTGGACACGTCAAGGGATCCTTTACGGGAGCCATTCGGGATCGAAAAGGTTGTTTTGAAATGGCCAATGGAGGTACTCTTTTTATGGATGAAATTGGAGATATTTCTTCTGCCATGCAAGTAAAGCTTCTGAGAGTGCTTCAGGACGGAACTTATACGCCTGTAGGAGGAACAGAAGTTAAAAAAACCAAGGTTCGTATCATTGCTGCAACAAACAGAGATTTAAAAACTATGGTGGAAGATGGAAGCTTTAGGCAAGATTTGTTTTATCGCTTAGCGGTTATTGGAATTACTGTTCCAGCTCTTAAAGACCGAAAAGAAGATATTCTTCTTTTAGCAGAACATTTTCTAGCAAAGTCTTCAAAAGAGAAAGGCATGGACCCTAAAGTTCTTACAAAAAGAGCTATAGAAAAGCTTTATGATTTTGATTGGCCAGGAAATATTCGTGAACTTGAAAACGAAATGGAAAGAGTGACTGTTCTCGCAGGAACAGAGAAGTTTATTGGACCAGAGATGCTTTCGTCCCGAATTCGTGAATCAGAAGATCGTCCAAAAGTTCAGGGAGCTCGTTTAGAGGGAAAACTTAAAGATGCTTTGGAAAACTTGGAAAGAGATATGATTCGAGAGGGACTTCGTCGAACGGGTTGGAACAAGAGCCGTCTTGCTAAAGAGTTGGGAATTAGTCGTGCAGGTTTAATTATGAAAGTTGAAAAGTACGATTTAGATAAAAGAAAACTCACGCGACCTTTAGGTAAAACGGGAACAGATGATTTTTAGATTTAAGGATCAATTCTGTAGATTGTGAATTGATTATATTCGCCTACATCAGCATTTGTTTTTTTCAAAACTTTTAGCCCCATTTCCTCGAGCGAAAAAGGAAAAATATGTTCGTTTGCAGCAATTAAATACTTAGTTTGTTGGGTCTGTTTTACAACTGATTTTGTTCTTTCAATAAAAAGTTTAAGAGCTGGAGGGCTAAAAGAATTAAAGAGAAAGACAGCTTTTGCTTTTTTTACTTCTGATTCAATTTCGGATCCAGAGGCATCCATTTGTTTGTTTTGCGCGTTAGAAATTTTCATCTTATCTAAAGCTTGATTCATAAAATTGGCTCTTTCCTGAACGTATTCAACGCCTGAAAAGTTAAGATCTGGATACAAGAGAGCACCTGTCATGAGGATTCTTCCCCAGCCTGAACCTACATCTAAAACCGTGTCGCCTTTTTTAAGGGGAAGCTCAGAAATGCTTTTTTGAAGAATTCTTAAAGGACTTGCACCGTAGCCTGTCTGATGTCCAGATTTAGGATCGAGATAATCGTTAGAGGCGCTGAGAGAAGCGTCCGCTCCCGTGATCCAGTCTGGTAGGCTGTCGGGATGGAGATCGGTTTCTGTATGAAAAAGCAGCCAATCCTCTAGAATGAGTTTTGCCTCTGCATGAGACAAGTGACCGGGAGAAAGTTTATTTCTTAATTTTTTTCTTATTTCGATAAGAGGAAGAGCTACTTCATTAAATTTCGAAAGATTTTTTTTGTAGAGAATTTTTTCATTTTCATAAAACTTGGGAAGAATGTGTTTTTCAAAGTCAGAAATAGTTGAATGCTCATCCAAAACAGAATTTAAGATAGGATCAGATTCTAAAAGTGTTATTTGTTTCGCAAGAGTAGGAGTGATTTCGTTTTTTTCATCCAGAGTTCGAAGAATCTCTTCATATTTTGGAAAAATTCTTTTAAGATGTTCAACTCTGTATTCGACAGCAGACTCAAAAACACGGGGGTTTTCTTTAACCTGTCTCCAAAAATCGCTGGGTTCTGAATTGTGCTTAACGTAATTCTTAGAGCGGACAAATTTTGGAACTAACTGCGAATTGACGTGAGTTGCATAGGAAGCAATGCGGGAAAGTTCGTCTTTGCATGACTTAATAAGGTCAGTCGAAATACAAAACCCAAGGCGAATAGGGATCAATAAAAAAAACCATTTGCTTTTAAGTTTTTTCATTTATGTGTCTCTCATTTTAACTGATATTTTAGATATAAATTGTCAATCAATCTTTTCTTCTCGATTTCAGCGTTTATAGCGGTTAGAAGAATCACATGTCCGAGCAACGTAGAGGAACCTTTTATTTGATTTTTTTGGGGATCATTTTGGGTTTTGTAAGTATGTCTTTTTTTGCTCCTAAACTCATAGTTTGGTACTCAAAACCACCTTTTGCCCCAGGTGTTGACTGTACTCCAGCCATTGATTGGGGATTGTCTCAAATTATTAAATGGCAAGTAGCAGGTATGGTTGTTGGATCTTTGGCACTCTGGGGATTGTCGGTTCTTGTGCGCCGTAAGCGTGGACTTTGAGTTATAATTGAAGCAGGGTGAGGCTTCGATTTCTTTTTAATATTTTCCTTATTTTTCCAGTTTGGTCGGATAATTCAAACGCTGTTTTTTTATCTGATGAGAGGGGCGAGCTCCTCAGTGAAAAGTCGCTTTTAAATATTGGTCAAACAATTATTTTTAAAGTCAAATCACAAGAGCCTCGATCAGTTGAAAGCGTTTCCCTTAAGACATGGAACGGAGATGTCACAGTTCTAGAGGGTATTACCAACAAACTTAGCAAGGATGGAACTTTTGATATACCTTATGTTGTTCCAGATGTTTCTATTAAAGAGAGGCTTTCTTTTGATGTTATTGTTCGCTCAAAAGCCGGAGGAAGAAAGCATTTTTTTATAAATAAACCCTCTGAATGGGAAATTAAAAAAAATAGTTTTTTGGAGTCACTCGTTGAAGTTCCTAAGAAATTAAAAGTTCAAGGCCTCAATCTTGATCTTCAACAACCGAAGATCACAAATGTTGTTAGCAAAAAAAAATCCCAGGGAACGCTGTTGTCTTTTGATATAAGTGATTCTCATCCGGATCTCAAAAGAATGAGAGTTATAGATCATCCCGCAACATGTTTTTTTCTAAAAAAAGACAGTTACAGGTGCGAGGCTTTTCTCGAAGAAAATGAAGCTGTTGTAAATAAAAAAAACATCGAAATTTTAGCATTTGACAGGGCACGAAATTTAAAAAGAATAAACGTTCAAAACATTTATAATCCGACAGCAGATGTTGCTTTACAGGGGTCTGTTGCTGTTGAGAAATGCGGCCAGAATCATTTAGCGCTAAGACTTAGTTTAAGGAGTGATTTAAATTTTTTAAAAAAAGTTGAATTTTATGATTTGGGCGATCAAAGCAGAAATCAAAGATTTTTGGCTTCTGAGACGGAAAATTTAAAGAAGCTCAATGTCGTTTCACAAAAACAAGAAAAAACCGATTTAAAACTAACTCTTGAGGGTGTTTCTCTGGATAAACTTTCTCTTTCAAAGTATGAGCTTGTCTTAAAGGATAGAGTTCAAAGAGAATTTCTTTATGAGTTGGAACCTGAAAGTTTCTTTTCAAAAAAAAATCTTGCGTGTGATGGAAGTTTTTTAAATGCAAAACTTATTCAAATAAAAGAAATCCAAGAATAATTGTGTTGAAGTTTTTCCAGGCTTCCTGCTTTTTTCCATCTTCTATAGGATGCAAATTCTAAATTACTGAAAGTATCAATTTCTACATTATAGAAAAGTTCTATATTTAATTTTTTTAGGGTTTTTTCGATAAATGACCAAGAGTTAAAATATTTTTTTCCTTCAGGAGCCGTTTGACCATCTATTTTTTCCACAAAAAATTCCATCTGATCATTATTTGAGAATTGGTTCCACATGTCTGGGCCTACTTCGAAGCTTGATCCATTTAAGCAGGGTCCGCACCAAATCCAGGTTGTTCGAGGATTGAATCCCCTTTGAAAAGGAAGAAGGTGAATACCTTGGGCTAATCCCTTCCATCCCGCATGAAGGGCCGCGACACATTCGCTTTCACGATCGATGTAAAATAACGGGGCACAATCGGCTGTTTTAATATAAAGTTTTCTTTTGGATGCTTTAAACGAAGAGCCTTTAGCTATAAAACCATCTGCTTCTTGATTGCAAAAGCCAATTTGTGATTGCGACTGACTCCAATCTAAAATTTTTTTACTGTGAATTTGCTTGAGTGTTTCGCCGTCACTAAAATCTAATACAGAACTTTCTTTTTGATTATGAAAGCGAATTCTTAATCCTTTTGCCCATTTCTGACCGAGATCAAATTCGAGTGTTTCTAGATGTGTGTCCATAAAGAGTCTGTTTCTGTGGGTATATTTATCCCAAGCTGAAGACAGGCTTCAAGGAAAGAATGGCTAATTGCGCTACATTGAATTTCTTTTTGTGTCAGCGGGTGCTGAAATCTCATCATGTGAGAATGAAGGAGGATTCGTCTCCATTTTTGTCCACCGTAAAGCTCGTCTCCTACAATGGAAAATCCCAAAAATCTTAGATGAGATCTTATTTGATGGGTCCGACCTGTTTGTAATTTAAGTTCAATAAGTGAATGAGGAGGCGCTTCCGAATGGATATATCCGTGAGTGATTGCTCTTTTGCCACCGTCTGAAAGTGGACTCATTCTAAGTGGGTGGGTTGGATCTCGCCCATATTGAGTAGCAAGCGAAAAGTGTTTTCCGTTCATGCGAAAAGCAGCTTTTTCGTCTCGACACCATTTGTCTAAAAGAGGAGGAATTTTTTTGTTAAGATTGAGTGGATTTCCAGTGGCAATAGCAAAATACCTGCGATGAATATTTCTTTTTTGAAAAGCCTCAGATAATTTTCTGTGAACGGTGGCATTTTTTGCAACGACCATAGATCCCGACGTGCCTTGGTCTAATCTATGAACAATTCCCCATCTTTCATCAGCAATCACATCCTCGGGCCATGATTCATCTTTAGAGAGATATTTTTTATGCAAAAGCCAATGCGCTAAAGTTTTTTCGAACGGAATTCCGTTTCCAGAGTGAACAGGAAGCCCCTCGGGTTTATTGATAACCATTAAACAATCATCTTCAAATAATATTTCCGGGGGAGTGTAAGAAATAGGTCCAGTAAAAACATGGGGATCAAGTTTAGGAATATCTTTTTGCTGACGATCAAAAGTCACTTCATCTAAAGCCTGAAGCCTATACGAACGTTGAGTGATTGCTTTTGAGTTAATGAGGACGCATCCCTCTTCAATCAGACGAGACCATTCGCTTCGAGATCGCTCAGGGGCCATTTTTTGTAGAAAAACATCAAGTCTTGTTCCTGATTGTTCAGCTTCTACGACCCAATTTTTATAGGAATTCATATTGGTTTTTTTATAAAGGTTTTGAGCGAGCAAGTTTATCTTCCTGTTGTAATTTTTCGATATAAGTTTTTACAATTTGTGGAGCTCGCGGAATTTGAAGAGCTTCACAAATAAGTATGAGGTGACCTCTCAGGTATACGGGATGGTGAAGATTGAGTGGGCGCTCCTCTTCAATCGAAAGAATGTGATCTGTTTTTAATTGGCAAAGTCCAGCAAGTTGATCTTCTGAATATCCCCGATAAATGCGAACAGCTCGGAGAAAAGAGCCATTGAGATTCTGCACGTTTTGAATTTCCTCTTCAAAAGCAGGATTTTTATCAACTTTGATTTGCGGTAGGATCTCAATCTTTTTTTTGTATTCTTTGGGCTCAGGTTTTGTAAAAGATGATGTGTGCATAGCGAGGCTTTGTGGGCTTTGCTCTATTGATCCTTCTGCAAAACCCATGGAAATATCGTAGGCCTGGCGTTTTCGAGCATCCCCTAAAACAAAATAAGCATCTTCAATTTCTTTAAGAATTCCCTCTTTTGCATTGTCATCGTAGAGAGAGTAGGAAGCGAGTGACTCTCGTGAGTAAGTAGTTTTTGCGCGATTATAAGCATGAAGAATATCATTTTGTGAGCAATGTTGAGTAAGGTCTAAGACCAAATAAAGATTTTTGCGTTTTTGCATATAGTTTATTCTAGGGCCTCTTCAATGCTTGCAGCAAGCTTTTCGTGATTTTATCGTGGAAAAATCGCACTTTCTTCGCCAAGGAGTGCTTTTGTTAGTCTAGAAATTCTTGCAGCCAAAATAGATCTTGGAAATTCAGCGACAGCAGGTCGTTTCATTCTGACAGCTTTCCAGACTGAATTCTCGTAATCAATGTATCCCGCATAACGTGCATTGATTCCAAAATATCTTCTACAAACTCCGCAAATAGATTTTCCTATCTCGATATCTTGGGAAGTCCTTACTTGGTTGACAACAATATTTGGTTTAATTTTTGAAAGTTCACGTTCAAAAACTTCTCCAGCTATTGGATCTAATCGCGAAATAATTTCTTTTAAATCGCTGGGTGATCTAACGCCTAATGAGTTTTTTGTATCAGAGCCTTCTTCGATAACGGGCATAAAGCTTTTTAGCTCTGGGCAAAGAAGGAGTTTCCTGTAATAAGCCATTCGAATAAAGCGATAGGCATTTTCAACGCTTGTTGGTTCTGGAAGTATCGAGAGAATCCCTTCGTCAGCACAATTGAAAAAATCAATTGTAAGAGCTGTTGATCCTGCTCCTAAATCTAAAACAATTTCATCAAAGGGAAGATTTGTGAGTTCGCTAAAAAGATCTTTTTTTCTTTCTTCCATTTGAGAAGTGACAGAGAGTGGATCGGAAGATCCACTGATCATCATTAAACCCGGCTGTGCCGTGGGTGTTGCGAGATCAAAAAGATTATCAGTACGTCTATGAATCCAATCACCGAGTCCATATCGAGGTGGATTGACTCCAAGGCAGGTATGTAAATTAGAGCCGCCTAAATCGAGGTCAATCGCAAGAACACGTTTTCCTTCTTGCGCGAGCAACCAAGAAAAATTTGCAGAGATAAGGCTTTTACCTACTCCGCCTTTTCCTCCACCAATTGCCCAGATACGAGGCCAATTTCGCAATTCTTTTTTTGCATATGGCTCTTGATTAATTTTTTGAACAGTCTCTTCTTTAGAGACTGAAAAAGCAGTATCTAATCCCTCCACGCGAATCATTTCCCCCAATAATTAGTGTGGCATGCACTGCAAAAAGAGACAAGAAATTGATGAGGGATGTCAAAAATGAGAGGCTTTAGAATTTTGCAACAATATTCATCAAATCTTCGAGTGAATCTTGCTCGACATGACGTGAAATAAGAAGCCCCGTTTTTTCTGTAAATTCCTTTGAAGCTCTGCCTTTTGCAACTGCAGAAAGTCTTTGAATAATTTCTTTAATCAAAACCCAATCCGTATCTTTCATGAGAGTTTCTTTATCTTTACTTGTGAGAAGCCAGTTTTCAACATTGCCTTTGTATTCGTCAAAGATTTTAAGTTTTTCTCGAGTAATCATAGACACCAACCACTAGGCATCTCTTAAGTGAGCTTTGAGCATTCGATCTGCAATTTTTACAGAATCTACTTTGTAGCTTCCTTTTGCCAGAGAGTCTTTAATCTCTGCTATTTTATCAAGGCGAACATCCGGAGATTTTTTAACAGCACCGATAGCTTCTGTTAAAATTTTTGCGTTATCTGAAAACTCAATTCGTGAAGATTGAGTTGCTTTTACTTTTGCACCCTTATCGATTGATCCAGCGGAAGAGATTGTTTCACTTTTATCGATGGAGATTTTTGAGGCGATCTTATGAAGGGCTATTTTTGTGATGCTCATAATCCTAGAATCAGTTTAACTCTTTTTTGGAAGGCCTGCTATGAGCGTCAATTTACACCTACTCAGCCAAGGTTTTGACTGAAAGGGGTGAGTTTGTGCTAAGTTTTGAGTGTGACGGTTCTTTTAGATGGAAAAGTAGCGGCTGAAGCTTTGCGCTTAAAAACTCTTTCAAGTTTTTCGGATCACTCGGCTACTCTTGCCATACTCGTTGCGGGTCAAGATCCTCGATCAAAGTCGTATGTAAAAAATAAACTTCGCACTGCTGAGAAGTGGAGAATTAAAGTTCGTCACATAGAGCTTTCTCGATCAGCAAATTATTCTGAGATTTTACATACGATCCAACAACTCAACTCGGATCCAAGTGTGAGTGGAATTATTTTTCAACTTCCACCAGATCTTTTGCACCCGTTGAGTGCTTCAGAAATTCATTCTTTGATTGAAAGTATCCATCCCTCTAAAGACGCAGATGGCTTAACTTCTTCAAGCTTGGGAACTCTTGTGGCCATGGGGCCGCTTTCTCTTTCTCCTATTCCCGCTACTCCTTTAGGAATTCTTCGTTTGCTTGAGCATTACAATATTCCTATTGAAGGAAAAGATGTTTGTATTTTAGGAAAATCTAGGTTGGTGGGAATGCCTCTAGCTATTCTTTTAGAGCACAAGGGTGCTACCGTTACTCTTTGTCACTCCAAAACAAAAGAGACTCCCCTAAAAGCAAGGGCTTCGGATATTTTGATTGCTGCTACAGGTGTAAATGCTCTTGTAAAAGTAAATTTTACAAACCCTCATCAGGTGTTGATCGATGTGGGAATTGTTTCAACTCCAGAAGGTATTCGCGGTGATGTGGATCATGATGTTTATCAAAAGATTTCAGCATACTCACCCGTTCCGGGGGGAGTGGGGCCGATGACGGTTGCGGCTCTTATGGAAAATGTTATTAAATTGTGGCGTTATCAAAGGAGCTGTTAAATATGAGTCACCTAAAAATCCCTCTCGATTCTTTGCATCGTCAACTTGGAGCTCGAATGGTGCCTTTTGCAGGCTTTGAAATGCCTGTGAACTATAAAGGTATATTGGAGGAGCATCATTGTGTTCGCAACAATGTTGGAATTTTTGATATTTCTCATATGGGAATATTGATTGTTCGTGGTTCGGGAACAATTAAATTTTTGGATAAAATGCTCTCAAAGGCTGTGTCTAAAGTTGCTATTGGAAAAGGCGCTTATGCTTTGTTGTGTAATGAACAGGGAAATACTCTAGACGATCTTATTTTTTACAGAACTCAAGAGGATGAAGTTTATCTTGCTCTCAATGCATCCAACAAAGATGAAGATTTTAAGTGGTTAAAAAAACACGCATCTTTGGATATAAGTTTTGAGTCTCGTTTTACTTCACACTCACTTTTTGCACTTCAGGGAGCGCGTGCTCCTGAAATGTTAAAAACTTTGGGTATAGATTTGAACTATTCACAGCTTTATTCCACTGCAAAGTATCAAGTAGAGGGAGTAGAATGTATGTTTTTTGTGAGTGGATATACAGGAGAGAAGGGATGTGAGATTTCTGTTCCAGTTTCGGGTTCAGAAAAAGTTTTTTCTTTTTTCTTAGAAAAAGGAAAAGATTTTTCCATTCAACCAATAGGTTTGGGAGCAAGAGATACCTTAAGAACTGAAATGGGATACAGCTTGTATGGTCATGAGTTAAATCAAAATATCAATCCTGTTGAGGCAGGTCTTTCCTGGGCACTTGATTTGAATTCTAATTTTATTGGAAGCGAAGCTCTTCGAAGAATTAAGGAAAAACCGCAACGTAAACTTATTGCTTTAAGAAATACAAATTCAAAACAGGCTCCGCGAAGTGAAATGAAAATTTTTGATAGTCAGCAAAAAGAAGTAGGGTTTATCACTTCTGGAACTTTTGCTCCTTCTTTAGGCTACGTTATTGGACTTGGAATAGTGAATGTGGAGGCTCAAGCACCATATTTCATCGATATCAGAGGACAAAAGGTTTCCTATGAACTTGTCAAAAGACCTTTTTACTCTAAATCTTGCTAAGAATTTCTACACCTTTAGAGGTAACGGCGACAGTGTGTTCGTATTGAGCAGATAATTTTCCATCGTTAGTTTCAACAGTCCATTCATCATCGAGAAGAACAATATCTGCTTTTCCAATATTGATCATAGGTTCAATTGTAAAAACCATTCCTTCTTTGAATTCAGCGCCAGTTCCAAACTTTCCTATATGTGGGACATGAGGATCTTCATGAAAATTTTTTCCGATTCCGTGTCCGCCGTATTCTTTTACAACCGAGAAACCTTTCCCTTCAGCGTATTTTTGTATGGCGGCACCAATGTCCCCAAAGTGTCCTCCTGGTTTAACTTGATCGATTCCAATCTCAAGACATTCACGAGTGGCTTTCATAAGATCTCGAGCAGCTCTTGAAATTTTTCCAACTCCAAAAGTTTTGCAGGTATCTCCATGGTAACCATTGAGATAGGTGGTCACGTCGACTTTGATGATGTCACCTTCTCGAAGGCGATATTCATTTGGAATTCCGTGACAAATCACTTGATTCACACTTGTACATATACTTTTGGGGAAACCTTTGTAACCGAGGGGGCTAGGGCGAGCACTATTTTTAAGAATAAAATCATGGCAGAGTTGGTTGATCTCATTTGTAGAAATTCCAACTTGAATATGAGGTTCAATAAAATTTAAAACTTTAGCAGCGAGTTCTGCGCTTTTGCGGATTCCTTCTATATCCGCTTGATCTTTAATAATAATGTTTGTTGCCATGAACTGTTAACATTATCAAAAGTCGTTTCGAATGGCATCCCCGCCACTGTCTGTCTCGGAGTCTGTTGCCGTGTCTTGGCCTCCAGCTTGGGATTCAGAAGTAAGAGGGGGGCCATATCCAGTAATGATTATGGGTTTATTGATTTCGGTTGATATTTCTCCATTGGGGAGAGTCTTTTTTTGTCCCGGAGCCGTCCCATCGATAAAATATTCAGATATAAGTTTTTTACTTCTTGAGCTTGGTAAATTTCCAGTTTCGGCATCAACCGTAACTTGGGTGATTCCTTCGGGTACGGAAAAATCTTGAATCTCCATATCTTTTGTTGCGGCTTTCATGTACTCAAGCCAAATGGGAGCGGCGGCTCGTGTTCCTGTCTCTGCGGGACCTACCTGTTGATTTTCATCAAAACCCACCCAAACACTTGAGATCATCTGAGGAATAAAGCCTACAAAAAGGGCATCTTTGTAGTCACTTGTTGTCCCTGTTTTTCCAGCAGTAGGTCGACCTAGTTCTTTAAGGCTTGCTCCTGTTCCAAAATCAATCACAGAGCGCATAAGTGAGCTAACAAGAAAAGCAATCTGTGGAGAGATGATTTGCTCCGCAGTTAAATCTTGGTGTTCTTCAATTTTTTCTCCGTTTCGATTTTCAATTTTTCGAATAAAGTAAGGAGACGTTTTTTTTCCTTGGTTTGCAAAAACAGCTATTGCATTTGTGAGCTCATCAAGAGTGATTCCACTACTTCCAAGAGCGAGAGTAAGGTCGTCATTAAGTTTGCCTTTAATTCCGAGTTTTCTTGCAAAATCAATCGCCGCTTGAACTTTTATGTGCTGCAAAAGCTTAATTGTTGGGATGTTTCTTGAGTATGCAAGAGCCGATCTTAGCGATGTGTCGCCGTAAGATACAGAACCATAGTTATCGGGCTTCCATGATTTTTCAAGTTCGTCTTTTTCACTAGTGTCTTTGTAAACGATGGGAGAATCAACAATCATACTTGCCGCTGTAAGACCTTTTTCAAGAGCGGCTCCAAAAATTATGGGTTTAAAAGTTGAACCCGGTTGACGGACGGCTTGGGTTGCTCTGTTAAACTCGGAACGAGTTGAATAAAAATCATAACCTCCAACCATTGAATGGATTGCTCCATCGGGAAGTCTGTAGCTTAAGAGAGAGCCTTGAACGAGGGGTTTCTGATCAAGAGCAAAACTCTCAGCTCCCAAATATTGCACATCGATTAAATCACCAACAGTTAATTCACGAAAAGGATCACGAATGATTTTTTCTTTATATATTTCAGTCGGGTTTGCTTCTCGAGCCCACTGATAGTTAGTAGGAGTTATGGTGCCACTTTTGTTACCCACTTGAATTAAAATATTTTTACGAGTTTTATCTTTACCCATGACGAGTGCAGGGTAGGTTTCCCCTTTTTTTAAAGGGGTTGTTTCTTTTGCATCTACTGGTGAATTAAGTTTTCCGTCAGGCTTCAAAAATTTAAAATCAAAATTTTCTTCAACAATTTTTTTATGTGATTCATTTAAAAAAGCTTGTCGAGTCATTTCGTTAGGAAAGTTTTGCTGAGGGTTTCGAAATCCCATTCTTTTATCAACTTTCTCTAGACCATGATCGACAGCTTTTTGAGCAGAAAATTGTGCTTGGGAATCAATCGTAGTGTAAACTCTGAGCCCTTCTTCGTAGAGAGCTTTTTTTCCATATTTTTCTAGAAGGTAGCGTCTGACATATTCAGAAAAATAGGGTGATGACCATCTTACTTCTTTTACTTTGTTTTTGACTTTAATGTCTTCTTTGAGAGCTTTTTGGAAGTCGTTTTCACTGATGAAACCAACATCTCGCATTCGCTTAAGAACGTATCGTTGACGTGCTCGGCAAGCTATAGGGTTAGAAATAGGATTTTCTCGAGAGGGAGATCGAGGAAGGCCCCCTAAAATTGCTGCCTCTCCAAGTGATATCTCTTTAGCATGCTTACCAAAGTAAATAAGAGAAGCAGATTCGATTCCATAGGTTCCTTGTCCTAAGTAGATTTGATTTAAGTAGCGATTTAAAATTTGATCTTTTGTGAGTTTTTTTTCAATCTCAATGGCGAGAAACAACTCCTTTATTTTTCGGGAGTAAGATTTTTCAGGACTTAAAAAAAAGGTTTTAGCAACTTGCTGAGTAATGGTTGATCCACCTTGTACTTTTGATCCAGCAATAAAATTTTTGATTGCAGCTCTTAGTAATGTCAGTGGGTTTATCCCTTTGTGACGATAAAATTCATCATCTTCTGCAGCAATAAAAGCTTTTTTAATAATCTCAGGAATTTCATTCTCTTTAAGTTCTACACGCTGCTCAGAAGAATATTCCGCTATGATTTTGTCGTCTTTATCATAAACAGTTGTTACGACTCGAGGTTCGTATTCAATAAGCGTGTTAATTGTTGGTAGATTTAAGGATTGTAAAAGAGCATAGGCTCCCACCACAATCGTAATAAAAAATCCAATAATACTAAGTTTGATAATTCTTTTAAAAATACTTTGTTCTTTGTACTCAACCCACCAGTTCTCAGCGGCACTTATTATTTTATTAAGAATCTTTTGGTAACGACTCATAGAAGTTAAATTTTATTTTATCAGTTTATAGCGTTTGCCTAAATGGAGACTCAAATTAATCATAAGCGCTCCAAAGACAGAGCCTATGAGCATGCCTGCCATAACATCGCTGGGATAGTGACGACCCATTAAAACCCTTCCTAGAGAAATAATCAGGGCTAAACATAGGCTAAAGCGATGAAGAAAAGAAAAAGAGGAATATCTTTTCTTATGAAAGATCCAAAGAGCAGTAGAAAGTGCAAAAAGATTAAATGCGTGATTTGAAGGAAAGCTAAACGAAAATTTGACAGTTGCGACACGAAAATGTTCAAGAATTTGTTCAGGTCTTAGACGAGTTGTTACATTTTTTATCAAATTAGAAAAAACATCTCCAATTGAAATAGTGATAGAAAGGCAAAGAATTAAAAAAAACTTAGAAGAGTTTTTTAGTTTTTTGCAAGAAAACCATAAGCATATTCCTATCGCTAGATAGAAAGAATATTTAACAAGATCAGATTCTGAAATAATTTTAAAAAAAGGAAAGCAAGATAAATTGTTTTTGCACTCCGTAATAAGTTTTTCCGATAAAAGTGAATCCCAAGCCAACCATGTTTTTTCAGCTTCCTTCCACTGTTCCGGCTGAATCATTTGAAGGGGGTATGTGGGGAGTGACATGCAGTACCTCTTCTAAGGAAAAATCATTTTCGTTCTTAAGTCCACTCGGAAGAGATGAAGAATCAGGAATTTGAAGTGTTTTTTGTACTTTTTTGAAGGATTGAACCCCTCGTTGATCTCGCCACACAAGGTAAGTACCAATTTTAGCCGTGATTGTTTTGTCGGTATCTATAAAAGTTGAGCTATCAAAATTCTTTAAAAGTGAAGTTTTAATCTCTTTTGTGAAGGGAGGTTCCTTTTTTTGTAAGAAAGAGGGAAGATTTTCCCAATTTTTGTTTAAAAGCTTCCAGTTTCCTTCATAGCTTCCAGAGTGCTGCAAAGGATATCTCCTGATCCCATTTTCTATACTTGCAAGTTCAAAGCCCTCTTTTAGGAGCTCACTTTGTTCACTAAGAGTAATTTTTTTTTCTTTATGAATTCTATTCACAAAAGATTTCTTTTTTGATTCGAGAAAATCTTTTTTTTCGGGATGAGCAAAAAGATCAAAACGTGGAGGATTTGGCACAATAAGCGAAAGATAGAGCGCTTGACGTGGATTGAGGTCTTTAGCTGATTTGTCAAAAAAGTGACGGGATGCTGCCTCGGCTCCATAAATACCAGGGCCCCACTCGATAATGTTTAAATAAAGCTCAAGAATTTGTTTTTTACTAAGGTCACGCTCTATTTGAAGAGCCCATGGAATTTCAAAAATTTTTCGAGTGTAACTTTTTTTCTTGTCTAGAAACAGGTTCTTTACAAGCTGTTGGGTAATGGTACTTCCTCCTCTTTTTATTTTTTGGGCATGAAGGTTAGATTTAAGAGAGTTTTCTATTTGGTGAAGATCAAATCCCTCATGGTCAAAAAACTTTGCATCCTCTGAGAGGACAATAAAATTTTGGAGATCTTGGGAAATTTCGGAAAGAGCTTTGTAAAACCTTATATTATTGCCGGGCACATAAAAAAGGATTTCCTCATTTCGATCTAAAACAGGAATTGTACTGGAAGGTTTGAGTTTGCTGAATTCGAGCTTTTCAGGAGGAAGCTTGTAGGGAAGCTTGTCTTTAATCCAGGTCGAAAGATTTGCTTTCAGAGGCAATTGAAAAAATAACAGGTTTAAAAAAGTTAAAAACGCGATGCGTAAGTTTTTCTTCATTCTCAACTCCTTGACTATCATTTTTATCCTGTGTCGCCGACAATTTTAATATGACCAAGTCCGATTTGATAGAGCTTCTTGTCACAAGAACTAATCTACCTAAAAAAAGAATTGAGCAAATTGTAAATACAATGCTTGAGACACTATTTGAAGCTCTGGTTCGAGGTGATCGTATCGAAATTAGAGGTTTTGGATCTTGGTATGTAAAGGAATATAAATCTTACACAGGACGAAATCCTAAAACTGGATCTACAGTTAAGGTAGGAGAAAAAAAACTACCTTTCTTTAAGGTTGGTAAAGAGCTTAAAAAAAGAATTGATGAAAGCAAAAAAGGTCCTATCAAAGGCTAAGTTCAATATCTGTCTGCTTGGATAATTTTACTAACTGAATTATTTAAAATGTCGTAGATCCAATATTCGTGGCCATTGGTTCTTTTGGGTTTTTCAATCCTTTGAATTTCGATCTTGAGAAAAGGCATAAGTTTAGCATCTGAATTTACCATCCAAACTTCTTTAGAGGATATGAGTTTTGCCTCTTCGGCAAGAAGATCGGATATCCTTTCTGATTGAAGAGCCTTTGAAGGAAAAGAAGCTGTTAGTTCATTGATGACCGGTAGATCACCCGCAATAAGATTTATTTCATTTCCTATCTTTTCCCATTTGAAGAAATATTCTTCAAGTTTTCTTCCATCTAAATAAAGTTGAGAAGTTATGTATCGATCATCTTCATTGACAATTTTTTGCTCCCATCTTTTTTTTAGTTGAGGCGGGAAATTTTTAGGTAAGTATTTTTTAATTTCGGAATAACTCGCAGGAGCTCGATTCACTAATTTTTTTGTGAACTCTTCTTTTTGAGTCAGACTATCTGCTGTGGATACTTTTTGAGTGATTTGATTGTTAAGTACGAGCGAAGGAGCTTCAGCTTGTGATGAATCTTCGCTTGTATTACTTTTATTTTTTAAAAAAAAATAAGATATGAAAAAGAGAAAGCCTCCAAAAAAAATGAATTTTTTCATTCTTGAATCCTTTCATTTAGGTCTAATGTTAAAAGCGGAAGATATTCTGTTTGGGGAAAGGCCAAGAAATTTGCAAGTCGAAAATAATCAGATTTTGCACTGACGAGGCGAAAGGGTTTAGCTGACCATGTCTTAAGTGTTATGAAAAAGCTAGAATGCGATAAGAGATCCATTCTTGACCAAGAGTCACCGAGTTCAAAAGATTGAAGTTCTTTTTCTAGACCTCTAAATACAACCATCCATTTTGGGATTTTCAGGTATGTTCGACCTTGGGACACGTGTGCAAAATACATCTCGCTTCCCCAGTAAAGTGAGTTTTGGGGGAGTGATCTAAGAGTTCGAGTCTTAGCTGATTCTAAAAGTTGAATTTCAGGATCTCCAAGGTCATCAAGAGTTTGAATTCGAGTTGCATCGGGATCGTGAGTAATGTTTTTAATGGAATCAAAAAAACGGTTGAATGCTTGGTTAATTGTTTGGTGTCCACCTGAAGTCCAAGCTTTTTGATAAAAAAAAGCGATTCCTTTTCGTTTCGGAAAATTATAATAAGAATAAGAGAGGATCATTTTTTTAAAATCCTCATTTTCTTATCTACAATTGAAAAGTATTCTTGAGCATCCTTTTTATCAATTTTTTCAAAGAAACTTTTTGATTTTTCATAGAGCTCAAGGGCTTCAGATATATTTCCAAGACCTTCTAAAATGAGTGCTTCTCTGTATGTTGATTGACCATCTGAAATCATTTTTCGGTAGAGTTTTTCTCTCTCAACTCGTGGCTCTTCAAAAAGAGGATCTTTACGAATAATAGAATCGTAGATGGCTCTTGCTTCAACAAGCTTCTGATTGGCTTTTGCTTGCTGAGCATCGTCAAGCTGAGTCTTATATTCCAATACGTATTGTTCATTTACAAGGTCCATACTTTCAATAATCTTTGATCGAAGGGTTCTTTTTTCTTCAGATATAAGATTTGTTGAGGAGAGAGACCTGCTTGATTCTTCTTCTCCAATTAAGATTTCAATTTTTGCTTTGAGTTCTTTAAGGGTAGGGTAGGCTTCTCTAAAGGAACCTTCCTGTATTCTTTGCTTAGCATCTTGATAACCTTTGTTAATTTCCTCAAAGTTAGCTTGCATAAGTTCAGACGCAATATCAACAGAGCTTTGTGCGGATGAAGAAGATGACGAGGCCGCAGAAGCTTCTTCTTTTGCCTGTTCAATGGGAAGTTTTTTGTTGAGATCTTCTGCGTTTTTCATTTGTGCAGCATATTGTCCGCGAGTAGCAGTTTCATTTTTGGGATCTAGAAGCAGAGCTTTTGTGTAAATTTCTTGTGCATCTTCCCATCTTTTTTCGCTGAGTGCTTTTTCTCCTGAGCTTAACAATTCATCTATTTTTTGTTGGTTATTTAAGTTGGCACTTTCTGCGTCGTCAGGTGTTTTACTGAGCGTTGCGATTTGAAGATCAGTTAAATAACTTTGTGCTTCAGAGAGAATATCTTTTGTTCTCTTGTAGTTGTTAACGCTTTTTATTATTTCAGTACTAATGTCAAATGCTTTTTGCCATTCACCTCTAGCTCGTGCTTCTTCGGCTCGAACATAAAGCTCCTGAATTTTTGCTTTTTCAGCAGGAGTTTTAAGCATGTATTCAGCAGAAAAGTCACCGTTTTCTGCTGCATTTTCTGCGACTTCGGTTGGTTTCGTGTCTTTAGGTGGGGCTTCGGCAATTTGAGCTTGAGGCTGGGGTTTGGGAGACATAAACATGGATAAACTAAGAAAAACAATTAAAATCCCTGCGCTCACGAATAGTATTTTTTGATTTTTATTTAGCGAATTAAATTTATGAATTAAAAGATCGATTCTTTCTTTGGGAAGTGGTTTAGGAGGCGCTTCCGCTTGTGAGATCTCTGATTTTTGGCTTTGAAAAGAATCTTCTTGTGAAGGCGGGGTAAAGCTAAAACTTGAGTTTATATTTTGGTGGTTCACAACGGCTGGTATGTGTGTTTTTTCTAGATGAGGATTTTGAGCTGTTTGATTTTGATGGTTTAAAATAGCTGGCAAATTTGGAGACATCTCAGGGATGTCACCTATATTTTTGTCTGCAATAATAAATTGAATCTCCACAGGACCTGCTGTGATGACATCAAGGCTTTTGAGCGGGGCTTCTCTCACTCCTACTCCGTTAACCTTTATTCCGTAACTTGAATCTAAATCTTTAATTCGAAATCCCGAACCTATTTGATTGATTTTAAAATGATGTCGAGAAAGCTTACTATTGTTAATGGCAATATGACATTCTTTCGCCCGACCAACTATCCATTCTTTTCCGTGTTCAAGTTTAATTTCTCTCCCTGCTACTTCACCTGATATGATACGAAACATACCAAATGAAGAATTTGAAACTCTCACAGTTTTTTCTTGTGAAAGGGCTTCCTCCATTTCAGGGTTCATCATGATATCGCTTGAAGGAGTTGTTGGAGGAGAAGGCGCATGATCAGAAAAAGACTGATCCGAAAGCAAGTGGTTACTTGATTGGCTGTTTTCGTTTGGGTTTTGAGCAGATTGCGGTTCGCCAAAAGAGTTAAAATCATCCTGTTTAGCTTCTACAGGTAATTTGTTTTCTTCTGGAACGTCGTTGATGGTCCACTTCAGGATATATTCACCGATAGCGACTTCTTCATCTTGGCGAAGCTCAGCATATTCGGTTGCTTTGTTTCCAATTTTTATTTCTCCGCTGGTAGAGATGTTTTCTATATAAATAAGACCATGTTTGTAGTGAATGGCGACATGTTTTCTTGAGAAATCTTTTCCCTCTAAAACAAAATCGCATTCATTTCCGCGACCTAAAATAATTTTTTCTTTATTCAAGGGTAGTTTTTTTTCTTTATCCTTGAGAGTAAGAATGAGTACAGGATCTTTCATTTTAGCACGTTCTCCTCTCCTAGAAGAATGCGCGATCGTTTGAGAACTTCGACTCCTCTTTTGCAGATCGCAGTATCAGGTGCCCTTTCACAGGGAAGCTCTAGATAAATTTGATCTCTTGTGAGCATAGGTAGTTTTTGGCTAGCTAAGCTTCTTTGTTTTTGTTGTATTTCAAAATTATAATTAGAAATTTGTTCAGAAATTAAATCTAGAGCTTGTCTTGCTTCAGCTCTCGAAAGTTGCAATCGGTTTTCGAGTAAATTCTTTTCTGAATTCTCAATCTTTTTTACTATTTCATTTTTGAGTTCTGTCTCAGCGTCTCTCAGTGCATTTTGCGCTTTTGTGAGAGAGGGGTCTTCTGTAACGCTTTGTTGATACCACTGAATAGCGCGAATGTAGTTTTTATTGAGTAATTCTCTATTACCTTGATTGTATAGCTCATTGGCCGTGATTTCTTGTGGACCTAATTTTTTCACTTCCATATTAGAAAAAGATTCTGAGGGAAGTTCTTTTGTGGGTTTTTCTTTAAGACGAGAGGTATTTTCTTTATTTGGGTCTTCATTTTGTTGCAAGAAAATAGCAATCATCATGAGTCCGACAACAAGGAGCAATATGGTTCTCAATTTATTGTTGTTGTTTGTTTTTAATTCAAGATTTTGAGAGCCTGAAGAACTAGGATTTGGATTAAAGTCGAAACTAACCTCTTCTACTTTTGGGGCTTCTACATAAAACTCTTCAGAACCTACTCGAAGGATATCTCCTCCTTGAGCTTTAGCGTTGTCCATATGCCATTCGTTGTTTAAATAAAAACCAGATTCTGATCCTGTATTATAAATAATGATTCCATCTGAGATGGGTTGTAGAGCGAGATGGTATCTCGATATGCTTGGATCTGTGAGTACGATATCGTTATCAACGGCTCGTCCCAGTTTATGAACTTCTTGTGTTAATTCAAAAAAAAGTCCTTTTTTGTTTTTTATCTTAACGGAGCTCATCCATCACCCTCCCTCTTAATAAGAAGTAAAAAATGATTGGATCCAAAAATCATAGTCAACGTACTGCTTTTACCTTGAAAATCAAGATGAGCTTTTTGGGGAGCCCAAGCTGAGTTTTGCGCAAGAACGGCTAACTCTCGAATGTTTGTTTCGAAAGCATTGTCTCTGCTAGCAACGCCGATATCCGCCCCAACTGCATAGTCTCTACGAACTCCTGTGACTTCCTCCATCGCAGAATTCCATTCCAAAATTTTTAAAGAGCTGTCAAAAGAGGCAGCTGCAAAATTTAAATCTCGAGCAATGTTTGAACTCCACTCCTCAGGACTCTGAGAATTATTCTCTGATGGTATTCTGCTTAGAAGAATTGATAGTTTTTCTTGAACTTCATTTAACTCTTTCCAGTTAATCGCTGATTTTTCCATAGAGCTCGATGAAGAGGTCGCTTTATCTATCGCATTTGAAAGATTTTTTACAGGAACAATAATGAAGCGTTGGTATACAAAAACAGCAACAAGTGAAAAAGCAAGGAGGATTAAAATAGAGGTCAACGCGTTTTCAAGAATTTTAGTAAAGCTAAAAGAAGATTCCGTTGGATCAAATACGATGTATGCAGTGGCTGCAATGGCGTTTCCTTCTGGAGTACCCACAAGAATAGGAGATGAGACGTAGGCAAGATTATTACTTGGATCAAAGGCCCACCAAGTTGATGTTTGCTGAGTGGCTTTGACAGCATAAGAGTCGGGAAGGCCATTTCCTGCCTCTGAATTTGGAGAAAGAATTCTTTGTCGGGGGGCATCTAGAATGTACTCTTTAATAATTCCGCTTGTTGTATGGGGTCGTTCGTCTAAAGAAGGAACAATATCTGAGATTCTTTGTTCGATAATTGCTTTCGAGTTAATTCGTGCAAGCTGACGTGTATAAAGTTTAGCAGTTTCAAGAGAGCTTTCTCTAATCTTAAGATTTGCCTCTTTTGAAAAAGGAAAAATACTCAAGCACACTGTTAAAAGTGTCCAAATTATAAATCCTAAAAATAAAGCCTGATGCACGGGTATCGCTTCACCAATGGGATCTACCCAACTCTCAAAGACACTAAAAATATTGCTGTTATTTTTTTCGGATACTTTTATGTTTTTCGCTTCAACAAATGATTCAGCTTGAGGGACTGGGGTTCGAATGGGTCGAGATTGAGAGGAAAATTGTGTTGGCAAAGTTGCATCTGGTTTCCAAACAATTTGGAATAAATATTCGTTTACACTTAGAGTGTCTCCCGGTCTCACGATTTGTTTTGTGATCTGAACGCCATTCACAAAAGTACCATTTGCGGAACCTAAGTCTTCTAATTCAATTCTTCCCCCTGAGAGAGACGTGAGTTTACAGTGTTGTTTTGATATTCCAGAGGAAAGTAATTTTATTTTACAAGTAGACCCTCTTCCAATAGTTATGCTTTCTCCGTTTTTTATTTCAAATTCTTCTCCAGCTCTTTGTGAGCCTTTAATAATTTTTAGTTGGATCATTTTACTTTGACCTCCAACACGTCACCTTTTTTTAATTTATTTAATTTTGCAAAACCCTTAGGGACTTCTAAAACTTTTTCAGCGCTTCTTCTCCACCTCGAAACCTTCCAAGGACTAAGGGTTTGTATCTCAATGATTTTATTTTTAGAATCTAGAAAAATAATATCAATTGTGTAGTTCATAAAAAAAGTATGAACTTGACGGCAATTGGGAATTAAAAGCCCGTTATCTGAGGAAAGCTTTTTAGTTCCCATAAGCCCTTTGATTCGACTCACAAAACTTTCAGCAAAAAGTGCATTTGAAATAAGCTTCTTTTTTTTGTGATATATGCAAATAGGTTTAAATTTTATCATTTAACCCCCATTGCGTTGAGAATGATGGGACCCAAAACAATAATGATCACGGCTGGAAGAATGAGCATCACCAAGGGAACAAGAATTTTTTGACTAGCTTTTGCTCCCAATTCCTCTGCTTTCATGAGTCGTTGGTTTCTTAAAAGATCGCTCTGACCTCTTAGGGCTGCTCCAATACTAGCGCCCATTTGATCTGCGCTTACAACAATTGCAACAAGGCTGGATATTTCGAGCATATCAACTCTTAGCGACATATCTTTGAGAGATTTAGCGCGAGTTTTTCCAAGTTGAATGTCTTTGAGCACAATAGAGAGCTCTTCTACCAGAGGACTGCTGGGTGCTTTTTCAATAACTTTTCCAGTTGCTCCCATAAAATCTAATCCTGCTTCCATACAAAGAACCAAAAGATCGATCACGTAGGGCATTGCAACTTTTATTTCTTTTTGTCTTTTTGTTATGACTCCGGAGATATGGATGTCTGGAGTAAAGAAACCCAAAACTATGAGGAAAATAGTAAAAACAAGAGGTGGTGGAGAACCAAACAGATGAATTAATAAAAAGAAAATTGAAAGCCCAAGAGTCATAAAAAATTTTGAGGCAACAAATTGTTCGGGACTAATCTGTTGAAGCATTCCAGCTGTTACAAGTTTCTTTTTAACCAGAGCCAGGCCATTTTCACTCCACATTTGAGAACCAACATTTATATAAGGTTCGCGAAGGAGAGGAGAAGTAAGCTTTATATAAAAAGGGAGAATTGCTTTTGATTTTTCGTTGTCGGGATTTATTCCTAAACGTTCTTCAGCAGCTAATTGCGCAGCCGCAGACATGCTTGAATAAATAATAAAAAATAACGAGCCTCCAATTAAAAGAGCTCCTGTTATAAGCAATGTCATTCCGAGCTTGTAACTCCTTATTTCTATTCGTAAAAATCAGAAAAAATATGAGAAATAAGAGAGGTTTATTCTTCTTAACCAAAAATTAATATTCTATGTTTGGATGAGGTTTTTAAGTATGAGAAAACTTATATGTGTCAAAAACCAATCGGTTTTTGTCAAGATAAACGCTTTTACCCATAACAATTGGGATTCTTGGAGCTTCATGGCCCATGGGAAGACCTAAATAAATAGGGATTTTTTTCTTAAGAGAGAAACTTCTAAAAATATTTTTGTACCCAAGAGAGTTTGTAAAATGTCCAAGGACAATTCCTTTACAACGGTCAAAAAACCTTGAGCACGATAACTGAGTCAAAAGTCTGTCACACTTGTAGCCAGACTCATCAATGTCTTCTAGAAAAAGTAAAAAATTACTTGAGGGAAGGGGTTCCCACGGCGTTCCAAGCATAGAAACAATTGAAGCAAGGTTACCGCCGAGTAAAATATATTTTTCGGGAGCAAGGCTAAATTTTTTATCTAGGATTTTTAGAGGAAAACTTGAAGGAAATGTTTCGAGTTGGGAAATATTCTTTAGAATTTTTTGCTCTTTTGGTAAAGGTTTTATAAAGGTTTCAGATCCTAAAAGAGGTCCTTGAACGTAAGCCCATCCTTTTCTTTGCCAAAAGTAGAGTTGGAGAACTGTCAGATCTGAATAGCCCCAAATGTGAAGATCTTCTTTTCTTTCAATTGAGATTTGGTCTAGTTCTTTCAGAAGACGTAAACATCCATATCCCCCTCTCGAGGCGAGGATCCAGTTTGCGTTGGGGTTGTTAATAATTTTAAGAAGTTCTTCAATTTTAAGTTGGTCGTTTCCCGCAAGAAAAGGAAGTAGGGGCTGTTTATTCCTAATAGCATAAGCTTCTACGTTTCTAGAGATTTCATATTCGAAGCCAAGTTTTTTTAGATTTCTTAAACCCAAGATTAAATCGGCTCTTTTAATAATGTGTGAACCAGACCAAATTGAAAATTTCAAAATTTTATCCTTTAGAAGCTATATCCCGCACCAAGTCCAATTTGAAAGTTACTATCGTTTATGTCGAGATCTAGTTCAGATATAAATTTCCAGGGAGTGGCGCTTGTAACTCTCCACTCGGCACCCGCTAGAGCGGTTATTGGAATAAGGTTTCCGCTTGATTTCATTAATGCTTCAATTTGAAGTCCACCGTAAGGAATAACGTGGCCAAATGAAACTTCAAATTTTTTAGATCCGATTGTCCCAATAGAAAGAGCAACCATGGATTTATTCGAGCTTGAGTCTCTGAAATTATCATTCATAAGAATCGCACCTCCAAAAAACGCAAGGGCTATTTGTCCTGGTATGTCTGGTAAAAGATTGAATTGGGTTAAAGCGCCAATTTTAAAATCTGTCTTTCCAGTTCCGATGATTCCCTCAATGTCCAAAATATCTTCTTTGAGTCCCGTTCTGAAATGTCCAGATATATTCACGCCTCCCCCGTGATTTAAAATCAAATCACTTTGAATTCGAAGATCATATTTGCCTGTACCAACCACATCAGCGGTATGTTGTATCGTATGAGAAATTCCGGAAAAAGCTATGAAAGAAAGGGTTCCAGCAAAGAAAACACTGAGCGAACGAAGAATTTTTTGAGTTGTCATAATTCTGTTTTATTACTTTGGAAGGAAGATGTGCAAGCTTTTGAAAACGAATAATAAAATGAGACAAGTTTCGTGACGCAAGGTAGAATGTATATTGAATGCCTCACAAGATTCCAGGTATTGAAATTCCTGATTCTGTCTATCAGATCCCAAAGAATTATTCTGGAGCGATTCTTGTTTCTGATGTCGATCGAACTTATTTGAACACGGAAATTCACTCGTTAGGAGGGCTTCTAAAGGCGGCTTTCGAAAGACCTGAAAGAAAAAGTAATGTGCCTGGGTTTTCACTTCTTCTTCGGGCACTTCGTCGTGGTGCGAGTGAAATACCACAAAAATGCCCCTTATTCTTTTTGTCTGCTTCTCCCCCTCAAATGGGAGCCACTTTGAGATCCAAAATGGAATTTGATGGAATTGACCATGAAGGGTTGATTTTAAAAGATCAATTAAGACATGTCCGTAGTGGAGAGTTTAAAAAATTAAAAGAACAGTTGGGATATAAGCTAGCGGCTCTTTTAAGTTTATGGTTTTTTTTACCTAAAACCGCGCGTTTAGTTTTGTTTGGGGATGATAGCGAAAGTGATGCTATTGTTTTTACTATTTTTTCCTTAGTTTCAAGTGGCCAAATGAATGGAAAAACTCTTTATGAGTTTTTACTCCAGCTTGGAGTTTTTAGGCAGGAAGCTGTACGAGTGGCTTGGCTGTCTCGTCATTTTGAAAAAAATCCAACAAATCCTATTCTTGCAGCATTTATCAATTTAGATTTAAATTTAAAGCCTACAGCCTTTGGATCTTATGCTCCTTTTTTTTATGCAACTGAAAATACGCTGCAAGCAGCATCTGTTGCCTATGAAAATGGAATGATTCGCATGAAGGCTTTGGTGTCAATTGCTCGAGAGTTTTTACTTCGTTACGATTGGAGTCCTATCGATATTGAAGAGACACTTTTGACGGGATGTCGCAAATGCCTCTACTCAAAAAAAACAGCCTTAGAAATTTCAGGGGCCCTTTTGGGAGCTGAAATTTTATCTCACCCTTTAGAAAAAAGTGCCCTATTTTTTGAGATAGAAAAAACACTAAAAAATTATCTTCCTCGATCATGGGGGGCGCATCCTCCCCAACATTCGCTTGATGAATGGAAGCGCATGTTTTTGTCTAAATCTTTTTAAATTACTATTTCATAAAACGACTGACAGAATTTTTACCATCGAAAGAAGCATTCATTTCTACTGTTTCATAAGAAAAGGGAATATCTCTTTGTTTTAAGGGAGCAAGCTTTTTTAGCTCTTCAGCTTTTGATTCGAGATTTTTTATTTCAAGATTTTTTTCAGGAGAGTTTTCAAGTTCTTTAATTTTAAGGCTTTCTTTTTTTAGCTCTTCCCATCTTTGAGCAAGTAAGGGTGATTCACTTGTATTGTACCAGGCCTGCTTGTCTTGCCATTTTCCTGAAACTTTAAGAATTCCCCATTCTTGGCCTTGATGTCTTAGATGAACAAGAAGTGATTGGCCGATTTCAAGGGGTCTATCCCAGCCCCCCATTTCTCGTGAACCTAAAAAAATAATAGGACGTTTCACTGTGTTTGCTATAGAGCTAAGCTCCCCAATTTCTAAATCTGATAAAACAATCGGGAGGGTAGAGGCGGGGATATTTTTAAGCTCATTTAAAAGAACACTTTGAGCATTTTCAATTTGCCACCCTTGAGGAAGCTCTTCTTTTTTTGCCGAGCTAAGCCCTAAAATTAAAACATCATGATTCTGAAGTTTTCGAGTGATGCTTCTTTTAAATGTGTTAGCAAAGCGACTGCTGGGAAAAAGGTTAGAGGAAATCCAGGGAAAGCGAGAATTACCAAAGATTTTTTGAAGTTCATTTTGAGAGAGACTTCTGTCTAAGTTTCCAAAGTTGATAGCATCGTAGCGAAAAAAATTTGTAGCCTGAAGCATTTTTTGGGCATTATCCAAAGCAGATTTATGTTCATATGTAGAAATATTTTCGTTTTTAAATAAAAGGTTTCCAAAATCTAAAACGAGAGTGTTTTCTTGAATTTCTTTTTCAAGAAGACCTTCTTTTTTGAGAAAGTTATATCGACGCTCAAATCCACCTTTGGGGTTCAGCGCACATCCACAACTTTCTTTTGAGCCTGCAAGGTTTCCGGAGAAGTAGATTTTAAGAGCTTTTTCTTTAAGAAATTCATTTTTGAGAGATTCGGCTTGTGAAGTTAAAAAAGGGTTCGAAGCCAAAATATTTTGAGAGGAAGCAAAAAGGTTATCGTTTAGAAAACAAAGGAGAGAAAGTACTAAGATACGGTTTTTATTGAAAACTTTGGTATAAATCATGGCTTTAGATCCCTCTAGTATTAGTTTAGACGCGGGTGTTTGGGGCCTACAAGAAGCATTTTGTTTAATCTCACAAAAAAGTGACAGCTAACCTGAAGCTGCTTATTTTAGGTTTATGGTGAAGGTTTGTTTTGTTTTGGAGGATGGTACAGAGCGCAGAATTGATGTTGAGCCGGGTACTAAGATAACTCAGGCAGCTTATGCTGCGGGTATTCTTATTCAACAAACCTGCGGGGGCACCCCTTCTTGCACGGATTGTATGGTGAAAATTCTTGAAGAGGACAAGGAGGGTTCCCTGGAAGAGATTGAAGGACCTGAAAAAAGGCTTTTGGGTAATGTTTATCATCTGACAAAGGAGAGACTCGCTTGTCAGGCCGTGATAAGAAAATCTGTAACTATAAAAGTTTTGAAAATTGATGTTAAGAAACGAGAGGAGAGAGAGTAATGGCAAAGAAAAAAACAAAGAAGAAAACAAAAATTGTAAAAAAAGTAAAAAAAGCAAAAAAGGTAAAAAAGACTCAAAAGAAAACAGTCCGAAAAGCATCAAAAAAAACCGTTAAGAAAGTTGCAAAGACAAAAGCAAAGAAAAAAGTAATTAAGAAAACTGTAAAGAAAGTTGCTAAAAAAGCAATCAAGAAAGTCTCTTTAGCAGCGGCTTCCACTCCGTCCGTTCCGTTGGAATTATCGGTTCCTGAAATTGGAAGTCCAGCTCCTGCTGAAGCAATCGAAGATGTTGAGGGTCGTTCTGTAAGTGTGCAAGATTTAGCACAGAAGAATCGACATCTTGTTCTTTATTTCTATCCAAAAGATGATACTCCAGGTTGTACAAAAGAAGCTTGTGACTTTAGAGATCAGCTTTCTCGCCTCACTGAAAAAGGCGCTGTTGTTGTGGGAGTGAGCCCTGATGCAAAAGAAAGTCATCAGAACTTTATCTCTAAATATGAACTAAATTTTAATTTGTTATCAGACACTGAACAAAAACTGAGTAAAAAGTTGGGTGTTTGGAAACAAAAGAATTTTATGGGTAATTCTTATATGGGAGTAGAGCGCAGCACTTTTCTCTATACAGACGGAAAGCTTGCTAAAATTTGGCAACCCGTCAAGGTTGAGGGCCATGTCAGCGAAATTATGAGTGCGCTAGAAGAAAGTAATTAAATGAAAAAACTTAAGAAAGTGCTGAAATGATGAAGACATCAAAGCATTCATATCAGCACTTTCTTAGTCAGGTGATAGGTCTTCCGGGGCCTTCTTCATCTATTCAAGAGCTTCCAGGAAATTGCCCTCTTTGCGAATGTAAAGATTTTTACAAGCAAAGTGATTTTCGTAGATCGATTGGATTAACACTCGTTACGATCGCTTCAATAGCAACATTTGTTTTAATGTACATGGGATACAACTGGTTTGTTGTTTGGTCGCCTATGCCACTTTTTTTAATTTTTGACCGCTTCCTTTATTATTTTCGACCACCTGTTTTAATTTGTTACAAGTGCAAACATAACTTTCGAGGACTATCTGAAAAAGACCTCGAGTCGATTGAGAGTTTTGATCTTGAAACGCACGATCGGTATGAGTTTCAAGAAGAGTTCAAAAAAAATAAATAATTAATTTACTTCGATTTGTGCTGCGAGCTGCTACTTTGAGCAAAGTTAGATTGGTTGGGTTCATCCATAGGAATCTGATCGTCTGCTTTGCAAGCTCCTGCTTCTACGGCTAACTCTCGGAAACCTTTTTCTCCAGCATCTTTATTCCCATAATAGTAATCATTAGCATTTTTAAGATTTTCGTTCTGACCTCGTCTAAAGATAAATTCTGTAGGAATTTCTTTTGATTCAGGATCTTGAAACTTTCTTACAACTTTTTGGTAAAAAGATTCATTTTGATTTTTTTTAGCAGCATCGATTTCAAACTTTAAAATAACTTTAGGGGACGTGTTTCCAATTTTGATTTTGCATTCTGGCCTGTAAACAGCAAGTGCTTTGTTTGCTTTTTTATCATGAGGATAAACGACGATGTTTGAAATGAAACAGTTTTTATCCTTAATGAGCATATTAAGAGCATCGTAAATAACTTGATATTGAGGTGAATTAGCTTTTTGTCCAAGGCAAAGTTCCTTGTGTTCCTTGCTGTCAATTTTCATTTCTGCAAAAGAAACAGAAGAAAAAATAATTGAGATAATAATCAAAGCACTTTTTTTCATATTACCTACAATTATATTTGAAGAAAAAAAAACAAGTCGCCAAAAAAAAGTTAGCTTAACCTTGTTGTTGACTAATTTTTTGGCAGAGCCGTTGCTATGGGCATCCGCCAGCTGAGTCCGAAGGCTCTGTTGCTGACCCTGAGGATGGGAGGAGCTTGGTAGCGCTTAAATTCCGTTTTCAAAACTTTTTGCATAAGCTCTTGAGCTGTAAAATTTTTTAAAAAACTTTTCCAGTCTTTTTCCACAAATGCTTTTCCTTGGCGATCTAAAAGTTCGTTTAAAAAAGCATCTAGAATTTCGTAGGGTGGAAGCGAGTCTGTATCTTTTTGATGAAGAGCTAATTCGGCAGTGGGTTCTCTTTTGAGAATACCTTCTT
>CAYOWH010000012.1:0-52248 GCA_964407615.1 uncultured Bacteriovoracaceae bacterium | reverse complement strand
TTCATTCCATTAATTCCCACCGAGTGTCTAAAAAAAAGGAGAGTAAATGGTAGATAAGAAATTTTTAACAAAAACAAAGAAACTTATCAGAGGAGTGACATTTGTTTCTTTTGTCTCAGCACAGATCATGTACGGTGCAAGTGACAGTGGAAATAGTGGAGGAGGTTCAAGTAATGGCAATGCAAATGGAAGTAGCACAATTGGAAGTCCTAGTAGTACAGGATCGAATTCTGGAGCTTCTTCGAGTGGAGGTTCTAACAGCGGTAGTGTAACGGGAGTATTCATAAGCAGTAATGTCAGTGGCAACGCGAATGGCAACGCCAACGGCAATGCAAACGGAAACGCAAACGGCAATGCAACAGGATCTGCAACAAGTGGTAATGCCAATGGCAATGCTAACGGAAACGCGAATGGAAGTAGTACGGCTGGAGGAACAACGGGTGGCGGAGGCCAAAGTGCAGGAACAAGTGGCGGCAACTCGAACGGCAATGCGAATGGCAACGCCAACGGAAATGCGAATGGCAACGCCAACGGAAATGCGAATGGCAACGCTAACGGAAACGCGAATGGCAACGCAAACGGAAACGCGAATGGCAACGCCAACGGCAACGCCAATGGCAACGCGAATGGCAACGCTAACGGAAATTCAAACGGGAGTAATAATGGCGGCATGACAACAGGTGCCGATACAGGAGGTGGTGGTCAAACATCAGGCGAAACTACCGGAGAAACAACAGGTGCTGATACGGGTGGTGGCGGACAAACCGCTGGAGAGACAAACGGCGGTGGCGGTGGACAAACTGCAGGCATTGCTCAACCCGAACCCGAAAAACCAAAGAGAAAACTTAGAGGTCGCTTTATTCCTCTCGCTTATCTCGACATGGATTTTTCATCGAAGCCCGTTAGCTTAAGTGAAATGTATCTGGGTTCTAAGAAAAAACGCGATACGCTCAGTCTTGAGCCTGCTGATCCAAGTCAAGGTTACATGGTTTTAGAAAAAGCGAACATCGAAGGAGGCATTGGTGCAGGATTGCAACTTTATCTCATTAACGCGCGCGGATTCTTGCATTATCTAAATGGTCTTGTGGGAGTCATGCCTGTTGCGGGTCGAAAGACAACGTTACTCAGATATGCAAAAGACAAAGAGGATGCACAAACTCGTCGTAAAGTTGTGATTCCTCAAAATCTAGACGATCTCGAAAATTGGACGATCGGAGATGTTCTTGCTTACGAGTCTACCGGAGGAGTTGCGGTTCTTGCAGGTCTTGGTGTTCCGTATGCAGGAGTAGGGGTAGCAAGCGTACTGAAAGGTAGCTACATCTACCAAGTTCAAAAACTTTCAGATCGGGAAGTTCTTCTTTCAGTTACAAAACAAAGAGTGACATCTGTAAGTCCCTTCATCTTTGCAGGAATTGGCACTGCGTTTGGTGAAATGTCTAAGACTGTTTCGCAAACTCCAGCCTTTATTTTTGATTTAACAACAAAAAAAGGTGAAGAGGCTTATCAACAAGCGTTACGCGGAAACTTGGCTGCTGCTCAAGAATATGGATCGAAGAATGTGGAAGGTGTGACTTTGTTTATGGAAGTTGAAATGCTTTCCATGGCAAGATCGAGCAACTTGCAATTAGGTTTGCCCATATTCTTTAACGTTAAGTGTAGCAAAGGTGAAACTTGTACAGAGGAAAGTATTACGGATTATATTTCAAACACAAAAGTTAAGAATTATTACGCCGAGTACTCTCAATCTAAAACTTCAGGAGGAATATTTTCAAAACACTTGGTAGATAGCGCGACATTTAGGGCACAGGCTTCGACAGATTTAAGGCAAGTTGACGTGAGTATGACATGGCTCTTTGAACGTGAGCATACGAGAGATCGATTGATAGGTTGGACTGATAGAGTTGCGTCGATCAATCAAGAATTGGGAATGCCTAGTATCTCCATGGAAAAAATCTCTAGTGGCTTCGTCAGAGGAGAGTTACAGGTTATTGCACCCTTAGAGGGTCTGAGGCGTTTGTTTTATTATCGAAAAATCGAAAGAAAACAAGATCCGCATGTGCTCGAAAGTCGAATCGTGAGCATGGTACAGGAATATTTGAAAAAGGGAGATGTCGATCATTTGTGTCCCGCTGCACATGAGCAAGAATTTCATGAGACATGTGAAGAAAAAATTACAAATGAAACAATAAAAGCCAATCTCAAAGCTTTTGATATTTTGGGTGAGGCAGAGCAGGGCTTTGCAGAAAAGAATTCTTCAAAAGTGGCTCTTTCGTTTAGAACTTTGGGTAAATATGTTCTCAAGAATAGATTTACCGTAAAGAACTATCTCCAATGGATGAAGCGCACCCAATATATAAGAACAAGTTTGTTGTTGGAGGGTGAAAACTTTAAACGAGTAAGAATTGTAAATTAAAATTATTACTTTGAATAAATAAAAAAACTCCGTCTTGCTTGAGGTGGCAAGGCGGAGTTTTTATTTTGGCAAAACAGATTATTTTAAAACTTCACGAACAACTTGAATTCCCAGATCGTAATCAAGTCCATCTTTGTCTTTGAGGTGTTCATCACGTGTCCAGCTTTCGTCCGCTTCTAAATGAGGAGAAATCAAACCTACAACTCCCTCTCCCCATGAAAAGGTTAGGGCAGCTGGTGTTTGATCTTTTGCAAAACGCGCAAGAATTTGTACATCCGAGTCTTTTTTTGGATAAAAAGCGGGGCCATCTTGAAAGTAAACATAACGATTTTGCACAGGCTGAAGCCAATTCAGCTCAAGAACTTTTGCACGTTTATCAACTTTTGAATAATTATCAATTTCACCAGGAAAAATATTCAACCCATATTCTCCAGCTTCTTTATCAATCCAGCGCTCTGTTAAGTAAGCTCCCGCGCAAATTCCCAAATACCGACCTCCTTTTGCAATATGAGTTTTAACCCATTCAAAGGCGCCCACTTGAGTGAGGTCTTGTTTAAGGGTCCATTCTCCCTCTCCTCCGGGAATGCCTCCACCTACAATTAAAAGGTCATTTGTTGTGACATTTTTTTTGAGTTCTCCAGGACCTAGAATTTGGCTAGGTATTCCCACTGTAAAAAGCATCTTAGAGATAGCCTCAGAACAGCCGTCACAGATGCCCGATGACTTAAGAACGTAGATGGTGCGTTTGGGGGCAGTTTCTCCTAGGAGTAACAGTGTAAAAAAACTACACACCATAACTATTCGTAAAGAGCTGATATTCTTCATGGCTTTAGTCTGTAACGCCTTTAGAAATAGTCAATTATTACCCCAGAAAAGACGAAATTCGCTTCTGGACGCTGCACATAACGCAGTGTATAATACTCTCACTTTACTGTGGCTAAAATAACGTCGATTTTTTTCTATTTTTTAGCACTTAAAGGAGCCTTTGCTTTTGGATCAGCAAACCATCCTTGTCTCGAGATTCTTAAAAATCCTCTCGATCGAGATAAGCTCAGATTAAGAAAAGAGATTTTTGAACCGGGTGACCAGCTCATAAAAGAGATTTTTGGCCACAGTTCTTTTGCGAAACTCAAAATTGCACAACAAAGAGAGTTTTATTCCGAAAACAAAAATAAAATAATACAAAACGTCATTCAACAAGGCACGATTTTAGAGCCCGTTTCAAACTCATCTTCTTTTCTTGTGAAAGGTGGTCTCAGTCGATTGGGGAGAGTTGCCAAAGGTCTTGAAAAAATGGGAATTTCTGTAGAGTTGGACGTAGAAAGACTTTTAAAAAAACCTGCCTCAGGTTTTTATTCCCCTCAAAGAAGTAAAATCATTTTGGGTCTCGAAGATGTTTTGTACCCCAATCAATTAAGCTACAATTTGTTTCACGAAATTATACATGTCTCTTTAGAAAGTAAGTCTCTGTTCATTCCAATGATTTACGATGGTCTTAACCAGCAAAATTACCGATACTTTGGTTTGGATGAAATCTTTGTTTATTCAAAACAAATTAGGCTCATGCTCAATCAAAAAGTAAAAGAGCAAAATATTACTTCTCATGAAACTGAAAATTCCAATGCAGATTTGGTACAAGCTGTTCGTTTTTATAAAGAACTTTCGCTAAGAACATTAAGAAAAAAAGATGACCTCTTGAAAGTTGTTGAGTACTTAAGAAAAGTTGAAAAAGACCCTACAATTCTTGAAGAAAAAGATTCATCTTTTTTATTGGAAGGATTAGATCCGCAAATCGTTTTGCATAAAAGCGAATTTTATCAATACTTACCAGAGATGATTGATGATGCGGTTTCTGCAAGTGATCCTCGAGCAAAAGAAAAAATTTTTAAGGGGGATCGAGAAGCTTATTTGGATTCTGTAAGAGACAGGGCTTGGATGTCACGCTTAATTATTGAGGATGCTTTGTTTTTTGCAGAGTCAGCTTTTCGTTAAATGAAAAATATAAGAATCGTCCTTTTTTTGATTTGTTTTTTTGCAGTCTCTCAGAGAGATGTTCTTTTTGCTTCGTCTTGTAGCGAAATCCTTAAGCATCCACTTGATCGACATCGTCAAAAGGTAGTTGAAGAAATATTTAAACAAGGTGATGAGCTTTTGATGGATTACTTTGATCACAATGATTTTTACTCTCTTCAAAAAGAAGAGAAAGAGCTTTTTGTTTTTAAAAATAAGAAAAAAATTATTGAACAACTGATTCATCAAGGGACAATTTTGCGGCTTGTTGGAGATAAAAAGTTTTTTGTTGTTCGAGGTGGTGAAACACGGTTGGGGAGGGTTGCTGCCGCTTTAAATAAAAAAGGAATCTCTCTGATTTTAGATTTAGAACTTCTTTTGAAAATTAATGCGGCTGGTTTTTATACGCCTAAAAGACATTTTATAATTTTAGGTCTTGAAGATGCTCTTTATCCTAATCAGTTAAGTTTAAATTTATTTCATGAGGCTATGCATGCCTCACTCGACACAAAAGCTTTATTTATCCCTAGGATTTACGATGAAAATGAAAGCAAATCCTATGAAGATTTTAGTATAGACGAGTTGTTAACTTACTCGAAGCAAATACGACAAATGATTAATTCAGCAGTTCAGTCTCAAAATAGCGAATCAGCGAGCAAAAGAAGAAATGATAAAATTTTAGAAGCGATTCGAATTTATAAAGAACTTTGCAGACGTACTCTTGCAAAGAAGAACGAACTCTTAAAAGTTGTCGATTATCTCAAACAAGTAGAGGTAGATCCTTTTATGCTCAAATTTAGATTTAATAGGTTTATATTAGAGGGCCTAGATCCTCAAATATACCTTTTTAGGTCTGGTTTTACTGAATATTTTTCAGATCAAGTTACCAAAGAGCTTTTAGATGATGACCCAAGTATTCAATTTAAAGTTTTTCAGGGTGGCTCGGAATCTTACAAGATTTACATCAGTCAAAGAGCAAGGGTGTCTCAGGAAATCATTTTAAAGGCTCTCAAACTTGCAGAATCCGCCTCTCAAGAAGGTCATGGGGGAGAGTGACTTATAAGTGGACGTAATCTTTGACGCGGTATAGAAAACAAGTGTGAATCGTATCAATAGGAACGCGTGTGTTCTGGCTTTTTTTACTCTCATCTTTCAATCACAAAAAATTTATGCGGCCACAGATCCTTGCAGATTTCTTTTGAGCGATCCACTTCTAAGAAACTCCAAAACATTAAAAAGAATTATATTTGCTCCTGGCGACAATCTTTTGCGAACTTATTTTACAGAGTTAAAAGGGAGTCGCTCGCTTTTTTACAAACTTGATTTAGAACAGAAAAGAAGTTTTGTTTCAGCTTACCAAGATAAAATTTATAAAAATCTCATTAAAAGCCAAACAGAACTTGAATCCATTGCTCACTCCAAGAGTTATTTTGCCGTGAATGGGGGGCAAAGTAGGTTGGGGAGGATTGCAACTGGACTTAAAAAAATGGGGATTAATGTTTTTTTAGACTTTCAGCACTTAGATTCTGAGGGTCTTTATATGTACGATTATAAAACTATTGTGTTGGGATTAGAGGAAGCTCTTTATCCAAATGAGTTAAGTTTTAATTTTTTAAATCTGGCTCAGCATGCCTGGAATTATGAACACACGTTAACAATTCCTATGGTTTATGACAAAGTTCCTACGAAAACTGTAAAGGCTTTTGCTGTTGATGAGTTGATTGTTTTTGAAAAAGAAATTTTTCGGATGCAAAATTTGGATAAAACTTTTAGCCAAAATTCTCAACTTTCTTTTGCCGATTATAGAAAGGCTAAAATTCAATCAGCAACAGATCTTCTTAGAGAGTTATCTATAAGACTTTTGTTGAAAAAGTATGATTTATTAAAAGCCGTCAATTACTTAAAAAAAATTGAAAAAGATCCTTCTCTTCTTCAAAATGAAGAGTTTTTGTCAAAAATACAAAGGCTAGGCCCAGAGCTTATTTTAGACCTTCATTCTTTTGAATTTATGGATTCTTTAGTTATTCAAAAGAAAGCTCGCGCTTCGATAGAACTCATCGAAAAGTCTCTTGGAATTGCTGAAAAAGTATTTGATTGATTTGTACCCCGCACCCCCCCCCCCCCCCCAAAAAAAAAAAAAAAAAAAATATTTAATAAAGATATTTCGTAAAAAACAAACAAATATTATTTTTTTGTTTTTTTCCCCCCCCCCCCCCCCCCAAAAAAAAAAAAATTAACTATATTCTGTGACCTTATGTGACACAAAACTATGGGATTTTATTTGTGTTGTGTCCCGTAATTCTCAAGTTATCAGAGTTTTGAATCTTTTTTTTCTTTTGTGCAAACATAAGAAGTTTGGAATTGGAATTTATGCGATTTGTGAGTCTTTAGCTGTAAGCCGAAGAACTTTGTATAGAGATCTCGAAGCTCTCAAAGAAGTGGGTGTCGAAATTGAGCATCTTCGAAACGATACAGATGACCTTAGGCTTTATATAAAAAAAATCCCCATTATATTTAGCGAAAAATAATTTTTAAATTTCCCTGGAAGACCTCAAGCGTCACTTCATCCGTATATTCTTTAAGCATCTTTTTAACTGGTACATTTTGTGTATGGAAAGAAAGTAATTTTTTATGTCACGAAATTTTACAGTTGTACGTGTTTTAAGGTTACTTTTTCTTTTATGCCATAATCGACGTTCAGGTCTTACAATTGCCCAAATATGCGAAAGCTTATCAGTAAATAAACGAACTCTTTATCGAGATATTCAGGCTCTTAAGACCGTTGGAGTGGTAATAGATCATAAAGTTAGTGATGACGGTGTTATGCGACTAATCTTAAAAAATATTCCTGTTTTGGTGGAGTAAAATATGCTTTTCTCTGTATGTTGTGATTTTCTTAAAAAAGAGACTCTTTTTATTGTTCTTTTTTATTTTTAGCTCTATTTCTCATGCTTCTTGTAGAAATGTTTTAACAAAGCCAGTTGTGTTTATGGAAGTTGGAGAGCTCTGCGACATTAGGGGCTATGTCTTAAAATTTAAAAACATGTCAGAAGAGCAACTTCTTTTTGAAAAAAAGCTTCTTGATGCAACGGAACTTCAAGATTTTTTAGAGAATCAAGAAAGCAATCTTCTCAAGAGATGGCTTGTGGAAACGGGTCTTAAGACAAATCTTGCCGAATCGAGTAGGGATGCTCTCGTTGATTACTATTTTGAACGATTTCATAAAATAAGCGATCCTTCTAAGTTTCACGTTGATCATCCCCTTGTTATTCAATCACGTTTGGTTAAATCTTATAGGGATTTATGACTCTTTGAGTGCGTTTGAATTGTGATAATTTGAACTCTTGCGAATGAATATATTCAATTTATTTTTGGTTTTTTTCTCTTTTATGGCTCAGGCAAGTATTTGGGATGGGAGCGATCAGATGCAAGCTCCTCTTGTAAAACCTCTTACACTCGATGGCGTCAAAAAACTAATCCTTCATTCAAAATGTCGAAATTTGTTAGTTCTTTCCGCGACTTCATTTGAAAATGATTTGAATTTGATAAGAGGTAAGAGAGTTCCTTATCCTCGGCAAAGTCCCAAGGTGGGAAAAAAATCTCATAGAATTGAAAAGCTCTACTTAGATATTTCTGATTCTACTCAAGATGCCCAAAGTGCAGGGCTTTTAGCAGAGGGCATGGGAATCGAATCAAAAGCATCGGATATGGAGTCAAAAATTAAAAGCTTTAGATCTCGAAATTTTAAAAAAGTTTCGCTCGTAGAATTTTTACCCGATTTTGTTAAAAAAGAAATGGGTCAGGTTTTGGATTGTGATGGGCCAAATTGCTACAACACCTCTATGCGTTTTCACCAGATAGAGAAAGAACAGTTTGAGACCTTCGACTACGAGGTTGTTCAGCACATACAAAATAACTACAAAGCTTTAGATCCCAATTCAGAATTGAAATTTGGAGATCTTATTGTCTTTTGGTTGGGTGATTCGAATAAAGGTTATCAGGGAAACATTCGTCATACTGCCATTTATATGGGTCAGGGGATTGTTTTGCATAAAGCTTCTACGTCAAAAGGAGATCCCGTAACTTTTGAAGAGTTACAAGACGTGATGAATTATTATCGAGAGAAAAGATCTACCGACGCGTCTTCAGAAAATATTCACTCTATGACTTTTCACCGATTGAAGTAGCTTTTAAGCAAGCAGAGTAGTCTTTGACGAGTTCTTCAATAATTTGAGCAACAGGAAGTGTTTTGTCGATCAATCCTGCGCTTTGTCCAGCGCTCCAGACGTTTTTCCAAGAAGCGGTTTCAAGAGCTTTTTCTAATTGAGGTGTGTTGATCACGGCAGCGGGGGTACCTGAAATTTTTGTTGTAAGAATAATGTCTTCGGGAGCGGCTTTGATGATAGCATTTTTGTAATCTTCAGAAACTTTTGCTTCTTCGCTCGCAATAAATCGAGTGCCTAGTTGTACCCCATCAGATCCAAGCACAAGAGCTGCAGCTATTTGTGTTCCGCAAGCAATGCCCCCAGCTGCGATAATAGGAAGTGAGATGTTTTTTTTGAGATAGGGAATGAAGACCAAGGGCGAGAGGCCGCCGGCGTGTCCGCCAGCACCAGAAGAAACGGCAATCACCGCATCAGCCCCTAAGCTTTGTACTTTCTTTGCATATTCAAGAGTGGTGACGTCACAAAAGACCTTGCTTCCTATGGAATGCATTTTTTCGATCACTGTTTTGGGATTGCCTAAAGAAGTGATCACGTAAGAAACTTTTTCATCTACACAAATTTGTAGATCTTCGTCTAAGCGTGCGTTGGCTTTGTTGACGATGAGATTCACTCCAAAGGGGGCGTTGCCTGTAAGTTTTTTTGTTTTTTTTATAGCCTTGCGAAAAAGCTCAGGTGTGCGCCAATTGAGCGAAGGCATGGCAGCTGTTGCTCCTGTTTTGCAAACAGCAGCTGTAAGAGTTTCGTCACTGACTAAGAACATGGGGCCTGCGATGATGGGGTAGCGGCAGCCTACAAGTTTTGTGAGAGCGGTTTGCATGTTGTTATTTTAGTCATTATTGAGAATGAATTGGCATCAAATTTTTAACTTCTGAGGCAGATTTTAATAATTAGAATCTGTTAAAGTAGTTTGTATGTTCAAATTATTTCAGATGACCACTAAAAAATTTCTTCATTTTTTATCTTTAGGTTTTATTTTAAGCGCGCATAGTCAGGTAATAACAGGAAAAATAGAAAAAGATTTTCGCGAGGATGCACGCATAAAGGTTGCTCAAGCAGCAAAGGTCATCAATCTCGCGGTTGATGCTTATGAAAAAACGGGCCCTCTGGCATTTGTAAATTCATTTGAAAATCTACTCAGTCGAGACGAGAAAAGCTTTATCATAAAAGAACTCAAGGGCCTTCCTCCGTTTCCAAGGCTTAGAATGCAAGAAAGCAAATTGGTAGTATTTTATAAAAAAGAAGTGATTGCTGAACTTGATAGCTATGAAGTTGCTCAAGGTAAATTTAAAGGAGGCCCCTTTGATTACACCTATGATAGCAATCAAGGCTTTATAGAAAACATTAAAAACTGGAAGCTTTTAGATTCTAAATCTGAACAAAGCCAATATTCAAAAAAATATAGATTTATCGTGAATCTCTTGATTCCTCGTGCCGATGCAAGAATGTCGAACAAGGCGGCTATACCTCTTATGATTTGTGGGCCTTTATTGGGGGGGCTTGTTGGTTATTGGTTGGCTAAGCCTTCTAACTCTCCCAAGGTTGCTCAAAGTCAAAATTATGTTCCCGAAGAAAATGTAGGTGTTGCTAGACATGGAACGGCAGCAGGTGCAGAAGTACATGGTAATGGCGAAGGCAAAGCTGTTGCATCTGGAACAAGGACCGCTCCAGGCTCGTCAGCTTCTTTACAAAAAAATGAAAAAGGTGAGACTTTATATCCCTCAATTCAACATACACCTTCTGCTTTGACAGCGTCGCAGATCAAGTCAGAATATGAGAAGTATTTGGTAGATTGCAAAAAAATAAAAGATAAGACACAAAAAATAATGTGCGTTAATGATGGTTTGAAAAATTTAAATTCTTATATTTCTATGAATAATTTACAGAAAGAGGATAAGGCTAAGTTAGAGGGAATCCAAAAAGTTTACCAAAATGAATTAGGTAAGCTAAAATAGTAAGTTGTAAATTGAGTAGATAAATTGAAAAAAAATCTTGTTTCTTTTTCTTTAAAAAGTATTGGAATCGTAAAAAATAACAGAATTCAAATTGAAGATGATCATTGGGGAGCTGTTGAATCCGTCATAGAGATTTATCCAAAAATTTTTAGTTCAGACGCTACCAAGGGCTTGGAGAGTTTTTCGCATCTCGAAGTTATTTTTTACATGAATCAAGTTGACGATACTAAGATTGTCACAGAAGCTCGCCATCCAAGAAATAACAAAAATTGGCCGAAAGTTGGAATTCTTGCTCAGCGAGCGAAGAACAGGATAAACAAGATTGCAGTAAGTCGATGTAAAATCCTTTCAGTAGATCATTATTCTATTCGGGTTGTGGGTTTGGACGCCATTCACAATTCCCCTGTTTTAGATATAAAGCCTTGGGTAAAAGAATTTTCTCCTCAACAAAAAGTCAAACAACCCAGGTGGATATCAGAGTTAATGAAAAATTATTGGTAGAAAAAAAATCAATAAGCTGGTTTGGTTTTTTTGAGACTTTCGAAGGCCTTTTGTGCGTGGGGAAGAAGAAGCTCAGATTGCGAATCGTTAAATGGGGCTATTTTGCTGTGTTTTAAGTAATCTGCAAGAAATTCTTTTGTTATTTTTCCATCTTCTGGTTTTATTTTAAGTACTTCAGAAGCGCGGTTTCTAAAATCAGCAACGTAGAGTGGGTCGTTATATTTTTCTGTAAGTTCCGGATTAGATTTTCTTTTGTTTATTTCTTTGTCGATTACTTTTCTAAAAGAGTTGTTTTTTTTATAAGTCATATATTTTTCTTCTAGCTGAAATATTTGTCTAAAATAATTTTCTAGTTGTGTAGACTCTTCGGGAGTAAGTGTCTGTTTATTTCGTATCATGCGTTTAATGGCTTCTACCCTTGGATAAACAAAACTAAATCTCTCAGATTCTACAGACATATCTGTATCAGATCTTCGAGACATTCGTTCGGCTTGTTTTTCAAGACGAAGTAGTTCTTGAGAATCAACTTTAGGATTCTCAAGATGTTGGGCCAGATTTTCGAGTGATAGGTCGGTTATGTTTTTCTCTTTTATTTGCTTTTGTAAAAACCGCAAATGCTCAGCTGCATGATCCAACTCGTGGCTGATTGTTGACAGCGGTTTGTTAGAAGGCAACCAAACGGTAATTGGATCAGGTAACTTTGGGTTTCTTACGTGGGGTGTGCTTGACTTATCTGTTAATTTTATTTGAAGGAGATTGTTTTCGGCACCCCATTTTAAGAGGCGAATATTTTCTTGGAGTCGCGGATTTTGGTAGTCGATGGGGGGGCGAGACATCATTTTATTTGTCCATTCTTCGATAAAATCTTTTGGCGTGAATTCATTTTGAATAAAAGTTTGTGTGGTGTAGTCGAGATTAAGATGGCTTTGGTCTGCAACTTTTTTTGATTTAAGCTTAGGAAGTTCCACAAGTGTTTCGCTTGTTGGTAGCTGAAGCAAGTAATTTAGCCTTTCTTTAAAAAGTTTTTTTCCCTCGGGTGATAGATGATTAAAGTCAGCATCTTTTAATTTTTGGAGTCTTTGATGCAGGTCGAGAGAAAGTTCAGATGGTAGATGCGTGCCTAATCCTAAAGGCATATTTCGATCAACGTTTTCAACTGTAGAGGCTGCTTCTAAATCAGAAACTTCTTGAGATGTTTTTTTTCTGATTGTAGAGGCTTGTTCTAAGCTTTTCATGAGAAGGTTTTGTTGCTGAGGGTTCTGAAGTCTAGGCTTGTTTCCTGTGGAAGCAGCTTCGAGATCGGAAAGCGGGGATGGTTGTTTTTTAATGTAGGGACTTTGAATCTGTCCAAAACTTTGATCAAAATCAAAGAACTCTAGTTGACCACTTTCGTTTACAAAAAAATTATTGAGGTGGGCATCTGTATTCGCTGTAAGAAAAGTAAAGACTTGTGCTTCGTCGAGATTTGTTTCTTTGATTTGAAAATCTTTTTTAAGAACGACTTGTCCAAGTTGTCCTTTTGCAGATTTTGAGAGAACTCCCTCTTCTGCAAATCCATTTCTAACAACGCGAACTTTTTTTGCTTCTGGTGCAAGATAGGGTAAGTCAAGAGCTTTGGCGATTTCGTGAGCTGCCAGACCGTTTAGTGCAGCTGCTTCATTGTTTTTAAGAGGCCGGTAATAATAAGGCTCACCGTTAATTTCGGTTTTGTAAACAAGGGAGTTTTTTCCTTGTTTTTCAACTTCTGAAAATTTTAGCTTAGAATAATCAACGTCATTTGATTCTTTTGGTGAAGTCGATAATTGATGATGAGTGTTTTCAGAAGTGGATACACGGTTCTCTTGATCTCTTTCTTGAAACGCTAAAAATTCCCTGCAATTTTTAGCAAAGCTTTGCGTAAAACCAAAAATAAAAAACGATAATAGAAACCAGATTTTTCTCTTCATTTTAAAAAAAACCATGGCGTATCTCTTAATTATATGAGGGTTTGGCTAAGTTTAAATTAAGATTATGTAAATAATTGATAATCCAAAACAAAAAACCCCCGATGATTTCTCATCGAGGGTTTAATTTTCATTTTGGTTGCGGGACTAGGATTTGAACCTAGGACCTTCGGGTTATGAGCCCGACGAGCTACCGGGCTGCTCCATCCCGCACCTCTTACATCCCAAGAATGGGGGGATGAGTCAAGACCGGAGAAGACGAAATTATAAAGTTTTACCTATTAGTTATATCTGTAAGTGGGGAGTCCAAAAGCGTAATTTAAACCGCCTGTAAAGGTGTTTGCATATCCTCCGCCGCCGTATCTTACGAATCCACCCGTAGCTTGCAGCGAAAGCTCTTTGTTGAGGTCAACTTTAAGCCCGCCATTTACAGATACGACGAGACCAGTTCCTACGGGCATCTTCTTGGCTTTGGCAGCAGGGCCAGCTGCAAGGCTCGCTATGACTCCAACTGGTCCAAAAATATTTTTTTCAAAGCTTGGTCCTATCGTTCCCGCAGCATATCCGCTTGCGTCTCCTAGGTACGGCCAGAAACCTGTTCCATCAATTGAGAGCCAAGGAGTAAGAAAATATCTCAGCCCCAAACCCAACACATCAATGTCGTGAAGAGCGTCTCTTTCAATAAAGTAGTGTGAGGTAGACAAAGCAACTTTCCAATTTGATTGTTGGTAGGTAGAAAGGGCAAAGCCTCTATAAGCATCGTCGTATCTGTTAAGTGTTTCGTGCGCATCAAAGTGAACACCCATTCCCAGATGACCTGTGTAAAAATTAAAATCACCCCCAAAAGAGTGAAGGTAACCTAATCCAAGATTGAAGTTTGTGTGTTGACCTACTTCCCAAACAAGATCCAAGGAAGGCTCTGCACCAACACCGCCCGCAACATTCGTATTTCCGCCTCCGATCATACCAAGCTTGATTTGTGGTTCTAGGTAAAAATCTTCGAGAACTTCGTAAGAGAAGCCTGGGCCTCCCATCAGAGTCATGTAGCCGTTAACTTTGGTTGAAAAAGCTCCTAAGACTTCGAGATTAAAAAACCAATGTTTATTCATGAAGTGCTCAACGTTCACACCCGCAAGAGAAATGTTTTTTCCGAGTGAAACGTTGGTTGTTGTTTTGAGATCACCTGGGGTGTCGTAAATTTTAACAACAGGAGAAATGCGATATTTTCTAAAGGTTGTATCTGCAATTTGTTGAGAGGGGGGGCTTTGGGGATATTTTTTTGGATAAAAAATAAAGTTAGTAAACATAAAGTCGTAGGGAATCGAAATTTGGGCAAAAGGTTGTGTTGAGCGTAAATAACCTTGAGGAGCGGTGAGGTAAGAAACCCCTCCACCAATCCAAACGTATTTTAAGTCTAAGGTTGCTGCTAAAGAGGGCCGCACAATCCAGCCTCCACCGACAGAATCAACACCCGCGCCTCCTGCGCCTCCCACAAAGAGGCTAGGTGTAAGTCTAAAAGTGTTATTGATCAAAAGGTTATAGCCGGCGTTGATTCCAACTCCAATAAAGCCACCACGGTTTCCAGTAGAAGCAAAATAGCTGCTTGCTCCCAAAAAAATTCCGCTTGGGTCTTCTATGTTCATAGAAACACCTGTGAGTCCGATTTTTTGATTGTAAGTTTTATTTGCAGGATGAGCAGAGAGATTGATGCGTTCTTGAGTAATTGAAAAGTTTATGGGGCGAACAGTAATGGGATCGCAATCTTCAGAGGTGCGAGTTTGACGCAAGATTTTTATTTGATCGACGTAAGCTGGTTCGCTGTCTTGAATAACGGGAGTGTCTTTTTCGTTAGAAATGCGAACGTCTTTGATGGCAATACTAAGAGGAAGATCAGATTTGCTCAGACTATTTTTTGAAAAGTTAGGAGAAGATTTGGGCGAAGTGTAGGGATTTTTTCGGGGAGCTTCGTAGTTACGAGGAGAAGCCGCAGGAGTTGTGGGTTCTGAATTTGGATCGAATAACTCTACAGGTATTTCAGTGGGTGCTTCTACCACGGGCTGGCTTTTTTTAGCAGCTCGTTTAGCTTTTATTTTGCGAGGAGCTACAACGGGTGGAGGAGTTACAGGTGGTGTTGCTGTTGCCGCAGGTGGAGCTGCCAAGTCAGGTGCTGCCGTTGCCGCAGGTGGAGTAGAAACGGCTGTGGGGGGGGGTGGGTTAGAAGCCGCAGGTGGAGTAGAAACGGCTGTGGGGTTTGAGTTAGAAGTCGCAGGTGGAGTAGAAATGGCTGTGGGGTTTGGGTTAGAAGTCGCAGGCACTTCGACGGGAGTTTCTGTAATTTCTTGGCCAATTGCCAAAAGAGAAAAAAACAAAAAAGCACCTGATAAAAACCAATTTTTACTCATGAAAATATCTTAAGCTAATTTTTTTAGATTATAAAAGAGGACACAAGGAAATATTTGTATGGGTGCATGATTAGTCTTCTGGAGGGGGCAGGGGCTGTTCTTTATTATCTTTTTCGTAGGGGATTTATTACAAGCCTAGTCTGTCCGTCCTGGTATAGTGATTGTACCATTAAAAGGGGTAGGCACTTTTGAGTTAGAACTAGATGAAGCATTAGTTAATAATTTTTCGCTCGATAATATTATTGTTTCTGCTGGTTTTGTATTAGCAAGGCGTTTTTCTTCTTCAGTTATTAGTTTTTCAACCTTGCGTAAGCCAGCAAAGGTGTATGGTGTATCATCTATAGTTAATTCTAAACCCGCTTTTTGTGCTCTTTCTTTCAATTTCGCTATGTATTCGTTAGATGCTTTTTGATTGTCTAAGGGATTGTTAATTGTAAGAGCTTGATTGTCAACGATGCCACTCGGGGGAGGCGGTATTGTTAAATTATCCAGACGTTGTTTATCTGTTTGGGGAACCTCACCTAAGCTTACTGAAGTCTGAATTGGTGCAGAAATACTAAGAGCTGGTTGTTGGGAGGAGGTCTGAGATGTTTGTGCGGAAGGAGTTGAGGCACTAGCAGGAGTGGTTGCAGTTGTGGGTTTAGGTGTGGGTTTGGGTGTGGGATCAGGATAAAGTTTCAAACCTGGATGGTCGGTTAATATTTTGTTTCTTAGGGCTACAAGCTTATTATAGATATTTTCTTCTTCTTTAGTTAGTTTATTTCCTGGTTTTTTTGATAAATCGTATTCTTTGTCTAAGAGCTTTCTTGTTTCGAAGTAAAGATTTTGTGCACATTCTCTTTTTTCCTTAGGATCCTTAATTTCTTGGCATTTTTTATATTTGTTTTCTAAAGCACTAATAATATTATTAGCAGAAGCCGAGCTTGTTGGTGGTTTAAAGCTAGAGGAGCCACTTCCAGAAGATCCTCCGCTTGTTGTTTTTTTGTCTACTGCAGCTTCACTTGCTTGAGGTTTAGGTGCTGCACCAGAAGACACTGCAGATGACTTGCTCTCGGGCTCTGCTGTTCCGCCTCCAACCAAGTTGTCAGTGCCGTGTCCATGAGCGTGCCCAGCACCAGATACGGAAGGAGAAGGATCAGATAAAAGAGTTCTGTTTTCAGCGACTTTGGGTTTGTTGGCGGATTTACCTATGTAATAACCCAAAATAGCTGCGACAATTGGAACGCCGATCATGAGAGGGATAGCCGCCTTGTTCGTCATTCTTGCCTCAGCCTGAGGAATAATTAAATTGTTCCAAAAGATCGACGCGTTGTTATCGGAATCTTTTTTGGAAGGCTTTTTCCAAGACTCAAAATTTTCTTGAAAACTTAGGCTCGTATCATAGAACAGATCAATATCTTTGTTTTGATAAAGGCCTTGAGCAACATCATAACTATCAAATTCAGCGATGATTTTATTTTTGTGAAAGAAGACGACGTTATGATCTACCATTTTTAATTGAGGTAAAGGAGGAAGGCCTTTTAATTCTTTGATAATAAACTTTTTATCAATTTCACTTAGAGAAGGACCTAGGTAATCAACGAAGGCTTGGGGTCCTGTTTTCTCGTATTTTTCAACTCCTGTGTTTACGAACTGCACAACTTTTGCCACTTTAATTCTAGCATCTTCACGAAAGTCCTTTTCCATTTTGGCTGAGATGAGCTGCCCATTGGCGTTAAAAATTAAGAAAAAGAATAGGTAAAAGAAGAGAGGTTTTCCAAAACGTTGAGCTAAATTTTGCATACATGATCATGTTAACGGGTTTTTGTTAAAGAACAAATTTTATTGAGTTAATTATTTATTAAAATTTAATGAAGTTTTATGTGAGGGCTTTGTGAATCCAAGAAAACTCAAAAAAATTCATCTTATTTTGATTGCGATAATTTTGACTGTAGCTTGAGTCTGAGTGCTAGAACTTTATCAAATTCTTTGGGGGCATTGTTCGACCTCAAGCCATATTTAAACCGAAAGTAATTTGCTGTTTTGGAGCATTCTCGGTAAAGGTTTCGAAAACAACTTTCTTTGTCTTTGGCTTCCCCTGTTATTTTTTCACATTGAGAGTAGTCTTGTTCAAGCTCGGAGTAGTTTTTGTGTGGGGCCTCATGTCCATTTACGCTTTGTCCGTGAGCCATCGTAAATACTAAAAAAAATAAGACCAAAGAGAAATTGTTTGCTGTCGGTAATTTTTTCATTCTTTCTTTAGTTTAAATTATTTTTGCAAAAGTAAGCAGTTAGATAAGTAAAAAGCTTGTTAAAAATGCGTGAAAACTGTTAAAACTTCAGGCTATGAGCGATACGCTTCAAGAACTCACCTCCCTTTGTAAACGCAGAGGTTTTATCTTTCAAAGCTCCGAAATCTACGGGGGCTTGGGGAGTTGCTGGGATTATGGCCCTTTAGGCGTTGCGCTCAAAAAAAACATCAAAGATCGTTGGTGGAACGCTATGACTTCTCGCTTAGATGTTGTGGGTTTGGATTCTTCCATCCTTATGGCTCCGCGCGTTTGGGAAGCCAGCGGGCATGTCGAAAATTTTACAGATCCTTTAGTGGATTGCAAAAAATGTAAAACTCGTTTTCGCGAAGACAAAGCACCTAAAACTCCCGAGGGCAAAGTTAAATGCCCCAGTTGCGGAAGCGTTGAGCTGACCGAGGCTCGGCAATTTAATTTGATGTTCAAAACTCACATGGGTCCTGTCGAAGATTCTGCAGCGGTTGTCTATCTTCGTCCCGAAACAGCTCAGGGGATTTATGTAAACTTTCACAATGTTTCTTCGAGCATGCGTAAGCAAGTTCCCTTTGGAATTTCTCAAATTGGAAAAGCTTTTCGTAACGAAATCACTCCCGGTAACTTTATTTTCCGCACTCGTGAATTCGAACAAATGGAGATGCAGTTTTTTGTGCATCCTTCTGAAGATGAGAAGTGGTTTGAATACTGGAAGGAAGAGCGTTGGAATTGGCACAAATCTTTGGGAATTGACGAATCCAAAATTCGCTTTAGCCCTCATAAACCTGGCGCTTTGGCCCACTATGCAAAAGCTGCGGGCGACATTGAATATGAATTTCCTTTTGGTTGGGATGAAATTGAGGGTATTCACAATCGCACTGATTTTGATTTGAAGCGCCACCAAGAATACTCCAAGAAAAACCTTCAATATGTGGATCCAAAGCGTGATAACGAAAAGTATATTCCGTACATTATCGAAACTTCTGTCGGGGCAGATCGTTGTATGTTGGCGGTTCTCCTGAATGCTTATGTCGATGATAAAGCCAATGAGCGAGTTGTATTAAAGTTAAATCCTCAGATCGCGCCTATTCAAGTAGCAGTTTTTCCTTTGATGAACAAAGAAGGCATGGACACTCTTGCCATGAAGATCACTCAGGATTTGCAAAAAACTTATTCCGTTGATTACGACGGATCAGGTAGTATCGGTAAACGCTATCGCCGCCAAGACGAGGTAGGAACACCGTTTTGTTTGACGGTCGATTTTGACAGCGTTCAAAAGAATGATGTTACGGTTCGTCACCGAGATGCCATGACTCAAGATCGTGTAAGTCTTGATCAGCTAGATAATTATCTTAAAGAAAAGATGAAATAAGTTTATCCAAACTTTCCGCTGATATAGTCGCGCGTTTGCTCGTTCTGTGAATTGTGAAAAATTTCTTTGGTAGTGCCTATTTCGATAAGTTTACCACTTAAGAAAAAAGCTGTTTCGTCTGAAATGCGCTCAGCTTGCCCCATGTTGTGAGTCACGATGATGATTGAAATTGTCTTTTTGAGCTCGTTGATGAGTTCTTCAATCTTGGCTGTTGATTTGGGGTCGAGTGCCGAGCAGGGCTCATCCATCAACAGAAGTTCAGGTTCAAGTGCGAGTGATCGAGCAAGGCATAGGCGTTGCTGCTGTCCTCCTGAGAGTTGGATAGCTGAATCTTTAAGTCGGTCTTTTACCTCATCCCAAAGGGCTACTTTTTTGAGAGCATCTTCAATTCGATCGCTGATCTCGGATTTTTTGAACCCGTGCATATTGAGTGCCCATTCGATATTTTTTCGAATGCTCTTGGGAAAGGGGTTGGGTTTTTGAAAAAGCATTCCCACATGTTTTCTGAGTTCGATAGGATGAATTTCTTTTTTGTTCGAAATATCTTTTTCGTCAAAAAGAATTTTTCCTTCCACAACAGCCTCTGGCGTAAAATCATGCATCCGATTGATGGCTCTTAGAAAAGTGCTTTTGCCACAACCCGAGGGGCCGATGATTGCCAAAACTTTTTGTTGGCCGAGTTTTAGAGAAACGTTTTTCACAACTCGTTTTGTGCCAAAAGAAATAGAAACATCCTGAGTTTCGAGCAGATTATAATTTTGTTTTATTTCCATAATAATACCTTAAAAGGATTGAGATGATGTTGAAGCTTAAAAGCATCGCAATGAGTATGACAATTCCAGCAGCCGCAAGGTTGTGAAACTCTTGCTGAGGACGCGAAGCCCAGTTGAAAATTTGCAAGGGTAAAGCGGTAAATTGATCCATAGGTCCTTGAGGAACAAACGCAACAAAGCTTAAACCTCCAATCACAATCAAGGGAGCTGCTTCTCCTATAGCACGCGACGTTGCTAGGATAAGTCCTGTGAGAATTCCCGGTATAGCACTGGGAATGACGGTGCCTAAAATCACTTGCCATTTTCGCGCACCTAGCGCATATCCTGCTTCACGCAAATTTTTGGGAACAGCTTTAAGAGCTTCAACTGAGGTAATCACAATTGTGGGCAACACAAGCAAAGTCATGGTGAGTGCGGCTGAAAGCAAGCTCCCTCCCCAATTAAATGTTTTTACAAAAATCGTGAGGCCTAAAAGTCCATAAATAATCGACGGTAGACCGGAAAGGTTTGAAAGATTCAAAATCAAGAGTCTTTTGAGACGACTTTTGGCGGGCAAATATTCTTGTATAAAAATAGCAGAACCAATTCCCAAGGGGATGATTAAGATAGATGTCAGGGCCATAAGCCAAAAAGACCCAGCCAAGGCTGCTTTGATTCCCGCTTCTTGAGGCTTGCGCGACACAAAAGATGTCAGGAATTTAAGATTAATGTGAGGCACTCCATCCCATAAAATTTTTCCGATAAGAAGAACCAAACACAAAACAGCCAAGCCTGTCGCACAAAAGGTAAGCGTACGAAAGAAATCATTTTTTCTTCGACGAAAAATAATTTTCTTGGATGATGAATTCATCCGTTGAGCGATGAGTTGAAAATTTTCTTTTTCTTTAGGAGACAATCTGATCTCCTTTCATAAGGCGCGTGCCAAAAATGTTAAAACTAAAACACAGAATAAAAAGAACTAAAGCAATTGCATAAGTTGTAAGTGATTCAATTCCTCCTGTAGGCATGTCTCCCATGCTGACTTGAACAATATAGGCCGTCATGGTTTGAATGCTCAGCAAAGGATTGATCGAGAGTCGGGGCGTGGCTCCTGCTGCAAGTGTCACAGCCATGGTTTCACCCAAAGCACGCGAAGCTGCCAACAGAACAGCAGCCATAAAACGACCCTTCACTGCAGGTACAAGAATACCTAAGATCACCTCCGTAGAAGTTGCTCCCAGGCCAAAAGCCGAGTCGCGCAAATAACGAGGTATGCTGTGAAGTGCATCGTCAAAAAGAGAAATCAGCATGGGTAAAATCATAAGGGCCACCACGATGGAAGCACTGAGAGCATTAAAGACTTCAATCGTTGGAAAAATATAAGTTAAAAGAGGTGTGATCGTTGTGAGTGCCACAAATCCAAAAACAACAGTCGGAATACCTGCAAGAATTTCGAGTGCAGGTTTTAAAATGTTTCGTGTTCGGTTGCTTGCAAATTCTGATAGATAAATAGAAGCCAGAAAGGCAGCAGGAAGAGCCAAAGCAAGAGAAATGAAAAGAATTTGCATGCTTCCCAAAAAAAGTGGAAGAACTCCATAATGGCGCGGCTCAATCAATGGCTCCCACTCAAGCTCTGTTAAAAACTTTGAAAGAGGGACTTGTTGAAAAAACTTAAGGCTTTCAAATAAAAGTGTGCAGATCACTAAAAAAGTCACGCTCAAGGGAATGAGTGTGATCAAAAATAAGAGCGTCCTTAGAAGACGCTCTATGTATTTGGCTTTTTTGCTGGGAGTTTTAAATTTCATTTAAAAACTAACGAGCAAGAATTTTGTTTTGCTCCTTATATTCTTTTGCTTGTAGCGGAACGTAGCCCACTTCTGTCACAAGTTTTTCTGACTCGCTCATCATAAAAGTCAGAAATTTTTTAACTTCAGCTTTTTTTAGGCTTTCTTTGTTGACGTAAACAAAGAGAGGTCGTGAAAGAGGTTTGTAAGTTCCGTCTTTAATTGTTTTACTCGTTGGAGTGATGGCAGTTTTTAAAGTGGAGCCCACTGGAACAACTTTCAAGACACTTTTGTTGGCTTCAACGTAAGCGTGTCCAAAATAGGCAAGTGCGTTTTCATCTCCAGACACACCTTGTACAAGAACATTGTCATTTTCACTTTTTGTATAGTCAGAACGGCTTACCTGAGCTTTTCCGTTGATGGCTTCAGTAAAAAAATCAAAGGTTCCGCTATCGGTTCCAGGACCGTAGAGTTTGATGGGTTTTGCAGGCCAAGTGGGACGAATATCGGCCCATGTTTTGACTTTGCTGTCTTTGCCCCAAATTTTAGCAAGTTCTTCAACAGAGAGGTAATCTACAAAGGTATTTTTGGGGTTTACAACAATACTCAGTCCGTCATATGCAATTTTTATTTCTTCAAACTTGATTCCGTTTTTAGAAAGCTCTGAAAGTTCTTCTTTTTTCGCAGGACGAGAAGCGTTGCAGATATCGATTTCTTTCGCGATAAATTTTTTGAAGCCTCCACCCGTGCCTGAAACACCTGCGGTTACGCGAATGTTTGGTTCTGTTTTAGAGAATTCTTCTGAAACGGCTTCGATAATGGGATACACAGTGCTTGAACCGTCTATTTTTACAGAAGCAGCTGATGTTGTATTTGCAATAGCACTTAGAGATGCAAGGAAGGTAGCGATTGTTATTGGTTTAGAAACTGATCTGAATAATTCAAACATAATGATGACTTAGTGAGGCTTCGCATTGAACTCAAGCTTAGTTTTTTAAAAAAATCTTGATGTTAATTGCAGAATTATTTCAAAACTTAAGAGCTTCCTCGAGATTGTCTGCAAATACTCCATCTACGCCAAGTCCCCGTGCCAATTCGAGATCTTTTAGGTTCTTTGCTGTGTAGCTAAAGACTTTGAGTCCCGCTTTTTGAAGGTCTGCAACGATTTCTTGATTTAAACGCTTAAGGCTCACATTATAACACTCTGTTTTAAGACTCAGTGCCTCAGCGATTTTGGGACCTTGATCAGGTCGATCATCAAGGTAAGCCAGTCGACCTTGTGGGCACTGTTCGCGTAAAACCTTAAGAGCATAGGGATCGAAGCTTGAAAAAAGAATATTTTTTAATTCGTAGGATTCTAGAGAGATGAGAAGTTTTTGAATCATTGTTTCGTATGCCGTTTTATCAACAAGCGTTTCTTTTTTGATTTCAATATTTAATAAACACTTTGAATTGATTAATTTTAAAACCTGACTAAGTGATGGAATTTTTTCTGCTTCGAATTCTTTTTTTTTCCAAGAGCCAGCATTCATCTGGCAAAGCTCAGAAAGGGTGTAGTCGAGGACATTGCCCTTCGCTTTGATCGTACGACCAAAACTAAAATCATGAGTCACGACAAGCTCTTTGTCTTTGCTAAGGTGAACGTCTAGTTCAATTGCAGGAGCCCCCAAATTAAGAGCTTCTTCAAAAGCTAAAAGTGTATTTTCTGGATATTTTTCAGAGTATCCACGATGAGCAATGACTAAAAAATTATTTTTCATTGTCGACAAGACCTTTCACAAACCAGCGTTGCATGAAAAGCACCACAAGAACAGGGGGAATCAAAACAATCAGCGTTCCTGCCATGGCCACATTCCAGTGAGGGACTTCTTCTGCAGTGGGTAGTAATTCCTGAAGCCCTAACATGGCAGTTTTAAGTGAAGGTTGAGTCGTCATTAAGAGAGGCCAAAGGTATTGATTCCATCCATAAACAAAAGTGATGACGGTAAGAGCTGCGATATTTGTTTTTGAGAGAGGGAAAAGAATTTTCCAAAAAAACTGCATGGGGGTGGCACCATCCATTTTAGCGGCCTCACAAAGTTCTTCTGGAAGGGAAATAAAAAACTGACGAAATAAAAAAGTTGCCGTGGCTGAGGCAATGAGAGGAAGAGTCAGACCTGCGTAAGAATCAAGAAGACTAAAAGAAAGGGCTACTTTGAATCCGAAGAGAGATAAAAGCGAGTTGAGAGGAGAGAATATGTTGGCCATCACTTCGTAGGTTGGAAGAATGCGCACCTCAACAGGTAGCATGAGAGTGATAAAAATCATCCAAAAAAAGAATTTGCGAAATTTAAAATTAAAATAAGTGACGGCAAAAGCTGAAAGAATAGAAACTGAAATTTTTCCAAAAGTGATAAGAGATGAAATCAGAAATGAATTCCAAAGTTTGTTTCCCAGATTTGCCTTGTTCCAAGCAGTGCTTAAGTTTTCCAAAAGTGAGTGGCTTGGAATAAGAGGCATGGGAACACTTGTGACTTCTTGCAAATTTAAAGTTGCCGCAACAAAGGTGTAGTAAAGAGGAAAGAGAATCGATGCAAGTCCCAAAAAAAGCAAAGCATAGGTGATGAGGTCTAAGGAGAGGTTTTTTTCTTTCATGATCGAGCCTCTTTTGCTTTTTCAAAGCGCTTAAATTGAATCCAAGTCAGCAGCAGTGTCATCGCCATAAGAATCACGCTTTCAGCTGCAGATAGACCCAGGTCTTGTGCAATAAATCCATCGGAGTAAACCTTGTAGACAAGTGTTTTGGTAGCTCCACCCGGGCCTCCCTCAGTCGTGCTATGGATTGTTCCAAAAGTATCAAAAAGAGCGTAAACCATGTTCATCGTCATTAAGAAAAAGATTGTAGGATTCAGTAAGGGAAACGTAACGTGCCAAAATCTTTTAAAAGGTGTGGCTCCATCAAGGCTTGCCGCTTCTAGAACGCTTCTTGGAATGCCCTGAAGAGCACTTACAAAAAAAACAAAATTGTAGCTAATTTGTTTCCAGCTGCTCGCAAAAATAACGAGCAAAAAAGCATGGGGCCCATGCAAAACTGGATTCCAATCGATTCCAAATTGAGTCACGAGGTAGCCGAGTGCTCCATAGGACGGATGAAAAAGAAAAAGCCAAAGAACTCCCGAGACTGCAGGAGCGAGAGCGTAAGGCCAAATCAAAAGAGCTTGAGCAAATTTCTTACCCCAGCTCAGGCGAGTGACTAGTACCGCTAGTAAAAGTCCCGCGCTCATGGACAGAATAGCCGTGGCTGCTCCTAACGTGAGGCTTCTCAGAAGAGAAGACCAAAAATCTTTTGAGCTTAAAAGCATCTGAAAGTTTTCGAGTCCCACGAAGCGAGCAAAAGCTCCATAGGGATCGCTTAAGAAAAAGGCCTGCCTCAAAGCTTCAAAAGCGGGATATATAAAAAATAAAAGAGTAATTAAAATTTGAGGAGCAAGTAGAAGGTAGGGGAGGTAGGGATTCTGAAAGCGAGCTTTTTTAATCATGGATGCGAACCTCTTAGTTTTTCAAAACGTTTTAAGATAAGGTTTGCGCCTTTATCTGCGTCCTCGAGACCTTTTTGCGCGCTTACTTGCCCTCCCCAAATTTTTTCTAGGTTTTCCTCAATGACTTCTCGAATTTGACTAAAATTTCCAAGCCGAATTCCTTTCGAATTGGTCGAAATAGGTCCTCTTAAAAGTTGCTTCACAGCCGTTTCTTGTTGTGGATTTTTTTCGTAAAAGCCTTGGGAAGAACTAAGTTTGTAGGCAGAATATGTGATGGGAAGGTAACCCGTGCCCTGGTGCCATTCGGCTTGGATCTCGGGCTTTGTGAGAAATTTTAGAAACTTTGCAACGGCTAAGTAATCTTTTTCAGAGTGACCTTTCATCACCCACAAAGAGGCGCCCCCAATAAGACTGTTGGAAGGTTTTTTAGAGCCTAAATAAGGTTGAAAGGCTGTGCCCCACGGGAACTTGGCAACTTTTTTGAGAGTTCCAATACTCGAAGAGGAATCCACAAAATAAACACATTTACCTGTGAGAAAAGCCACGCGAGGCGCTTCGCTTCTTCGACCTTGAAAGACAAACTCTTTTTTTTGTATAGCCTCTGCAACTCGCGAAATGTTTTGTACGATTTCGGGATTTTTTAAATTCATTTTAACATCTAATCCCTTGAACCCATTTTCGGGTTCGGCAAGAGCAATGTTATTGATCGCAGAAAAATTTTCTATCAGAGTCCAACTTTGCCAGCCAAAGACAAGTCCACACAATCCAGACTTGTCATGAATTTCTTTGGCACTCGCAAAAAGCTCGTCCCAGGTTTCAGGAATTTTTTTGATCTGAAGTTTTTGAGTGAGTTCTTCGTTGAAATAAACAATCGGAGTGGAAGAGTTAAAGGGCATAGATATGAGTTTGCCCTCATTGTTTGAGTAGTAATTGAAAATAGGTTCAAGAAAATCTTTTTTGGATAGAGGGATCCCGTTTTTTTCTAATAAATCCTCTACGGGAAGAATGGCTCCCGAGAGCATCATAGACTGAGTTCCCACTTCAAAAACTTGTGTGAGGTGAGGTTGTTTCCCTCCTCTGTAAGCCGCAACAAGAGCGTTAAGGGATTCGGTGTAGTTTCCTTTTAAGACGGCGTTGACGCGAACTTCGCTTTGGCTGTCGTTAAATTTCTGAATAATCTTATTGAGCTTTTCCTGGGGGGACCCACTCATGGAATGCCAAAACTGTATCGTTTGCAGATTTTGTTGAGCATGAGAGAAATTTAGAAAAAAATTTTGAATAAAAATAAGAAAAAATATCACAAAATATTTCATAGTGGCACCCTAAGGTCCTATGCGTTTTTCACTCACGGGATCAAAGAAATGACAATCTTCTTTGTTGAAACCAACTTTCAGAGGAGTTCCCGTTTCGAGGTGATGGGCTTTTGAGTAGCCAATTATTTTTTGCTTTCCAAATTGTGTGTGAACCACAGTTGTTGCTCCAAGAACTTCCACAAGATCAAGAGAGCAAGTGAAAGAAATATTTTTTTGAATTTTATCAGTTAATACTTCGACTCCTTCACTTCTCACCCCAACAATCACTTCAGAAGAAACATAATTTTTGAGGGGCGAAAAGTCTGAGATGTGACCTAGGATTTGGTCCTCGCATGTGATGCGATGATCGTGAATTTTTGCACTTAGAAAGTTCATGGGAGGATTTCCTAAAAAAGCTCCTACAAAAATACTCGCGGGTTTTTGATAGAGTTCTTCGGGTCTTCCAATTTGTTCAATCGTCCCTTTATTCAAAAGAACAATCCTATCGGCGAGAGTCATCGCTTCTACTTGATCGTGAGTTACATACAGAGTGGTTGTTTTAAGACGCTCGTGAAGTTTTTTTATTTCTGCTCGCATTTGATTGCGGAGTTTGGCATCTAAATTTGAAAGAGGTTCATCAAAAAGAAAAACGTCAGGGTTGCGAACCAGGGCTCTTCCCATGGCAACACGTTGGCGTTGACCTCCAGAAAGTTGATGGGGTTTGCGATCGAGCATTTCTTCTAGATTGAGAAGTTTGGCAGCCTCTTGCACCTTTTTTTCAATCTCATCTGCGGGGGCGTTTCTCATTTTGAGTGAGAAAGCCATGTTCTGGCGAACACTTAAGTGAGGATACAGTGCATAATTTTGAAAAACCATAGCAATATTTCTATCGCGGGGTGCTAGAGAGTTTATGACTTTTCCGTTGAGAGAAATATTTCCTTCGGTGATTTCTTCGAGACCTGCAATCAGCCGAAGTGTTGTGGATTTTCCGCAACCCGACGGTCCGACGAAAACAATAAATTCACCACTTTCTATTCGGAGATTGAGATTTTGGAGAATCGTTTGAGAGCCGTGTTTTTTGGTCAAATTCGAAAGTTCAATTTGAGACATCTTGCACCGGCGGCATTTATAGCTCAGTTGGTCGAGAGATCAAAGAAAGAAAATATAAGACTGATTTTTCTTTGTAAGAGCTTTTTAGGTTTAAAGCTATTGGTTTTTTTTGGGATTCGAATAGTCTCGAATAACTAGGAAAGAGAGGGGTTGGATGAGAGGGGATCTCGCTAACAGTTCTGCGAAAGCAGAAAGCAACAACGGTTGTTTGACGAATGTTTTAGGGCTTCAAAAAAATAGTGCTGACTATTTAAAAAAAATTACAACATGGGGGTTTTTTGTAATTTTATCGTCTTGCGGAGTTAAGTCGACACAATCGCTTTCGCTACAAGATTTAGCAAACAGCAAAGTGCCTTCTGCGGTTGATGCCGATAGAACTTTTGAAACGGATGAGGGTGAAGAACTCAGAGTCGTCAGTCGCGCTGTTTTTGAGCAGCTTGTTTCAGAAGGGCAAGTTAAAAAATTAAAAAGTGCTAGCAACGAATCCAATCAATTGCTTGTAGCCTTGCCAAAAAAAATGATGGGCAAAAAGCATTACTTTGGAGCTGTGATCACAAAAACAGATGATCAAACGAACGAACAATACGGTGGATTGAAACTTACCGATCTTCCTCCTTTGCATGTCTATCCTCGTATTGAAAAAAATCAAAAAGGTGAAAGCGCTCTTGTCTTAGTGGGCTGCTCTCAAAATTGTAAGTCAAATGAAAAAGGGAATGAAGAAATTTCTGCCTTCCCCATTTCAGGAGAAGATTCAGATAAGGTTTATGTGGATTTCTCAAAAATTGGTAGCGATCTCAATCTTGTAGAAATATTTGATCCCTTTGGTCAGTACCTTCATTTAAAGGGTATTTCTGCGAAAACAGTTGAGGTGAGTTACACAGCTTCCACTCTTCAATTCGATGTAGAGGCTTTAATGGAAGAAATGCCAGTAAATTTTGAAATTGCAAAACTTTTGGGAGTTCCAAATTTGCAAAAAAATGTTCAAAAGTCTTCCAAGGCAAAACAGGTTAAATTTACATCTCGCTGGTATTTGAAGAGAAGCTTTAAAGATAATAATTTTCAGCCTCAAGTACCGACGGATGGAATTGGATATTTTTTAACTGATCGTTTTCAAACTCCTCATATCATCAAACATCCTTACCTTGGAAAAGATGGAAAGTTATTGAATGTTCATTATTTTATCAAAAATGTTCCAGAAGAATTTAAAGCGAGTTTTCAACAAGCTTTTGAAGATTGGAATGATCTCTTTCAAGACAAGTTGGGTGTGCGTTTATTGACCTATGAATTTGTAAATGCTGGCGATCCACTTGCAGAAACTCTCACTCCAGGTGATGTGCGAGTTCATGTTCTTGAGTGGGATTTAGTCAACAGAGCTCCTTACGGAGGTCTTGGACCTTCAATTGTTGATCAAGAAACAGGCTCGATAATTTCTTCAAATGTGTTGATCCAAGGTCCTGCAGTGGTTGAAATTTACAGTAAGTGGTTTCAGGTGAATCGCGAAGCTCAAGCGCTAGAGGATTCTGGTTTGGCAGATCGAGCTGCAGAAGTTCTTCGTGAAGGAAGAAATGAAGCTTTTGAAGAACTTAACGCTCTTCAAAAAGGACCGCGCTTCCAGTTAGCTCTTAATGGAAAATATCTTTTTAGAGTTAATGCTCAAGATCCTCGTTTACAGGACAAAGCTGCGACAAAACTTGATTTTGAAACAGTTCCTGCAAACACAACTTATGAAGAATACATGTTCGGATACTTTCGAGAAATGGTCGCTCACGAGTTAGGTCACAACATGGGACTTCGGCATAATTTTCGTGGAAACCTTTTTGCATCCTCAGGGCTAGAAGTCGGTCGTCAGTCAGCCTCAATCATGGAATATCTTGGTCGAGCTTACAGACATAAAGATCGCATCTCTGAGTATGATCATATGGCGATTAACTACGGCTACAAATTTGTTGAGCCTGCTCGCCGTGATATGTTTTGCACAGACGAAAATGTTTACGATCCCGCTCGTCACAGAGGTTCAGCTGAGTGCTCGCGTGATGACGCAGAAAATGATCCTTACACTTTCTTCTTGCGAAGATTTGTAAGAGTGCGAGATTTATTTATCGGATCTGGTAATGCAGAGGCTCCCGTTTGGACGAAAGACGACATCATGCCTCACTTTGCAAAATACGCCGATGGTGTTCTTTCTTACGGAGAATCTGCTCAAAGAAGTATGGAATCTTGGATTCGCTTTTTTGCTCTACCTGGAAGGCCTCAAAAAGATGTGGCTGCTGTGAAGCAGTTTGTTGTGAGTTCTCTCGAAAAGGTAGCGTGCGAGGCAGGAGTTGAAGAATCTTTAAAGCAGACAAAGAGTCCTGAGGCTGCTCAGGTTGCTTTGGATAACTTAAAGGAATTTAGACGTCAGGTACAAGGCAGAGTGAAGCTGTTTTTAGGTGAGAGCTACGCTTCTCAGATTAAGTGCGTGCAACCTGTTGTGCCTGTTCCTCTTCAGGATGATCCTGATGATCCCAACTTCATAGCTCACAGTCTTTGAGTCCATTATGCCTGAAAGATTGGCATAGGGCTTTCATTTAAAAGTGAATAAAAGCCTCTTCCTGAAAAAGGGAGAGGCTTTTTATTTTTTCTACCTCTTGGGTTTGTAAAAACTCGACTCTATACTGAAATTCATTGTGGATTATCGCCTCGTAATCGTCATTGTTTGTTCTCTCTTAAGCTTTGTTTTTTCAGCCGCTGAAACAGCTCTCACAACTTTAGGTCGCCTTGCGACGGATCGTTTACTGGCGCAAGAAAAAAAATGGAAACGTCTTTTGAAAATATGGATTTTTCAGCCAGAGAGAATTCTTATTATGATTCTCGTTGGAAATAACGTCTCAAATATCATTGCCAGTTCCTTAATGACGTTATGGGCAGAGGATATTTACACTGGGTATGTTCCTTATGTGATTGGTGTTTTTACTTTTTTGGTCATTTTTTGTGCAGAAGTTTTGCCCAAAATTTTTGCTCGGCAGTTTGCTGAGGAATTAGCTCCCGCTGCGTTGAGTTTTTTGTATTATGCATCTAAACCTTTGTTCCCTCTGACGTGGCTTTTAGAAAATTCAAGTCGTTTTGCGATTTGGGCTTTGGGCTTAGATCTTTCAAAATCTGTTTATCGCCCTTTTAGTGAAGAGGAAGTTACTCAAACAATTGAAATGGCCACAATACAAGGTGGCTTAGACCCTGAGACAGGCGAGGCTCTTTCGGCTCTTATGGAATTTCCGGACTTAAGAGCGAGAGATGTGATGACTCCGCGTGCAAAAATCAAAGCGTTGCATGTGGGAATGTCTCTTGATGAGGTTTTGCGCTTTATTTCTCAAAACGCCTTTTCAAGGTATCCCGTTTATCAAGAAAGCTTAGATGGTGTGATTGGTATTATTCACGTCAAAGATTTAATGAGTTCTTTGCAGCGTGGAGGAATGGTGGGAAGTTGGACGCGAGCTGTTCGTCGCCCTTATTTTGTATCTGAGCTTGCTTTGCTTGGTGAAATTTTGCGCGACATGAAGCGCTGGGGTAGTCACTTGGCAGTTGTTCGAAATGAGACAGGTGTTGTGACAGGTGTTTTAACGCTTGAAGATTTGATTGAAGAAATTGTGGGCGACATTCGTGACGAACATGATGATCCGAGTGAAGCAGGTCACGAAGGGCCTATTGGGGGTCCTAAGGTTGTTTCGGGTGAAATGACCATCGTTGATTTCAATGAACGTTTTTCGGGTATGTTGCCCATTAGTGAAAGTTATTCGACTCTCAACGGGTATATTCTGAGAAAATGTGGAGGAGCCATACCTGCCGTGGGAACTTTGATCTTTGATGAAGACTTTACTTTTAAAATTATAGAGCTTGGTGATCGAGGAGTTCCTTCTTTTGAAGTTTTAGATGTCCGTTCGCCAGAGGAATCTTCTTCTTAAAAAAGTCGAATAAGTTCAGCCAGGCGTCTCGTAGCTCCCTTTTGTTGAATAAGTTGAGTTTGAGCTTTGAGAGCGGCTTCGATTGCTGTTTGTTTGAATTTTGGATTTGTTTTCCATTTTTCTAAAAAATCTGCAAGTTCGTTTTCATCTTTCACAGGAGTGAGAGCCCCTAGTGAGATAAAGTCGGGTGCCTCTGGTTGTTTTTTAAGGTCTCCTCCGCAAAGGGTGGGAATTCCCCAAGCAAGCGGTTCTACAATATTATGAAGGCCTGTTCGAAAGCCTCCCCCTACAAATGCAAGGTCAAAATTTTTGTATGACTCTAGCAGGACGCCCTCTTTGAGAATTATTTTTTTGGGAAACAATCCTGATAAAGAAAGAACTTCATTGGGATCATGGATATCGTGAGGAATGAGATAAAGATCAAAGTCTTTGAGAGAGGCAGATTTTTCGAGAGCTTTCATCCAGACAAAGGCATCTTCTTTCCAAGCTGAAGCAAGAATAATTTTTGTTTTGTTATTTTTCTCAATTGTATCTTCCAGAGGGTGCTCTTTGGTTTTTGCAGCTTCAATACGGTTTAAAATTCGATCGATACGTGGACTTCCTACAAAAACGCTAGAAGTTTCGGGAAGAGGGCTCTTCATGGTTTCGCGACGGAGAGCTATTGTTTTGATGAGTGGCTTTAGAATTTTTTCACGACTCCATTGAGCACTCTCTTCTTTATGAGGTATCCAAATAGCTCCTTTTTCAAGGTATTTTCGAGCAAGTGTTAAAAGAACGGGCCACGTATCTGATTGACTCAAAATTAAAAGCTCAGGTCGCAAGATTTTATAAAACTTTTTAACCTGGGTGAGAGTGTCGGGAGGTAAGGGACCAGCGTATCGAAGAGAGTAATCTTTTTGAATTTTGAGTAAAAAAGATTCAGCTGAAGGAGATGAGCTGGTAACGATCAATTGATCAAAAGAATAGTGCGCATGTTTTAGTAGTTCTTCATTTAAAAAAAAGCTTGCAAGATCCTCTAGTTCTCCAACGCTTGCTCCATGAATCCAGAGTGCAGGGCTTGGAGAAGTATTGTTTTTTAAAAACTCTTTCCATCTTTTTCGGTAATCCAGTCCGAGAGTCACTTTGTGAGTTGCGAAAATATTGAGAGAAAAAAATTCCAAGGCTTTGTAAAGAAAACTAAAAAAAAGAGAGATCAATTCACTAATTCCTTTAAAGCTAAAAGTACTTTATCAGGAGTAATTTCTTTCATACAAGCATGAAAGCGCGGACCCTTAAACGGACAGTTGCCGTCTCCGTGCTTTGTGCAAGGCCTACAGTTGAGAGGGACTGACAATTCTGTTGATCGCGGATTCCAAGGTGAAAAACCAAAGCCTGGAACGATTGGTCCAGCCAAAGTGACAACAGGACAATTCGCAGCTTCAGCGATATGTTGCCACGCGGAATTGCTACACACACAGGCTTGGTGTTCGGAGGCGATACGAGAAAGGTCACTCAAAGGAAGATTCCCCAGTCGATTTTTAAAACGAGCTCCAAGTTTTTCCGACAAAGTGTCTAAAAGATCTTGAGGAAAGACGTTTTGACCCCCTACAAGAGTAAAGTCAAAGTCAGGCAATTCCTTAGCAGCTTTTAATATAAAATTTTCCCAGTGCTGGATTGACCATCTTTTTTTCCAATGTTGGCTGTCGGGGGCTAGAAGAATTTTTTTGATTTCAGAATATTTTTGATGAACTTGGAGTTGAGGCTGAAAATTTTCAGGAAATTCTAAGAGTTTTTGATGTTCCAGATAGATGAAGCGATGAGGGAGTAGGTCTTTTTTAAGTTTTACGGAAAGCCACCGTCGTAAGGAATACTTGGGGCTCTTAAGAGATTTATATTTGATGTTGTTTAAAAATGAAAAAATAAAAAATGCAAGCTTTGTGAAGAAAGATTTTTGTACTCCATGCAAGTCATAAATAATTACTTCTTGAGGTTTCTTTTGGGAGTATTCTTTTTTAAGTCTTTGAAGAATCTGAAAAAAAAACGAAAAAGAACTTCCGTCTAAGCCCCAAATTTGAGAAGGCTGACTTTTGAATGAATAAAGAATGTCTTGGCTTTTCTTGTGAGTGATAAAAAGACTTTCCGAATCTGGGAAGGTTTTTTTTAATTTTTCACAAAAAGCCGAGCATAAAACGACATCACCAAGGCTTGAGAAGCGCACGATTACATGTAGCGTTTGTGGCCGAGAGTTAATTTTTATCGTCACAATATTCACACTCTCTTGAAATCGGTGTTTAATCAATATGTGGCGATAACAATGAAACGAGTTAGCGATTTTTTGAGTGTTTTAAGAAGAAAAAAAAAAGTTTATATTTCCTTCTTGAGAAACCAAAGTCTTTTTTATTGGATTTCATTTTTGAGGTTGACTTTTGATAAAAATCTTTTTTCTTATTACAATTTGAAAAAATGGTTTTGGTATGGGTTTTTTTTAAATATAAGAATCTGCAGAAATTTACATTGGGTTAAATTAAAAACCAGAATCGAGGCTTTAATAGTTGGAAAAAAACTTATTGTAGAGCATTTGTCTTTCAATAAGGTATATTTAAAAAGAAAATACTATTTTTCAATTGGAGTAATGTTTAAAAATGAATCACATATTCTTAGAGAATGGGTTGAGCATTACATTTTTCACGGGGCAAATCATATTTATATGATTAACGATGGAAGTACAGATGATTTTTGGAATATTTTGAAACCTTACTTGGATTCTGGTTTTGTAACTGTTTACGACTCAAGTGACTTTCCACATTTTACTAACAGGCAGGAAGTTCTATACAATCTTTTTTTTTTAGATAAAGCTCGTGAGACTGATTGGTTTGCTATTCTCGATATGGATGAGTTTCTTTTTAGTCCCTTTGATGTGGATTTAAAAAAAATTCTTAAGCGTTTAGAGCATTTTTCTCAGATTGGCGTTGGGTGGCTTTTTTTTTCGTCAAATGATTTATTGGTTCAACCTAAATCAGTTGTTCAAGGTTTTACTAAAAGAGCACACTCTAAAAGATTTACGGGTTCCGGTGTGTACAAGAAATCAGTTGTTGCCTCAAGGTTTTTAAAAACTTTTGGCGTTCATCATCATAAATTAAAAAAGGGAACAGAAGTTGATTTTGCAAACTTTCAAAAGTTCAAAAATCCTTTTTTTTTAATCAATCATTACTATGTTCAGTCAAGAGAAGCTTGGTCAAAAAAACAAAAACGTGGTTCAAGCAATTCGTACGGCCCCTCTATACATCGGACTTGGGATAAGTTTCATCACTTTGATATAGGAGATGTTGAAGATTTAAGACTTTATGAACAAAACAAAGAAATTATTGAGAAATTATTAAATTAAGTAAGGTTATTGTCCTCCTTAAATTAACCTTTTCAGCGCTTTATTTGCCACCAGACGAATTTGAAAAAAATGAAAAAAATTACGACATCAGAAGTAGTTTGGCCCGCCGTTTCAACATCAAGTGCTCTGTGCAAAGTTTATCGTCACAATATTCACACTCTCTTGAAATCGGTGTTTAATCAATATGTGGCGATATGGTTTAAAGATGTCAGTCTTGAGGATTTAGCGAAAAGAGCCGAGAAAACAGCCTTTGAATGGTTGGGAATGAAGTTTACCGAAATCGGCGATGACTATCTTAAAGGCAGTCTAACGGTTGATCATCGGACTGTTCAACCTATGCGTATTCTTAATGGCGGCTTAAGCGTGATGCTTGCAGAAAGTCTTTGTAGCGCAGCTGCGAATATGTGCGTCGACCAAAGTCGCTTTGCGGCTCTTGGCTTAGAAATCAATGCGAATCATTTGCGTGTAGCGCCTGAAGGAAAGACGGTTATAGGAACTGCTAAAGCTCTTCACATTGGGCGTGCGACTCAAGTTTGGGAAACGCGTTTAGAAGTTGAGGGCAAGCTTTGTTGTATTTCAAGAATGACAATTGCTATTGTGACTCTCGAAAAATTACAAAAATCAAAAAGTCTAAAATAATTTCTCTTAAAGAGGGGTGTCTATGTCATTTAAAAATGTAGAAAAAAAAATTGAGATCACTTTCAAACAAGGTGCCAAGTCTTTAAAAATTCTTCCACGATCTTTTTGGGAGACTCTTGCAAGCAAAGCGAAGGTGAGAATCCTTTCCTCCGTGAACTCTCCCTTGTGTGATAGTTATATACTTTCTGAATCTTCCCTTTTTGTTTTTCCTCAAAAACTTATTTTGATGACCTCGGGTCAGAGTTCTCTTGTCCCGGTAGTAGAGTTTATTCTTTCAAATTTTAAACTTGATGAGATAGATAGTTTTTTTTACGAGGTGAGGGGTTGTTCTTACGAGAGTACTTTTCTCAAGGAAGTTTTAAGTCTTTCTCGGTACATCCCAGGAACTTTAATTAATTTAGGTGAAAGTACTTCTCATCAGGTTTCGCTTTTCTATATGGATAGACCCGCAACTCTACTAAAAAATTCTGAGGCTACTTTTGAAGTTTTAATCCATAAACTTGATTCAAAATTTCAAGAAGTTTTTTCGCTTGATAAAGCGAGTGTTCGAAAAGTCATTTCAGAGAATCAGGGGTTTAAGGGTTTTTTTGATTCATTTGATGTTCAGGATTTTAGTTTTCAACCTTTTGGTTATTCTTTGAATGCCATGAAAGGAGATAAGTATTTTACGCTTCACGTTTCTCCTCGTGAAAGGGCTTCCTTGGCTTGTCTCGAAACAAATTTTACCGAGTTTGGAGCAGAAAAGCTTTTAGGAGCGTGCTTTTCTTTGTTTCAACCTGAATCTCTTCAGTTTGTTGCTTTTTCACCGCATAAAGAGTTTTTACTTAATACCAGCGAAGATTTAAAACTAAAGAATGTTGCTAGTAAACGTTTAGCAAATGGGTTCTTGCTTCAGTATTTTGATTTTCAAACATCTTTTAAAGAAAGTGTCTTGGAAGAAATTGAAATATCTAAATCAATCACTCATCAATCGACTACGGATTCCACTGCGCATGTTGCTTCACAAAGCTCCGTGATTGAAGCGACTCCTCGTCTTACAGAGGAGGAGCCTTACAAGAATGAGGATCTTTCTATCTTTGGAGAAATGTTTTCACACGTTCCTCTCTTTATTCATCCTAATCCATTCAGGGTTTTGGTTGCCGGAGATTCTACTTTGTCGATTATTCGCGAAGTTTTAAAACATGAATCTGTCCAGGAATGCACGCTTGTTCATAAGGAAGTACTTAATCTTGAAGCCTTTGCTGAAGATCCAAGACTTTCTTTTAAAGTTCAGAGTCTACGCGATTTTGTTCAGGAGCCCGAGCATCAGTATGATGTTATTTTAATTTCTCAAACACAAAGTTTAGAAAAAAGAGAGGAACTTTTTTCTAAGATGAAAGATCTTTTGGCTCCAGGTGGGGTTTTTGTTTGTGAAGCTCCTTGTCCTCTTACTAAAGCGGAAGATCAGCGTCTTTTGAAAGCGGAGCTTGTTAATTCTTTTTCAAAAATCTTTTTTTATAATTCTGCAAGGTTTTCAAGTGAAGCTTCTTTGCGAACTTTTGCATACGCTAGCGACAATTATCATCCCGTTGAGGAGTTTGATCGAGAAAAAGCACTTAAATCAAAAATTAATTTTTACTACTACAACAGTGAAATTCATTACGCGTGTTTTTTCCTGCCCTCTTTTATGCGCCATCGTTTAGCTGCTGAAAGATCTGATACTCAAAAAAACCTTGAGTCTTCAGCGGATCTCTCCGTCTAAGATGGGGCCTTCATTAGAAGCTTGATGAATCCAGTGCCACCATTCTTTCGCAAGAGAGGCAAATCCTTGTTGATTCATGAGTTGTTTAAGCTGGCTTCTGCGCTGATTGATGGGGTTTCCTAAATCTGCAAAGTGAGCTGAGCTGGGAGCAAACGTATCAAATTTTGTTCCCATCTCGAGTGTTGTCCAACCTTTTGTGTCTTCATTGTAAACTTCAATTTCTAAATCTACAGTGCTTCCTCGGCTGTGATTTGAAAGACTCGAGAGGTATCCTAGTTCGAGAAGTCGTTCTGTTCGTAGAATTCCCTTTTCAAATAATTGAGGATCTTGAAAAGTGTTTTTTTGAAAATCATTTAAATCGCTAAAGAAAAGCTTTTTTTCATCTGTTTGTTTTGCCCATTCAATCATATTGAGGGTAGCGCGATGAGGTCTCCAGCAGTCTCTTAAGCTTAATCGATAAGCAGGGCTCTGCTTTTTGAGAATATCGTTGACTCTAACAATAGCGAGAGCCGCTTTTTCTTTGAGGTAGCAAATATTTTTGAGGTAACCTGTTACTTTTTTTTCTGTAAAATTTATTTTCGTCGAATAGGCCATATCTATTTTTAAACTGGAATCTAAATTTGCTACGTTAACAAGGCCTAGACTTTGGGGGATTTCTGAAGAGGCTTTTAAATGATTAGGGTACAAATTTGAGAAAACAATCAAAATAAAAAAGCTGCAAGATAAATTTGAGTTCATCACTCAAACTTTCTTGCAGCTTTTAGCTGACTTAGAAACTTTAAATTATCTTAATAACGATAATTGTCAGGCTTGTACGGTCCCTCAATCTTCATATCAAGGTATTCCGCTTGCTCTGGGGTGAGTTTAGTGAGCTTTGCACCCAGCTTGTCGAGGTGAAGTCTTGCAACTTTTTCGTCAAGATGTTTGGGAAGTACGTACACTTCGTTTTTGTAATTTTTTGAGTTTTGCCAAAGTTCAATTTGAGCAATGACTTGGTTTGTGAAGGAAGCACTCATCACAAAGCTAGGGTGCCCACTTGCGCAACCAAGATTCACGAGGCGACCTTCCGCGAGAATTGTGATCGTTTTTCCGTTGGGCCAAGTAACTTGATCAACTTGAGGTTTGATGTTTGTTCTTTTAAGTTTTTTATCTTCAAAAAGATTATTCACTTGGATTTCGCTATCAAAGTGACCAATGTTACAAACAATAGATTGGTGCTTCATCTGATCCATGTGTGCACGAGTGATAACATCTTTGTTTCCTGTAGCGGTAACAAAAATATCGCCGTATTTGCAGGCTTCATCCATGGAAACAACTTTATAGCCTTCAAGCGCTGCTTGAAGTGCGTTGATAGGATCGATTTCTGTAACTTCCACATAAGCGCCAAGGCCTTTGGCAGCTTGAACGCAACCTTTGCCTACGTCACCATAACCACAAACAATCACTTTTTTACCGGCAATCATCACGTCTGTTGCACGTTTAACTGCATCGATAAAACTTTCACGGCAGCCATAGAGGTTGTCGAATTTACTTTTTGTACAAGAATCATTCACATTGAAAGCAGGAATCTTAAGCGATCCCTCTTTCATGCGACGGTAAAGTCTTCGAACACCTGTTGTTGTTTCTTCAGAAAGACCACGAACATTTTTCAACATCTCGGGATATTTGTCGTGGAGAAGGTTGGTGAGGTCACCCCCATCGTCCAAAATCATGTTGAGTTCGCCACCGTCAGGCCATTTGATGGTTTGCTCAATACACCAATCGTATTCTTCGAGAGTTTCGCCTTTCCAAGCAAAAACGGGAATTCCCTTTGCAGCGATCGCTGCAGCAGCATGATCTTGAGTTGAGAAGATATTGCAAGAGCTCCAACGAACTTCAGCTCCTAGTTCAACAAGCGTTTCAATTAAAACAGCTGTTTGTATGGTCATGTGTAAGCAACCCGCAATGCGAGCTCCTTTGAGAGGATTTTTGCCTTTGTATTCCTCACGAAGAGCCATGAGACCCGGCATTTCGGTTTCAGCAATTTGAATCTCTTTTCGACCCCATTCAGCCAAAGAAAGATCTTTTACTTTAAAATCTTGTTTTTTATTAGTTGAAATTGTTTCAAGCATGAATTCATCTTAAACGTCTTTTAGCGAGAGGTCAGTTCAGATTTAATGTTTTTTTAATGAATTTTTCGCTTACCACGCACGTAAATATTGTTTGGGCGTAGGGATTTTGACTCCAAGTTTTTGAGCGGCAAGCTTGGGCCAGTAGGCCTCACGCAAAAACTCACGAGCCAAAAATACAAGATCCGCTTTTTCTTCTTGAAGAATTTTTTCAGCCTGTAGAGGGTCCGTGATCATACCAACGGCGCCTGTAGGAATAGAAGCCATGTTGCGAATTTTTTCAGCGAAGGGAACTTGGTAGTCGGGTTCTACTTTGAGTTTTTGAAGAGGGCTAAGGCCGCCAGAAGATACATCTATTAAATCTACACCAATTTCTTTTAATTTTTTACAAAGCTCTAGGCTTTGAGTGAGATCCCATCCGCCCTCAACCCAATCTGTTGCGGAAATACGCACGAAAAGAGCCTTTTCTTGCGGCCAAAAACTTCTTAGCTGTTGGGTGATTTCAAGTAAAAAACGACTGCGATTTTCAAAGCTTCCTCCGTATTCGTCTGTGCGCTTATTGCTCAAAGGCGATAGAAATTCGTGGGCAAGGTATCCGTGTGCGGAATGAATTTCAATGACATCAAAATTAGCCTTAAGCGCTTTTTGAGCAGATTGTAAAAAATTTTCCTGAAGCTTGTTAATTTCGCTTTTGCTTAATTCGTGAGGAACAGGACTTTCGCTGTCATAGGGAAGGGCTGAGGGAGCCACGGGTATCCATCCGCCCGCATGAGTTTTTACAATTTTATTTTTTTCTGACTCCCAGGGTTTTGCTGTGGACCCTTTTCGTCCCGCGTGAGCAAGTTGAATTCCAGCAAGTGATCCTTGTTCTTGAATGAATTCAACAATGGGCTTCCATGCTTCAAGTTGTGTTTCATTCCAAAGGCCAGTGCAGCCTGGGCTGATTCTTCCCTCAGGAGAAACTCCGGTGGCTTCAGCAATCACGAGCCCGGCTCCTCCCACAGCGCGACTTCCTAGGTGAACAAGGTGCCAGTTGTTGGGAACGCCCTCAATAGCCGAGTACTGGCACATGGGAGAAACAACGATCCGATTTTTAAATGATGTTTTTCTTAATGTGAAAGGCTCAAAGAGTTTTGCCATTATGATTTAGTGTTTTTACAGCGTTTTATGCGGCAAACTCTCGTGGCGTCCCGCAGGTGTCACAAGAACGTAATTTAATTTACGTTGCAATTCACGAACGTTGGCAGCTCCTGCGTAAGTTAAACCACTTCGGAGTCCGCCTACGATATCTGCAATGATTTTATCTTCGTCTTCACGATAGGGTACGTTTGTGGCAACTCCTTCGGCTGTTTTCCATTCGGTCATTTCTCCGATGAAATCTTCTTGAGCTTCGCGGCTGGCCATCCCTCGGTATTGTTTTACTTTTTTTCCGTCGACTGTGATGGGATTTCCAGGAGTTGAGCTTGTCCCAGCGAGCATGCCGCCAATCATTACGAAATCTGCACCAAAAGCAAGAGCTTTGACGATATCTCCTGCAAAACGAATTCCTCCGTCAGCCACAATAGAACGATCAACTTTAGCGCATTCTTTTACTGAAGTGAGAGTGGGGATTCCAAATCCTGTTTTGATGCGAGTTGTGCACACGCTTCCACCACCAATTCCAACCTTGATAAGGTCAGCTCCGCAAGACGCTAGATAGTCGGCACCTGCGTAAGTTGCGACGTTTCCTGCAAGAATGCAGGCGTTGTCTTTGAGAAGTTCACGAAGATTTTTGATGGTACGTCCCACGTAACGAGCGTGAGCATGAGCGACATCAAGGCAGAAATATTCGGCTCCTGCGTCCCGAAGAGCAGCGGCTCTTTCAATGTCTTTTGGTCCACAACCAATACTGACAAACGCACGGTGCTTACATTTTTTAAACATTTCAACGTTTTCTTCGATGGAGCAAAAGCGGTGGAGAGCCCCCATGCCGCCTTTTTCTCCAATAAAGTTAGCCATTTTATCTTCCGTGATCGTATCCATGTTGGAAGTGATGACGGGAAGTTTCAGGCTAAATTTTCCGATTCTATCAGTGACCGAAATATCAACGTGCTTTCGCGATTCGTAGTGATTGTAACTTGGAACAAGCAAGACATCATCAAAGGTAAAAGAAGTTTCCATAGGGATTTCTTAAACCTAAAGGAATTGAGTCTTGGAGTCTAGTTCTTAGGGCTAGATGTTAAAATCGTAATCACGCACTGTTTTACGGCCGTTTGCTTTAGCGCGCGCAGCAGCTTGTTGAATTTGATCATGAACGACTTGGCTGAGAGCCTCAAGAGCGCCACTTGCAGTGTTGCATCCAGCTTTTTTGAGAGCTGCTTTTGCTTTGCTTGCAATGACGAGCATTTCTCCGCCTTTAGATTTTGAACTTTTCTTTGAGCTTTTTGCTTTTTTTGCCATTTTAAAAATCTCCTCAGAAATAAATTTAATCAATGTTTCTCAATTTACAAGTTCACGGACTTTTAAAAAACTTAAAAAATTAGGAATAATTAAAACTGATACTAATGCGATCTTCTTTTCCTGTGTTGGTTTCAACTTCATGACGAAGCCAACTTTCAAATAAAATTAGATGACCTGCTTGAGGAACGTAACGCGCAAAAGATGCAGAATAAAATTTATCTTGCCGCTCGGGAGAAGCCATCATTTTTGAAAGGCGTGGATCCTCAAATTTAATAACACCGCTTCCCTTGGGTACGGTGACGTAAAATGTTCCGCTTATAACAGACAAGGGGTGAAGATGAAGAGAATGTGTTGCCTTAGGGGGCATGATATTGAGCCAGCAGCTTTGCATTGTAAGCCTTCGCATGGCTGACTTTTCTTTTGAAAAACCAAGCCCTTTTGCAAATTTCTGCACGTGTTTATCGATGTGATTTTTTAAATCGATAAAGGTCGAATTTATCTCATGAAGGTTCGCAAAAGATGAGTAACTCGTGTATCCGTTTGAATAGTTTCTTTCGGACCAGTTTTGTCCCCCTTTGTCTTGTTCAAAAATTTTGAGTGCGTCGCTTTGAAGGTTTTTAAGAAGCTTTTTAAGTGCCTGAGAGTCTTTTAGAAGACGATCTTCGTAGATGAAAGTAGGAAAATAAGATTTAATCGACATACAACTTGATATACGATTCTTAGCGATGATTTTCACGCACGAATTTAGAACATCAATTCTTCCTGAGCATGTCGATCTCTATGGTCATGTTAATAATGCCCAGTATTTGCAAATACTTGAGGCTGCTCGGTGGGACTGGATTGAAAAATTTGGGGGCACTCGTGATTTGGTTCAAAAACTTGGAGTGGGACCGATTGTTCTTGAGATCAATATTCAGTTTTTAAGAGAGCTCAAAGCAAAAGAAGAGATCGTCATCAAATCTAAGCGTGAATTCAAGTTGGGGCGACTCTTTACCCAAGAGCAAGATATTCTCAATTCCATGGGTGAAGTTGCATGCAGGGCAATTTTTAAAATGGGTTTTTTAAATCTTCAAACGAGGCGACTTGTGGAGCCTCCCTTTGAATGGCGGGAAATCTTAGAAGAAAGAGCAGTGACTCAAAGATGAAAAAATGGATTCTCAAAAAAACAGCTCTTCGTCGTTTTGAAAGTGGCCATCCTTGGGTATTCTCGAACGAACTGGAAAGTGTCAAAGGAATTGAAAAGGGTGAAGTTGTTGATCTACATGACCGATCAGGTTCTTTTTTAGCAAGAGGTTTTGGAAATTCCGCAAGTTTGATTGCTTTTCGGTCTTTGGGGCCCATCAAAAAAGAAATTGATGGAGAATGGCTGGCTCAAAAAATTTCGGAAAGACGTGCTTTGCGTGAAAAATTAGGCCTTCGAGGAAGTCGTCGAATTTTACACGGAGAGGTCGATGGAACTCCGGGGCTTGTGTTAGATGAATTTCATTCTGGATCGAATCTTTTTTGGGTTTTTCATATTCATTCGGCGGGAATGGAACGTCTTTTTCAGCAGTTCACACTTGCTCAACTTAAAGAAAAATTTTCACATATTACTGAGCTTCAATCTTTGATTGTTCGAAGAGACTCTCGCTCTCGTGAGTTGGAAGGTTTAGATCTACGTGAGGTTGAAGTTGAGGGAAAGCTTAGTTCAGAAGTTAAGATTGAAGTCGACCAAGGAGAGCTTGTTCCCTTTTTTGTCAGTTTCACTGAAGGACAAAAGGGAGGATTTTTTTTAGACCAACGAAAAAACGTTGAATGGTTGAGGAATTTAATCAAATACTCAAAATTAGAAACGCCTTCTCCTAAAGTTTTAGATGCTTTTTGCTACTGTGGACAGTGGGGGTTGGGGTTGGCCCGTGAGCTCCAGTTGAAGAATTTAAAGCCTCAGGTGTTTTTTTCCGATGCCTCTGAGAGTGCACTTCAAGCAGCTCTTAAAAATGCCTCACAGTTTCAAATTGAAGCTGATAAAACAAAACTAGATTTAGTTGAATCAGAGTGGCCTTGGTCAAATATGTTTGATTTTGTTGTCTGTGACCCGGCAGCTTTAATTAAATCTAAAAAACATTACTTTGCGGGTCGAAGAGCTTACCTCAAGGTTTTTACTCGAAGTTTAAAAGCGTTAAAAAGCAAAGGAATATTTGTTTTTTCTTCTTGTTCTTTTCATTTAAGCAAAAGCGAACTTGCAGAACTTTTAAAGGAAGCTCAATTAGCTTCAGGGTGTCAAACAAGAATCCTTCACGAGTTCTCTCTTCCTCCAGATCACTTGCGTTCTTCTAATTTTCCAGAGGGAGATTATTTGAAGGGCTTGATAGGAGTGCGTGAATAGCTTCATACTAGGAGAATAAGTGATAAATAAAAATTTAGTTTTCATTTTGAAATCAGCTATCCTTTTGAGTCTAGGAGCATGCGCCACAAAAGGAAAACCTCTTGTAGTCAAAGAAGAGGGTCAATTAGCTTTTCGTGCAACTTTTGGATCGTGCAGTGATCAAGAGGAAGATCAAAGTTATTGGAATAAAATTCTCGAAAAAAACCCGAATGTTTGGATTTGGTTGGGCGATGCCATTTATGCTGACACAAAAGACTTAGATCTTTTTAAGTCAAAGTATCAAAAACTCCTTACAAATCCTCATTATTCAAAATTTAGTTCTCAGGTTCAAATCACTGGCACATGGGATGATCATGATTATGGAGAGAATGATGCGGGCTCTGAGTATCCTCTCAAAAATCAAAGCCGAGAATTATTTTGGGATTTCATGGGATTTCCCTCCTCTAGCGCTTTTAGAAATCAAAAAGGAATCTATCGAAGTGAGACATGGTCAGTTGTGGGTCAAAAGGTAAAATTAATCATCCTTGATGAGCGAACTTTTCGAGATCCTTTGAAGAAAGAAGGTGGCTCCTACGAAGAAACTAACGGAGATATGCTGGGAGAAGAGCAGTGGGCCTGGTTAGAAAAAGAGTTGAAAGAATCTGATGATTTTTCAGTGCTTCTTTTTGCCTCTGGAACACAATTTTTAAGTGATCGGCATTCTTTTGAAAAATGGTCTAATTTTCCAAAATCTCGTGAGCGATTCATAGGTCTTTTAAAAGAAAGCAAAGTTCCCGCAAAAATTATTTTAAGCGGGGATCGGCATTTTGCAGAATTTGCAAAATACGATTTAGGTTCTGGAAATAGCCTCTACGAATTAACTTCGAGCGGACTTACTCACTCCTACTTGGGAGCTGTTGAATACAATCCTTACAGAGTCGGAAATCTTTGGAACAAAACAAATTATGGTTCTTTAGATTTTTTAATGAGAGGTCAAGATCTCTTTTTAAATGCTTACATCGTTGATATTCAAAGTGGAGAGAAGGTGATGGATCTTGAAATACCTCTTCCTCAATCACAATTAAAAATTGAAGAAAAGAGTCTTTAAATGCTTGAAGCGATGAATGATTTGAAAAACGAAATGAAAGAGGTGGTTAACCCCCTTAATGTTGGTAAAAAAATTGCCTCTCCTTGGCAAGATTTTTGGAATTTCGAAGTGGTCACAACTGCGGCTGGAGATCGTGTAACAGTTGGAACTATTGTCGTCGCTCTTGTTTGTTTGGTTGTCGGAATTGCGATTGCAAAATGGCTGAGTAAAAGAGTGACTCAACGAGTTTTTAGGCGATTTCAGATGACCCCTTCTTCGCAGCATCTTTGGTCTTCTGTGAGTTTTTATATTTTAAGCTTGTTTGTTTCTCTGCTCGTTTTAAAAATTGCTCACGTTCCTCTCACTATTTTTACGTTGATTGGGGGAGCTCTTGCTCTCGGTGTGGGATTTGGAAGTCAGAATTTAGTGAACAACTTTATGAGTGGTGTGATGTTTCTGTTTGAAGCCCCTGTAAAAGTTGGAGAGTTTATCGAAATTGAAGGGTATTTCGGTCGGGTGACTGATGTTGGAATGAGAGCGACACACATTGAAGTGGGAATGTCTCGTAAGGTTATTGTTCCAAACAGTTTTTTGCTTGAAAAAGCAGTCGTGAATTGGGGCAAGCCAGGATCACCCCTTTATGTTGTGGCGCTCATTGGTGTTCAGTACGGAACAAATTTAAAAAATCTAGAAAATCTTTTGAGAGAAAACATCAAAGACATTCCTCAGTCTGTAGAAGATTTGCCACTTCTGCTTCAGCTTCGAAGCTTTACGGATTCTTCGATTCAATTAGAAATTAAGTTTCCTGTTAGAATTTATAGTCCTGCCGATCGAGAGATGTTGGCTTCTCATTTGAGAATTAAAATAGACGAATTATTTAGGCGCGAGAAGATTTTGATGCCCCTCCCGCAATGGACTCTTCAGCCCTCAGTACAATCTGTTCAAGAATAGAACTCCAGTTGATAGCGAGTGAAAATTCTGCGTTCAGTCCCAGAGATTGATAGTTTGAGCAATTTGAGAAGTCTAGCTTTTGAGCAACAAGAGCGATCCCTTTTTTATAGGATGGCGCTAGGGGAGCAAAATAAAGGTTGTCTCCTACGATAGGATGGCTGTGTCGTGCCATTTCAAAACGCAGTTGATGAGAACGTCCGGTAAGAGGGTGGAGTTCCCATTTGTGGATCTTGAAACTATGAATTTTTTCGCTCCCTAGGTAGGAGGCTTCCGTGACCGCATTGTCTCCTTCGGGAGAACTGTAACTTCGTTTTTTTCCTCTCAAAATTTTGCTTTTCCATTCAAAATAAGTATTTTTTTGAAGGTTGATTTTTTCAATCTCAAAGGGAAGTTTTGTAAAAAGTTGAAGGTCACTCTCTAGGCTAAGAGCCCTATATGTTTTTTTGAGGAGTCTTTTTTCAAAATAGGATGAGAGTTGGGATTGTGAGTTTTTGTTTTTCGCAAGAAGAACGAGTCCAGCAACTTCAAAATCAAGACGGTGAACGGGTAAGAGCATACCTTTTGTTTTATTTGAAAGTAGATCGATGAGGTTAGGAAGGGGGTTTTCTTTATGAAAACGAGACCGGACACTCAGTAAATTGCTAGGTTTAAAAACAATAAGAAGATTTGTGTTTTCAAAAAGAATCTGGGGTTCTACAGAACTAAGAATATCTTTCACTTGACCAATTTACGACGACTCGAGTCGCAACTCCATGCCTTTGGGTCTTAAAGTTTTACAGAACACTGCTAAACTCAGACTTAGGGACAATAAAAAGTTTAAATTGGGGAGTTTAAATTTAGTAGGATCTTGTTCTTCTACAGTTTCGAATTCAAAATAAATAAAGGAGCGGTACAAAATATCGCTGGGGATGAGGGTTCTAGAAAACCTGAACGGAGGGGTTCGTGCGGGGTTTTCTAGTGAGGCGCAAAGGTGCCGTGGGTGACTACGGCACTTAAGGCGCGTAAATACTTTATGATGTTTAAATTAAGTCCAGACGAGTTAATGCATTTTGCTTTAAAAGAGGCAGAAAAGAGCACTGTTAAAGTGCGCCCTAATCCTCGAGTGGGAGCGGCAATAGAACTCGTAAGTGGCGAAGTCCTTACGGGGTTTCATTCCTTATATGGGGGGCCTCATGCAGAACGTGTTGTTTTGGAAGAATGTCAAAAAAGAAAGCTTCAAACTCAAGGGGCGCGAATAGCCGTTACACTTGAGCCTTGTTCTCATACAGGAAAAACACCTCCTTGCACAGAAGCTTTGATTCAGGCTGGTATCTCTGAGGTGATTGTTCCGTTTTCTGACCCCAATCCTCTTGTTAAGGGAAAGGGGATTGAGTGTTTAAGAAAACAAAACATTAAAGTTCTCGAGGGGACTCGTCAGTCCGAAGCATATCTTTTAAATCGTGATTGGCTATGGGCACAAAAACTTCAGCGTCCCTTCACGTATCTCAAAATGGCAACAAGCTTCAATCATGTTTGGAAGAAAATAGATGGGGATCCGTGGATTACAAGTCTTGCTTCACGCATGCATGCCATGAATTTAAGGTCGAAGATAGATTGTCTTATAACGAGTGGTAAAACTGTGCGCGACGATAACCCAGCATTGACGGTTCGACTCGAGAATGGAGACTTAGCAGAAAGACAACCTGATATTGCAATTCTCACTCGTCAAACGCATTTTGCAGTAAAAGGAAAACTTTCTGAGCATCCCTCTATGGTCAGCATTTACGAATGGAAAGATTTAGAGGAGAGTTTAAAGCAACTTTATGTTCAAAAGAAGTACATCAATGTGGCTCTTGAAGCAGGGCCTCGATTGAGTCGAGATTTTTTAGTGCAAGGATGTGTGGATGAGGTTTGGCGTTATGTGAACCAACAAAACATACCAGGTGCTATCGATAACCTTTTACCATTTTTACAAAGAAATTTAATTTTGAATGAAAAGGTAAAAATTGATGAAGAAAATTTTTTAGAAATTTGGATTCATAAAGAGCGCGATGAAAAAAACTATTTTGCTCGCCTTTGATTTTGATGGCACTTTAGTCGAGAGTCACGAGGAAGTTTTTGCGGCCATGCGGTATAGCTGCCAAAAACTCAAGATTAGGCTCCCCTCTGTAGATGATTTGAGAAATAACTCTGCAAAAGAACTGATTAAAAAAATGAAGATAGGACCTTTTCAGCTTTTTAATTTGCTACGTTTCTCACGCTCCTATCTTAGGAATTCATCGAAAGAATTAAAATTTTATTCGGGAATGCCTTTTTTATTGAATTCTCTTGATCGAAGAGTTTTTGATTTGCATATTATTTCAACAAATTCTCATGAAAAAATTGTAAAGACTTTAAGATCTGAAGGTCTTGAAAATTTATTCACATCGATTCAAGGGGGCATTGGTTTGTGGTCTAAAAAGAGGGCTCTTGAAAAGCTTGTAAAAAAAAATAATTATTTAAAAAAATTTTATATAGGAGATGAAGAGCGGGATATCGTTTCTGCTCAAGAAGCTGGATTCGAATCTCTTTCTGTGGGGTGGGGCTTTAAGAGTCCCGAGCTGTTACAAAGTTTTTCACCACGCTATTTTGTTCCTCATCTCAAACAATTTGAGTCATTTTTAAAAGCTCTGAATCAAGGAAATTGATTTGGATTCTAGGATGCTCTCGCCTATAAAGCGACTATGCAACGAGTTCTAGTATTTGTATTTCTATTTATTGTTAAAAGTGTTTTGGCAGAAGAAATAGGAACACCTGCACTTCCTCTGCCGCCTCTTTCAAAGGGAATTTATCAAAAAACAGATCTTAGAAGTACTTCGAGAAACATCAAAAATATTTCTTTTAGGAATGGAGATATTGTTTTTATTCGATCCACGAGTCCTCAATCAAAAGCTCTGGAAGAGGTAACCCAAACACGTTGGACTCATGTGGGAATTTTATTTCGATTAGTATCAGAAGGAAAGGAATGGAAACTCGTCAATTCTCAAGAAAAAAAGGGTCGTTGGTATGTTCTTGAGGCTAATACTCGCGTTCAATTCACACCTCTTGAAAAGTTTATAGAATCTAAACCAAAAGCTTTTTTGAGGCTCAAGAATAAAATCACAGAGGAACAAGCTCTTTTGTTATTTCAAGTGGGATTAAGTCGTGTCGGCAAATTCTATGATTTATTTTTTCTTTTAAGTCGTGACGGTGTTCATAAAGATGATTTTGACTATTGTAGTGAGCTTGTTTGGTATGTTTTTGCCAAGTCTTTGCAGTTAAACCTAGGTGAAAGAGTCATGATTTCTGATTTGCCCATAAGAGGCAAAGAGGCTCAAAAAATCCTTAAAAAACGCTTTCATAAAAAAGCACCTTTGACTTTTGAGATGTGGATAAAACAGTTTGTCATTCCTCCTCAAAGTCTTTTTGAGTCCCCTTCATTGAGTCGAATAGATTTGTAAGTTTTTTTTCAGAGTGTTAATTCGTTGGAACGATGGCGCTTGTAGCAAAAATTTTAGTGATCGAAGATGATCCTATTGTTGTAGCGGCCCTTGAAGTTTTTTTGAAACCTCATCAAGTGGATTATTACAAAAGTCTTCCAATCTTTTTAAAAGATTTGAATAATAAAAAATCGTACGACTTAGTTTTATTAGATCTCTGTCACGATGCCGATCCTGAGGGTCTTGGAAGTTTAGAGCTTTTTAAGGATCTTCAAAAAAAAGTTAAGAAAGCAGAAATAGTTATTCAGTCGGGTCTGGCTGATATTCCCGTTATGCGAAGATGTTTGCAGTTGGGTGCAAAAAAATATCTTCTTAAGGATCATATGGCCGATGAGTTAGTCCTTTTGATCGAAAGTTCTTTGGAATCACGTCAGCAAAGAGAAGCCTTGAATCAACTTATTCTTGGAGATTCAAAAGTAATTTGTGATTTAAAGGAACGACTTGTTGAGCTTCGCAATCAATCTAATGTTGTGGATGTTTTAATCGAAGGCGAAACGGGCACGGGAAAGGAATTATGTGCAAGAGCTTTGCACCGAGGAGGGCCTTTTAAAGCGGTGAACGTTGCGGCCATACCGCATGACTTATTTGAAGCTGAGTTTTTTGGAAGCGAAAAAGGTGCCTATACAAGTTCAACTTCCTCTCGGCAGGGTTATTTGGAGAGTGTGGGGGAAGGGGTTTTGTTTTTAGATGAAGTTCAGAGTTTGTCGCTTGCTCATCAATCAAAACTTTTGAGACTTGTTGAGACACGATGCTTTTCCAAAATAGGATCAAGTGTTGAGAAGAAATTTTTGGGACGAATTGTAAGTGCTTCAAATGAAAATCTTTATGAATCAGTTAAGAAAGGTACTTTTCGTGAGGATTTATATTTTAGGTTAGCATCAACTCTTGTGAGAGTTCCTCCCTTAAGAGCTCGAATCACGGATTTAGAATTGTTGGTTCCTTATTTTTTAAAAGAGTTCCAATCAAAAACTAGTTTTACCCAAGAAGCTCTTGAATATTTGAAAGAGAATTATGATTGGCCCGGAAACGTTCGAGAACTTAAGAGCGTTGTTCGTTCATTGAGTATGCAGTGTAAAATGCCTTTTATTGACCTTGAAGAGGTGAGGGAGTTTTTCCAAGTTTCCGATAAAAAGGAGTCTTTGCCTTCGAGTGAATCACTGACGCTTCCACAGACTTTTGTGGCACCCCGTTTAGATTTAGGATTTGATGAGAATGTTGAGCTTTTTCAAAAATGCTTAATGATTTGTGCGATGAGTGGACGAAGTCAGCAGCAAGCGCGCGAATCTCTCAAGCTCTCTCGAAGTCGCTTTTACGAAAAGCTCAAGCAATTTGGTTTGTCTTAAGACTTCAAATCAACTTACAAAATATTCGAAAAAAATTGAGGCTCAGAATAATTTTTTGATTCGATTTTAAGAGCTTTTTCTTTTTCGCGCACATCTTCTTTGATTTGCTTATGAAGAGCTTTCCAGTCTGTATTATCAAAGTTTTTGTTTTTTTGTTGTTGAAGATTCTTAAAGTAAATTTCTCCGAAGTTGGTTTTTTGATTTTCAGAATCGCAGCCAAAGCTTGTACGATCACTTCTAGCTGCCGTCAGAACATTTAAATTCTCTACATTTTGTAGTGTATGGCCCCCAGGTGCTTTTTGGGATGGCAAAATAAATCCTCCACTAAAGCAGCCTTGAAGAACAATGTGTTTTTTAGTCGTGTTAGGAAGTTTGTTGAGGGCCCTTGAAAGACCTCTGGGTGTAAGGAGGTAATCGTCTGCCGAATTGGGGTTTTCTTCAGCAAACATTAAAGCCATACCCAACTGATCATTGTAGTAATAGGTATCAAAGCTTTTTTTTCGAGCAGCTCCCATTTGTAGCGAATAAGTGTTTGACCATTGATCTAAAGATATAATTTTTTCCCATTTTTTCTTGTAGGCTTTTACTTGCACCCAGTCATTTAGAGAGGGAGGAACGGGTTCTTCTTTGATGTTTAAAACTTTCAAAGGAGGTGTTCCGTGGCCTGTTATGTAGATATAAATTGAGGAGGGATTTTCTTTTTCTAAGCTTTCGATATGGCGAAGCAAAGATTTGCTTGTAGCCATAAAGCAATCTTCAAGAGATCTTTTTAATTTGTTAAATTGTTCAAGGTCTTTGATTTCATTATCCTTTATTGATACGAAGCGGCCATCAATAAAATTGCCCGTTGGAGGGGGAACATAGTAACAAGCAATTTGCTCTTTTGAGTATCCCTGACTTAACCAATAAGCTTTTTGATCAACAATTTCTTGTGCAAAATTTGCATTCGGATAACCTCCCGAAACCAAAAAAATTCTTGTTTTGGGATTTATCTCTCCTTCAACTCCAGAAAACCCATTTGTAAAAGTTTTGTAGTTAATACCTGTGCAAGAAGTAAGAGATAAAGCGATTAAGAGACTGAGGATAGATGGCTTTTGCATATTGTGCGATGCACAATATTAAGAGTTGATTTTCTTTTCAAGAGAAAAGAGCCTCGCTTTTTTTGGAAATATTATAAGTCGTTGATTTGATTTGTATTTTTAAATTATGGCGCGCCCGTGAGGACTCGAACCTCAGACCTGCTGATTAGAAATCAGCTGCT
>CAYOWH010000011.1:48266-54512 GCA_964407615.1 uncultured Bacteriovoracaceae bacterium | reverse complement strand
TCTCTGATGGAAACCAAATGTCGCATTAATTTGAAATGTTACTCATAGCTTTAAAAAAGTTCAAAGCTAAATCGTGATCAAAAGGAGCAAAATGCCCTCCTTCTGGCAACATATGATGATAAAAGTAAAGACCAAGCAACTGAGCCTCTTCTACAATCTTTCTATTTTCATCTATGTAACGAAAGGCATCAAACTCACCGTCCTGAATCAAAACTGCCGTTTTTTTTGGAAAACTCTTAAGGTTTTCAATTTGGGTCATATTTAATTCTGAAAAGTGTTGGTCCTTAATAATCAAAGATAATTTTTCTTCAAATTGAGCACGCAACGTTGTGCCGGGGGGATCCTTGTGAATGAGTTCCATCGTAAGAGGTAAAAGTGAAGAACCGCTCACACTTGGCAGAGCATGAAGCATTGCTGCTTTCACAGGCAAAGACTCAGGCTGATGTCGGAGCATCTGAAAAGCAGAAAAAGCACCTCCTGAATTAGCCAGCATAAAAACGTTTTTTATTTTAAGAGGATTATTTTTTAAAAAATGAATCACCGCTTTCCAGTAAAAGTCTGGACTCACAAAAGGAGTTCCTTGGTGTGAATGGTTTTGAGCGCCTGCGAGAATAAAAGAACCCAAACTAATAGATAGCGTAACGGGTTCGCTTATGCCTTTTTCTTTCCGTTCTTTTTCGAGCGTTTCACCAAGGCCTGAGTTTCCATAATTTTCAGGCTTAGAGCCAAAACCATGTAAATAAATCACCAAATCACGCTCTTCACCTACTAAATAATCATCGGGATAGTACGCAACAAGAGATGCTTCTCGCTCCAGAGTTTCAGAATTTTTTTCAACTACATTCGGCCGAAGCATGACTAAACAATTGATAGAAACTAATTGCAAAGAATAAGCTGGGGAACCCAACATAAAAAGGCCTCCCAAAAGCGCATGCCATCTCATAAGATGGGCTTGGATATAAGTTTTAGGGCCCTCTCTTAGCAAGCAAATTCAGATAGAAATTGTTCGTAAGTATAACCGCTTTGAATAAGTGAGCTTAAAGAAAGGGAACACAAACTTTTCGATAGTTTTTGAGTTGGATTTTGGCGATCAATAATTAAAGGATGGTGAATAAATTCGATTTTTTGAAAAAAATCCTTGTAATTTTCACCTAACTGATGAGCTAAATAAAGTTGGGCTTGTGAGGAGTCTTTTAAGTCTTCTCCTCTTACAATAAAATCGATTTGACTTTCCACATCTTCCACAACACTCACGAGCTGATAGGAAGCTCGATTTTCTTTGGTCCATAAAACAAAATCATTCAAAGTTCTTTTCCAGGACTCATCACCCTTTTCGCACCTCAAACGGAGTGCGTGTTTGCCAGGACAATAATTGAGATTTTTATCTCGACAATAGCCCTTGTAAGCACCTGTTTCGGTAAAGCGATCTTTTTGACTACGACTGCATTCACACGCGTAGATAAGAGATTTCTCTTCTAAAATTTTTAAAACTTTTTCGTATCTATTTTGTTTATTTTTTTGGGAGTAATGTTTGTAAAAGTCATGAACATCTCGAGGTCCTTCATCAAATTTAATGTGAAGCCATTCTAAAACTTTAAAAACATCCTCAACATATTCATCACGAACTCGCTCAAAATCAAAGTCATCTATTCTTAAAAGAATTTTTCCCTTTTTCTGATGAGCGTATTTTTGAATCAAATAAAAATTGAAAGCATTTCCGACATGAAGATAACCACTGGGAGTTGGAGCAATACGCGTTCTCACTTTTACCCCGCTTAGAAATTCAAATTTTACTCGACCTTCAAAATTGCAAGAAAAGCTTCTTGAGGAACCTCAACTGTTCCAATTGATTTCATGCGCTTTTTTCCTTCTTTTTGTTTTTCAAGAAGTTTACGCTTACGACTAATGTCACCCCCGTAACATTTTGCCAAAACGTTCTTACGGAGAGCCCCAACCGTTTCACGAGCAATAACTTTTGTTCCAATTGAGGCTTGAATTGCAACCTCATATTGCTGACGAGGAATAACTTCCTTCATCTTTTTAGTAAGATCTCGTCCCCGCTCATAAGAACGAGTTCTATGAACAATCACAGACAAGGCATCTACAACATCTCCGTTAATCAAAACATCAAGCTTCACAAGCTGACTTTCCTCAAGCCCCAAGAGCTCATAATCAAAACTCGCGTAGCCCTTACTGATACTTTTGAGTTTGTCATAAAAATCAAAAAGCATTTCGCCAAGAGGCAACTTATAAACAACCGCACAACGCTCTTTTGTGATGTAATCAATACGCTCTTGAGTTCCACGCCTTGATTCACAAATTGTAATAATCGAACCCACATACTCAGCGGGAGTATGGATAATTCCTCTAATCATGGGCTCTTCAATTTTTTCAATTTCATGAGGCTTTGGTAAAAGAGCTGGATTATCAACTTCAAAAGTTTCGCCGTTTGTTTTGGTAACTCTATATCGAACACCCGGTGCGGTACTGATGATGTTCATTCCAAACTCGCGCTCCAAGCGCTCTTGCACAATTTCCATGTGCAACAAACCAAGATATCCACAACGAAAACCAAAACCAAGCGCAAGGGAGTTCTCAGGTTCAAACGTTAAGGCTGCATCGTTTAAAGATAACTTTTGGAGAGCTTCTTTTAAATTTTCAAAATCTTTACTGTCGGTAGGAAAAATACCAGAAAAAACAACAGGCTTTACTTCCTTAAACCCCTGCAAGGGCTCGGGTGCCACGGCATATTTTAGCATGGGATCTGCTTGATTCTCCGTGTGCGTGATCGTATCTCCAATTCTTACATCTCGAATACTTTTGATGTTACAAACAAGGAAGATAACCTCTCCTGGATTGGCTTCTTTTTGATCTAAAAACTTAGGGGTTAAATAACCCAAGCGAACAACTTGATAGTACGTGGGCGCATCTGAATCATTTTTGAGCGTTTCATTAGAATACATCATGAAAACTCGATCACCGACCCGAATAGTTCCCGACATCACTCGCGCCAGAAGAACCACTCCCTGATAATTGTCATACCAGCTATCCATGATCAAAACCTGCAAAGGATCTTTTCTTGTATCTTTGGGAGGTGGAACCTTTTGAACAACTGCTTCGAGAATTTCGTGAATTCCTATGCCTTCTTTGGCACTTGCAGGAATAGCTTCCGAAGCATCTATTCCTATAACTTCTTCAATTTCTTTTTTAGCATTGTCGACATCTGCAGAAGGCAAATCAATTTTATTAATAACAGGAACAATTTGAAGATTGGCATCTAAAGCCATGTAAACATTTGCAAGCGTTTGAGCCTCAACGCCTTGGCTGGCATCAACTACCAAAACGGCCCCCTCGCAAGCAGCAAGAGACCGGGAAACCTCATATGTAAAATCTACATGCCCAGGAGTATCGATGAGATTTAAAACATAATCTTTTCCATCATCGGCTTTGTAATTTAAACGCACAGTCTGAGCCTTGATAGTGATTCCTCTCTCACGCTCAATTTCAAGGGTGTCTAGAACCTGGCTTTGCATTTCTCGCTTTGTTAAAGCACCCGTTGCTTCTAGCAGGCGATCAGCAAGGGTGGATTTACCATGATCAATATGGGCGATGATCGAAAAATTTCGGATATTGTCTGCGTTATATTGACCCATTTATTTATTCTTTTTTTTTAATTTAATAAGCTCTTACTTTACGGGGACTCTTCAACGTTTTTAGGACGTCCGCCCAGAGAATTCAAATCAAAAAGAGTTATTTGACCAGGAAGTTGGTCAGTATATTTGTCTAAAACCAGATCTATACCCATTCGAATAAATTCAGCAATAGGGACCCTCGTGCGCTCATGAAGATCTTTCAAAGCACGAACCTGTTCTGCAGTCAGATAGACTGTTGTCGAAACTTTTTTTCGAGCCACGAAATTAGAATACAGAAGAAGCTGTCATGCGGCTAGAGCCTTAGGTTTTTTGTTTCATAAACTTTCTTAAAAAAGTCCAGAAATCCGGATTTTCGGACTTTTTCAGATCATTCAAATCACTCAAATAGAGTTTTAGGAGGAACTCAGACCTGGCATCTCTATTGCACATACAAATTTTAAAAAAATCAAAAGGAGATTTATGAAAGAAAACACAGTAAGAAAATTAGTTGCCCTCCCAAGCGAAATCGAAAAACCTTCTCGACTAAAGATCGTGAGTTCTCAGAATAAGCAAAGCCTTGATTGGTTTTGGGGTCTTGGCCATGCCACCGCCGACCTTCAAAAAGACCTTCATCACAGCCTTAAGGCCAAGCTAAATGTTCTGATTGTTGGAGAAACAGGAAGCGGTAAAGAGCTTATTGCTCGAAAAATTCACTCTCAAAGAAAAAAACAAGAGCTTCTTTCTGAGGATCAAGCCCCTTTCATATCCGTTAATTGTGCGACAATTCCTGAAGCTCTGGCAGAGAGCATTCTCTTTGGTCATGAAAGAGGCGCTTTTACATCGGCTCGAGAAAGACAAGCCGGTAAATTTGAACTTGCAAAGCAGGGCACGCTTTTTTTAGATGAAATACAAAGCCTTCCCCTTGAACTTCAGGTCAAACTTCTACGCGCTCTTCAGGAGCGTGAAGTAGAAAGGTTAGGCGGAAAAACTCCGTATAAAATTGAATGCAAAATCGTAGCAGCTACAAATGTTCCCCTGGAAATTCTTGTTGAAAAAAAGAAATTTCGAAAAGACCTTTACTATCGACTCAACATTTGTCCTCTTTATATTCCTGCTCTAAGAGACCGAAAGGAAGACTTTCCCTTACTCATAAAAGCACTGCTTTCAAAAGTTTCTCAAGAAACAGGTGCCCGCGAAGTAGAAATTAGCAGTGAAGCTTTTGAATTAATATTAACTCATACATGGCCAGGCAATCTTAGAGAGTTAGAACATGCTCTCACGTATGCCCTCATCAGAGCTCAAGAAAAAATTGAAATCCAAAACCTACCCGCCTCTCTTACTGGAAAACTTGAACGTTATGTTTCCACAGGTGACTGGCTTTAAGGAGAAAATTATGCACAAAAAAAACGGTCAAGCAATCGCCGAATACCTTATCTTAACGGCTCTCATTGCCATCGCCTCTATTGGAATCGTTCAAGTTCTCAGTAAAAACATGAGAGGAAAACTCGATCAAATCAACGCTGCCATTATTGGCGAAAAAAAAGAGTTTAAAGGCACTCAAAACACACAAAGACAAACCCAAATGCTCGATATGGGAAACTTCACAGGAAGCATGACGGATAGCACGAAAAGCGGAGATTAAGCTGATGAACAAAAAGGGCGGAATTATAATTGAAAATTTGGCTGGGTTAACCTTACTTTTACTCACTCTTTATGGAATGACTTATATTAATTTTAAAATATGGGCACATAGTTTCATAAATCTTGAAAAATTCTTTCTAGCACGAGCAACTTTGTACGATAACCCTCATAACTGCGGAGCTTCAAAGCTTGTTTCTCAAGATTTAATTCAAAGAAAATATATTTGCGAAAAGTAAATTTTATATGGTGAATCTTTTTGTTTTTTTTTGTTTATATCTAAACATCATCATTCCTCTTCAGGAATCAATCTTGATTTATTCAAAGAAAATAAAAAACATTTCAGACAGAGATGAAAAAATTGCTAAAGAAGCAGACGAGCTTTGCAGTTTCATGAATGAGGCAATGAATCTCAATCAAACAATTAAAATACTTTACGCTGAGTGCGCATCGGTTGTTCACACAGCACAAGCTTTAGCCATCAAAGCTCAAGGTGTAATGATTGAGCACAAACAAAACGCTCTCATGCTCGATGCTCAGACAAAACTTTTAAATCTTAGCAAAGAGTATAAAACTGAATTTCGAGCACCCGTCCGAAAAGGAATAGGACCCTGTAACCTGCCTGGACTTCTTTACATAAGAAATAAAAAAATATTTTTTATTCAAAGAAATATTAAAAATGAAACTGGCGGTGCCATGGGCCTCAATACTTTTAACGATGAAATAAAATGGCACTTTGAAGATAAAAGAGTCCAACAATTATGATTTTAGAAAATTATGTGTCTCTTATTTTTTTCATAATTGTTTTTTGCAATGGCAACTCTCTCAAAGAAACTTTTGAAAAAATTGGAGGTGATGAAAAACAATCTATAGATTTTGATAAATTTAAAGATATGATGAAAAAGTGTCCAGAGATTCTTTCTTGGCTGAAAGTTGACATAGAAAAAATCAAAAAAGTTAAATTTATTACAAAAAT
>CAYOWH010000011.1:0-48256 GCA_964407615.1 uncultured Bacteriovoracaceae bacterium | reverse complement strand
GAAAAAGTAGAAAAATCATATCAACAATCGATCCAAAAATATGAAAGGAAATTTTTATGGCCGAGCAAAGCTTTTCATGGCTTCCCGAAGATCATGAAGAAGAAAAACCCAAAAGTACTAAATTAGAATCTCCTCAAGATAAGAAAAAATCTTTGGAAAATCTAAAATCTTTTCTCTTTTCTCAAAAAACAGGTTTCTTTATTGTCCCATTACTTTTGATAAGTCTTTTGGCCCTAAAAACCCTCAGCACAAAAGAAAAAGATAGCCCCAACCATCAGATTGAAATTATGACCTCAACCCTTCCCCTTTCAAAAGGAAGTCCTCTTGAAGCTGCCTTTTTAAGACCCGTTCTTTTTAATGAATTTTCTCTTTCTAAAATTCAAAAAATGGAAGCTCTTACTTTTGAAGCAGCAGAAAAGGTGATGGGTAAAGTGAAAGCTAAAAAAGACATTCCACCTCACAAACCAATTTTTTGGAATGATCTTGAATTAATTCAAGAATCAAAAAAACCTCTCACAACTTTAAAGCCTAATATTTTTTATTCTGAGGAATCACAATGAAATCACTTTGCTTTGCATTTTTAATGGGTCAGAACTCACCGCAAAATCTTTCTCCTCCGTCCCACATCGAAACCCTCATAAAAAATCGAATCCTTCATCAACTCAAAAAAGAAGATTTAGACCTTCATGTTTATTTTGATGCTTCTCAGTGTGAAACAATAGGAACTTATATCTACAGCGAAGATTCAATGATGATTTCTTCAAATGACAATCAATTAACGACACACCTTAATTATTCAAACATCATAGAAGGTAAAACCTTAGATCTCGATTCCATAAAACAATTGATTCAAAACAAAAAAAATATCACTTCTCTCATATATAGAGAATCTCACGATGAGAGCTCTACTCATAAAAAATGGATTCCCTGGGTACTTGGCTCTGTTGTTTTGGGTTTAACCGGAGTCCTGATTTATAATTCAAGTTCCTCAAAAAAAGAATCATCTCAAAAAACAAGACGCTATCGTTAGTTAAATTTAAGTGTGCACTTGGAGGATATTTTCTTCAATCCACCCCCAGCTACCTCAAGAGCATACATGGCGGTGCCTTCGCTTGAATAAACAGGAAGAGCTATCTCTTGAGTTAAGGGGCTTGTGCCCTTCATGGTTTTTTGTGAAACAAGTTTTTTATTTTTTTTAAAAAAAGCTATGTCTAAATCATACGGAACATTTTTCATCCAAAAACTTCTTTCCTCTTCACTTTCAAAAATAAAAAGCATCGCCTCGTTTGATTTGAGGGGCCTAAAGTTCATCAATCCCTTTTGTCGACTTTCATCAGTTGCTGCAACCCACGCCAAAAACTCATGATCACAAAGCTTAATTTTTTTTCGCGGAAGATTTTTTAAAGATTCTTCACCATAAGCTTGAGAATTTAAAAATATAAAACCTAAGAAATAAAAAGCTCTAAGCTTCGACACTTTAAATGACTCCTCTGAATCCAGTCTGAATAAAGATCTCGCAATATTTTTTTTTCTAAAACATTTTCACTGAGCTGATCTAATAAGCAGACTGCCTTTTCGCAAAAAATCTCATCTCTCAAGACCTCTTTCCAAACTTCAAATTTTTCAAAAAGGAGGCCATTCAAAAGACCCCTCTCCCCCAAAACCCCGAATCCCATTTGATGTGCAAAATAACTCCAAACATAAATCTTTCTCCAAAGAAGAAGCTCTCGATCTAAAACAAGATCATTTACAATTTTAAAAATTCTTAGGCAGGAATCAAAAACCCAATCTTCGCTCTCTCCCTTTAACAAAAGTTCCTTCATAAGTTCTGTATAAAAAAGACCTTCACTTAAACCTTCCCAAGTAGTTCTATACCCGGAATAAACCTCAACAACATCTGCTGCCTCTAAGGCGAAAAGTCTTTCGTAAGAAAAATTTCCAGGAGGAGTTCGTAACTGAAACTGTACAAGCTGTAAGGGCTCAAGCTTTCCTCCAAAGCGCTTAATAGACTTTTGCCCTCCTCTAACAATTGCAGAAATTCGAAGTCTTGTTTCCAGTAATAAATCAACAATCAAATCATTTTCTTGATAAGGCTGTTTAGAAAGTAAAAAACCACGTGCTTTTAAAGAATCAAATGCTCTTAATTCAGAGCTTTTTGTTTGGATTTGAGAAACCACAAAGCCCCACTTAAATTTAAGCTAAACATAATAATTTGAGCTGCGCTTATAATCACAATTCCATAAGATTCATGGGGAGCGCCTAAAAGGTGAAAGACTTTTCCAAAAGCTACCTGTCCCACTCCCAATCCCATAGGAGAGATGGGAATGGCAGACGCGGTCACTCCTACAGCAGTCCCTGCCATAAATTTTAAGAGATTCATGTCACCCCAAGGAAAAGAAGAAAAAAGAATTCTCCCTATCAAAGAAAACCCCACTATACATCCTGCCTGTCCCAAAATTGAGACCATCAAAGCCCTCAAAAGAGCTTTTGGTTTTCGGGCAAAAGACTCAAGTGTCTTCACAAGACGCTCCCACAAAGAATGCGAAAATTTAAAATTTTTTAAAAACTTAACTGCTTTTCCCGGAACAAGAACCATTAAAAGCAAAAGGAAACTTGTTAAAGATAAAAAAAGAATAAAAACCTTAAGGGAGTGAGACAAATGATGGAGATCAAATCCTATTAAAAAGAAAAAAGTTGCACTCAAAAGAAGCGTTAAAAAACCTAAAACGCGATCCAACAAAATGGAAGCAACCCCCTTGGTACGATTTTCAGGGAACTGCTTGGAGACATAAACGGCCTTGATAAGATCTCCCCCCACCGCGCCAGGCATAAAGATTGAGAAAAACTGACCAATCATACTCAGGCGAATATTTTCCCTAAACTTAATTTGAATTCCTGCCCCTTCCAATAAGATATTCCAACGAAGAAAATTGAAAGTGTAATTCGTGGCAAAACCGCAAACAGCAAAAAAGAACAAAACAGGAGACGCAAACAATTTCTCAAGATCAGAGAGACTTGCAAGTTTGCCAGATTTAAACAACCAACTAAGAAGAACAAAAGCCAGCAGCCATCGCAAAAACATCTTAAACCAGCTTGCTGCCATTTGATTAGTCTAATCGGGCTCTTATTTTATGACAACTTACATGAAGGCTCACAAGCATTTCCCCTTAAAACTCTCTGGATAGAAAACAAAACTTATCATAAAATTCATTCATGCAAGCAAAAAATGCTCTTGTCACGGGTGCCGCTGGATTTCTGGGCTATCACTTATGCTCTCGTCTTCTAAAAGAAGGTTACACAGTTTTTGGAGTCGACGACATCTGCACCGGCCTAGATTCAAACGCAGAAGATCTTAAAAAAAAGGGAGTTCAGTTTTTTAAAGCAGATGTTTCAAACGACTGGAGTCAATGGAATCGTTCTTTACCTCCAAGCTTTGATTTAGTTTTTCATTTTGCTTCTCCTGCATCCCCTCCTCTTTACCAAAAAATGCAACTCAAGACTCTTGCGGTTAACAGCCTCGGTCTTTATCGTGCTCTTGAATTTGCAACAGCTCACAATGCCCGACTCGTTTTTGCCTCCACAAGTGAAATTTACGGAAGCCCCCAAGTAAGCCCACAACCCGAATCCTACTGGGGCAACACGAACAGCTTTGGCGCGCGTTCTTGCTACGATGAAGCAAAACGTTTTGGAGAATCTCTCATTTATAGCTATAATCAAGAAAAAAATACACGCCACGGACTTGTTCGTATTTTTAATACTTATGGTCCCAACATGAACCCTAACGACGGACGAGTAATCATTAACTTTCTAGTTCAACTCAAAGAAGGCAAAGCTCTCACTGTACATGGGGACGGAAAACAAACTCGAAGCTTTTGTTACGTAGATGATTTAATTGAGGGAATTTATCGCTATGCTTTAAAAACCGACCTCGCTTATCCGATTAATCTTGGGAACGACAAAGAATTCACCATTCTTGCTCTTGCTCATGAAATACAAAAATTAAGCCCAAAAAAAATTGAAATTGAATTTGTTGATCGTCCTGTTGATGATCCACCCTTAAGAAATCCTGATCTAAGTCTTGCAAAAGGTATTCTTAATTGGTCTCCAAAAGTTCCTCTCCTTGAAGGCCTCAAGAAACTCTTGGCCACTCTTTAATGTTTATGAATTTTTAAAAAAGACTTCGCCACGCAGACTCTCACAAGAGCCAGCGTGGCGATTATATTAGGTCTTGTGCCAGCAACCCGTTGCCGGGACGAGACTCTATTCTAAATTTTAATTACGCAGCTTCTCCTTGCTCATCAGCCATAGCAGCCGCTCGTGATTTGCTCTCACTTCCACCTTTAACCTTCAATTTAGAATCGTCTTTGAAGGGCGATTTAGTTAAGGCCGCAGATAAAACTTCTGTTACCTCCTGAGCAGAGATAAAGATCAACTTTTCTTTCACTTCATCCTGAAGCTCCATCAAATCTTTCATATTTTTGTGAGGCAAAATAACCGTTGTGCATCCATGTCTGAGCGCTGCAAGAGTTTTCTCTTTTACGCCACCTATAGGAAGCACTCGACCTCTTAAGCTAATTTCACCCGTCATCGCAATATCTCTTTTCACAGGAATTCCTGTGATCAAGCTCACGATGGCTGTGGTGATCGTTACGCCTGCACTAGGCCCATCTTTTGGTACTGCTCCGGATGGAAAATGAACGTGAATCTCATTTTTGCTAAACCACTCGGTATCAATTCCCAATTCTTTTGCGTGAGCACGAATCCATGACATGGAAGCGTGACAACTTTCTTTCATCACATCACCTAAGCTTCCGGTAAGCATGATGCCTCCCTTGCCACGCATTGAAGTCACTTCAACCTCTAAAACCTCTCCCCCCATTTGGGTCCAAGCAAGTCCTGTGCACACACCTACTTCATCTTGCTCTCGAACATCCGTGGAAAGAAATCGTGGCGCGCCCAAAAAGGTCACAACTTTTTCTTCATCAACCATTTCTTTTGGGAAAGCAAAACTTCCATCCCAAGTTGCAACTTTGTGAGCTACTTTACGACAACAAGTTCCAATAAGTCGTTCAAAATTTCTCAATCCAGCTTCACGAGTATATTCGGAAACAATTTTTCGAAGCCCTTCATCAGAAAATTCAATCATGTCGTGATTGATCCCATTTTCTTTCACTTCTTTATCAATCAAATACTGACGAGCAATCCGAATTTTATCTTCTTCGCTATAACCTGCGAGTTGAATAACTTCCATTCGATCTCTCAAGGGAGCTGGAATCGTATCCAACTGATTTGCCGTTGAGATGAAAAGGGCTTTTGATAAGTCAAAAGAAATTCCCATGTAATGATCGCGGAAGGAGTTATTTTGCTCAGGATCTAAAACTTCAAGAAGAGCACTTGAAGGATCACCCTTATAGTCTCTTCCCAATTTATCGATCTCATCGAGCATCACAACTGGATTGTTTGTTCCGGCTTGCTTTAGTCCTTGTAAAATTCTTCCGGGCATTGCTCCAACATATGTGCGGCGGTGACCACGAATTTCTGCTTCATCATGCACACCTCCAAGACTGATACGAATAAACTCACGTCCCATAGAACGAGCAATGGAACGGCCCAAAGAGGTTTTTCCAACTCCGGGAGGTCCACTCAAGCAAATGATGGGTCCTTTGTTGTCTTTCTTAAGTTTTCGAACAGCAAGAACTTCAAGAATTCGCTCTTTAACTTTTTCAAGATCATAGTGATCTTCATCAAGAACTTTTTTTGCTTCGACAAGATCAAGTTTATCTTTTGAAGATTTTGTCCAAGGTAAATCGCAAATCCAATCGATATAAGAGCGAATAATACTCGCTTCACTTGCATCAGGATGCATACGCTCTAAGCGCCCCAATTGCTTTGCAGCTTCTGCTTTTGCGTCATCACTCAAATAAGCCTTTTCAATTTTTGCTCGATATTCATTGATTTCCTCAACTCGAGGATCGAGATTTTCTTGATTATCTCCAAAAACTCGCGATTTGGAAGTTTCTTTTCGAACTCCTTCTTCTTTGATTTGACTTTTTGTTTGCTGTTGAAGTTGAAGAATTTCAAGCTCTTTCTTCAAAAGATCTCGTACTTTTTCTAAGCGAACAAGAGGATCAAGTGTTTCAAGAATTTCTTGAGCCTCCGACACTTTAAGTCCTAAATTACTAGTCACAAGATCAGCTAAGCGTCCTGGATCAGAAATTTCTTCCACAACAAGAATGATGTCTGGAGATAGCATCTTTCCTAAAGTGATAACTTTTTCAAGCTGGCTTCTTACCTCTTGAACAAGATCAAATTCTTTTTGGCTTGAAAGAACAGCAAGATCTTTTAAACGTTCAAATTTTACTTTGTAAAAGGGATCAATCGAAGAAAACTCAGTGATTCTTGCCTTGGCAACTCCTTGAGCAAGAATCTTGACTCGACCATCAGGTAGCTTGCGCATACGCATAATCATAGCTACAGTGCCCACTTCAAAAATCCTATCTGGATTAGGATTATCATCTCTAATTTCTTTTTGAGTAGACAAAAAGATAAGACGATCTCCCTTTAGTGCTTCGTTGACAGCTCGAATAGAACTATCACGGCCCACAAATAAAGGAAGAATCATATAAGGAAATACGACGACATCCCTGACAGGCAATAAAGGTAACTCTTCGGGTAACTGAATTTCATCCATTGGTGAGTTTTGGCTCATTTTATTTTTCCTTCTTAACTCTTTTCGTCATGAGCCTGAGGAGCCTTAACAACCGAAGAAGATAAATATGACACTTGTAACGCATAGCAATAATTATCATTCACGATGTGTTTTAGGGGGTCTAGAGGCTATGAAATACTTTAAAAGCTAACTTTAAGCATTTGGCGGAACAAGCCGATAGAGAAAAAAAGGTGAAGATGTATTCCTCAAAAAAGAAATCCCTTTGGGGAGCTTTTTTAAAACTATTGTTTATTCTTTTTTCGACTTTCTTATTTGATTATTCATTTTCAAATATTCCCAAGCTTTGTATCGATATCGTCAGAGATTTAAATAAAAAAGCAAAAGAGAGCTACATACACTTACTCACATTTATAGAAATCGAAAAAATTTTTAATGAAAATACTTCTGCCTCTCATCGAGCTCAGAAACTTTTTGACTTAGTTTTAAGAGACCGGATAACTAATCTCTCGCCAGAAATAAAAAATAAAATCAAACAACTTCTCAAAAAAAGAGTTTTATCAAACAAAGATACAAGCGTGACATTTTACAACCAGGAAACCGATACCATTCATCTCAAAAATGACTTTCCAGAAATAGAACCCAATTACATTTACTACGCAAGTTTTATCCACGAAGTTGAACACGCTCTTCAAAACTATCTCCTTCATGAAAAAGTACCTAATTTAAAAGCAGAGGCAGTTGATACAGTTGGACTTCGTACTCAACAAGAAATTGGAGCGATGCTTTTAGAATACGATTACATTCAAATGGTCCCCGAAAGCGAAAGAAAAAAAGCTTTCGAAGAAGCCCAAAAAAACATGCCTCAAGATATATCTGAAAGTGAAAAAAAATATTTTAAAACTCTTCTCCTTGGAACTTATTCAAAACCGATTGACTATATAAAAGCTCACCAGAGAGAAGGCCGTTACTCTGTTGAATCAATTGAAAAATTTTTTGAATCTTTTGGGCATTAACGGATTCTAAAGGACTGTTGCCATTCAATTTTATTTTTTAAAATCTGAAAAACTTGTATTTCTGATATGGGATCTCGACTTTCATCCCATTTCTCTAGGCCTATAACTCCTAAAAATTCTCCAAGTGAAACAAAAGATTGCATTAATTTTTTTCGACTTCCAGAATTTTCTTTCATGGCTTTATCTATAGAAGATGCAAGATCAAAACCTAAAGCATTCATAACGCCCGGTAATTTTCCATACTCAACTTGAAAGTTTTTTAAAAATTCCTGAGTTGCACTATTTTGTGAATTTTTACTAAAAAAATCAACGAGAATCGCTTTATCTAAAAACTGACCAGCTCTTTGAAGAACTTGAGAACTATTCCATGTCGAAGGTCCCAGAAGTGAAACATTGGAAATGTCATAATAAGCAAACAGAGGAGCAATTTGACCAATAGCCTTGTAAGAATCAGGAATAAAAACAACGTCAAAATCAACAATAGGGGGAAGTTTTAAATCTTTTTTTTCTTTGTCTTTAAGGGGTCTCTTTAACTTTTCTTCTAAAGCTTTTAGAAGTTGATCTTTTTCGTTTCTACGAACGTCTAAAACATTACCAAGCCCCACCATGTTTTCGATATTTTTTCTAAAATCTTTTTGATCTACTGGATAGCTTTCAATAGCTGTAAAAGTCCCTCCAACTTTTTGAACAGAATCATAAAAAGCTTCTGCAAAGCCTTTTCCAAAATCATCACGAGGGAAAATCATTGCATACCGAGTTGCATTGAGTTTTTCAGAAGCATATTTAGCAAGTGCCAAAGACTGTTTTTTAAAATCAAAAGAAAAATTAATAGTTGTGCCACCCCAATAGGAATGAGTTCGAGGTGAAGTGCTTAAAAAAGGAACCCCAGCTTCTTCTGCTTTTTTTGCTGCAACGATTGCTTGCTCTGCAGTTAGGGGTCCCACAATAACCATAACTTTTTCTTCATTTATTAAGTGATCGATAGCTTTTTTTGCACTTTCAACTGTCGATCCTGGATCTGAAACAACTAACGAGATACTAAATGCATTTTTCTTAACAGCAAGTTTCATCCCTTCATAAATAGCTTTTCCCCAAGATTTTTCCGCATTATTTGTAGGCAAAAGCAATCCAACTTTTCCTAATTCACCGGAGCTATCTTTTATCTGGGACATACTTAAAGGGGCATCTTTGTTAATTAATTGAGACTCAGAAGTTTCCAAAACAGGTTCTGCATCTAGGCTAGTTCCCTCAACAGTTGGCTGATTCACAACACTTGGAGAAGAAGAATAAGCTGGCGGAGTTACATTAGGATTTAATCCCGTTATCTTTAGCTCCTCATGTCTTTTGAGTGCAAACATGCCCGGAACAGTTTTTGTATCAGAAATTTTAAGAAATTCTTCAATATCCTGAATGTTCAACTCATTTTGAATAACGGCCTGCAACTGCACACTCGCTTCAGCAAGTGAAGTAGTATTTTTTTGTTCATCACTCAGGTGATACGCTCTTCTAAAAGCCAAAGCTGCATCTCGAAATTGTTTATTTTCTCGAGCAAGTTTTCCCCAAAAAAGAAATAATTTAATTTTCTCCGAATCAGGAAAAAGACCTTCTCGGTCACTAATTTGATTCAAGGAAGCAAGAGCCTCAAGCTTTTTTCCCTCTTGTTCCCAAGATTTAGCTCGATAAAACCGAGCAAGGTTGCGAAGATTTGATTCAGGAACTTTTGAGATAATTTGATTTAAATAAATATTCGATTCAGAAAACTTTCTCTCTCGAATTGATAGTTGCCCTAAAAACAAAAGACTTTGATCCACGTACTTTCCGGTCGGTGCTTTTTTAAGGTATTCTTCAAGAAGAGGCCGAGCTTGAACATAATTTTCAGCTTCAATTTTAAGTTTTGCATTTAAAAATAACTTCTCAAATTTATCAGAAGCAGTATTTTCTGCCGAACCTTGTGTTCCTGCGCAAGCAGAAAAAAAGATCACAGACGCAAGAATAAAGTAACTTCTGTTAAGGAAAAATTTTAAATGAAAGGCATACTCTTATAGAGTATTAGTTTTTTCCAAACCAATCACGCATTCGATGAACAAAGGATTGTGATTCGGGATAACTTTCTTGACTCAAAGAGGCAAAACGCTCCAAAAGAGCTCTTTGTTCAGCACTCAAACGAGAAGGAACTTCAACAATCACCGTAACGTACTGATCTCCTCGATCTCTTCCATTTAAATGGGCAATGCCTTTGTTACGTAAACGAAAGCGTTTATGACTTTGAGTTCCCGCGGGAATTTTTAATTTGACTGGACCCTCAACAGTCGGAACTTCAATCTCTGCACCCAAAGCAGCTTGCGTAAAAGAAACAGGAACTTCGCAAAATACTTCGAAGCCATCGCGCCTAAAAAAGGGATGCTCTTGAACGTGCATCACGACAAATAAGTCTCCAGATGGAGCGCCCTTTGTACCTGGCTCGCCCTCTCCTTTGAGTTTTAATTTTTGACCAGAATCAATTCCTGCAGGAATTTTTACCTGTAACCGTACTTCATCTTGCTTTTTGCCACTTCCTCGACAATTTGTGCACTTGTGGGCAATCGTAGATCCAGCTCCGTTGCAATCAGAGCATGTTTTGGAAAGAGTAAAAAATCCTTGCTGAAATCTAACCTCTCCTACACCCCGACATGTTTTACATGTTTCAGGTTGAGTACCAGCTTTAGCTCCAGATCCAGAACACGTTTTGCATTGAATTTCTTTATTAATGACAATTTCTTTTTCGGCACCAAAAGCTGCTTCCTCAAAAGAAATATTCAAGTCATAGCGCAAATCTGATCCTCGACGACCTGAACCTCTTCTTCCACCCGAGGAACGTCCTCCTTGAGCACCAAAAACTTCAGAGAAAATATCACCAAAAATATCATTTAAATCGCCGAAACCACCAAAACCCTGTCCACCGGAACCAAAAGGGCTTCCTCCCCCTTGGCCACCCTGAAAAGCTGCATGACCAAATTGATCGTAGCTTTGTTTTTTTTGGGCATCAGATAAAACCTCGTAGGCTTCGGAAGCTTCTTTAAATTTTTCTTCGGCAGCTTTATCTCCTGGATTTTTATCAGGATGAAACTGAATTGCGAGCTTACGATATGACTTTTTTATTTCATCAGGAGTTGCTGATCGAGAGACTCCTAAAACTTCATAGTAATCTCGCTTACTCATACAACTCCTATCATAACAGCTCTTAAATCATTCCCCAATTATTAAACTTCTTTAAAATCGGCGTCGACAACATCATCGCCATCTTTTTTATCTTTTGCTTTTTCGCCAGCACCTGTTCCAGCTTGAGCTCCTTCACCTGAAGCCGCTTGTTGTTGACTTGCTTGCGCATAAACTTTTTCTGCAAGTTTTGTATTAGCTGCTTCAAGAACAGTTGTGGCTGCCTTGATCGCTTCAAGATCTTCCTTAGAAGTGACTTCTTTTGCTTTCGCTAAAGCAGAGTCCACATCGCTCTTGATGTTTCCCTCAACTTTATCGCCCAATTCTTTGAGCGTTTTTTCTGTTTGGTAAACAAGTTGATCGAGGTGATTTTTTGCTTGAATAAGCTCAGATCGTTTTTTGTCTGCATCTGCATTGAGCTCAGCATCTTTCACCATTTTTTGAATTTCTTCTTCGCTCAAACCACTACTAGCTGTGATCTTGATCGACTGACTCTTGCCTGTCCCTAAGTCTTTTGCAGAAACATGCACGATTCCGTTTGCATCAATATCAAAAGCCACTTCAATTTGTGGAATTCCCCGTGGAGCTGGTGGAATATCCGTTAAATCAAAACGCCCAAGAGTTTTATTGTATTGAGCAAGCTCACGCTCTCCTTGTTGAACGTGAATACTCACTGCGGGCTGATTATCAGTGGCCGTTGAGAAAACTTGGCTTTTTTTAGTGGGGATCGTTGTGTTTTTTTCGATTAACTTCGTGAAAACTCCACCCAAAGTTTCGATACCCAAGCTCAAAGGAGTTACGTCCAAAAGAAGAACGTCTTTGACTTCACCTTTTAAAACACCGCCTTGAACGGCCGCACCGATGGCAACAACTTCGTCCGGGTTCACACCTTTAGAAGCATCTTTTCCGAAGATCTCTCTCACTTTTTGTTGAACCTTCGGCATACGAGTCATGCCACCTACAAGGATCACCTCTTGAATTTCACTCTTAGGAATTCCTGAATCTTTCAAGCAAACTTCACAGGGAGCCACTAGACGATCAAAAAGATCTTCACAAAGACTTTCCATTTTAGCTCGAGAAAGTTTCACGTTTAAGTGTTTTGGTCCATTTTGGTCAGCTGTGATAAAGGGAATGTTAATATCAGTCTCGAGAGACTCAGAAAGAACATGTTTTGCTTTTTCAGCTTCTGTTTTCAAACGCTGCAAAGCAAACTTATCTTTGCGTAAATCAATTCCATCACTTTTCTTAAATTCGTCAGCAAGCCAGCTCACTAAACGTAAGTCCCAGTCTTCACCCCCGAGGAAGGTGTCACCATTGGTAGACTTCACCTCAAAAACTCCCTCGCCAAGTTCAAGGACAGAGATATCAAAAGTTCCTCCGCCTAAATCGAATACGGCGATTTTCTTTTCACCTTTTTTATCAACTCCATAGGCAAGAGCTGCCGCAGTTGGTTCGTTAATAATCCGAAGAACGTTTAGGCCCGCGATACGCCCAGCATCTTTGGTCGCCTGTCTTTGTGCATCGTTAAAGTAAGCAGGAACGGTCACAACGGCATCCGTCACTTCGTGACCAAGATAATCTTCAGCAGTTTTTTTCATTTTTCCAAGAATGAAAGCTGAAACTTCTTGAGGTGAATATTTTTTTCCATCAATTTCAACCCAAGCATCTCCGTTATCAGCAGCAACAATTTTATAAGGAAGAATTCCTTTTAGTTTTTGAACTACTTCGCCATCAAAACGCTGGCCGATTAATCTCTTAACAGCAAAAATAGTTCGATCAGGATTTGTGATTGATTGGTTTTTTGCAATCGCACCCACAAGACGCTCGCCGCTATTGTTGACTGCTACGATTGAAGGAGTCGTGCGCCCCCCCTCGCTGTTCGCAATAACTTTTGGTTGTCCGGCTTCAAGAATAGCCACACATGAATTTGTAGTTCCTAAATCAATTCCAATTACTTTACTCATATCTCTTACCTCTTAATTCTTATTCACAAATACTTTAGCGGGGCGAATGACTCTTCCTTGTAATTTAAAGCCACGCTCAAATTCTTCTGTAATAACGTTATCTTTAACGTCTGGTTTATTTACCTGCCCGAGAGCCTCATGAATAGTGGGATCAAAAACTTCTCCCACAGATTTCACAAACTCTACCCCGGCAGCTTGAAGAACATTTTCAAATTGCTTAGCTGTCATCTCAACCCCCTGTATAAAACTTAGGAACAATTTATGAGAAAACAAGTCTTTGTTTTCTGGTGCGAGCTTTGATCTTTCAGCAGCTTTAAGAGCCAACATTAGAGTATCTAAGGCTGGTACAATTTTTTTTAAAAGTTCCTCGTTAGCATATTTACGAAGTTCGATCCCTTCACGCAAAAAACGCTTTTGAAGATTATCCATCTCCGCCGCGTAGTAGGCTGCTTGGCTTTTCCAATCTATTTGGTCAGAATTGTCTCTTACAGCCGTTACTTCTTCACCTTTATCTTTTAGAAAACCCCCCGTGCTCTCTTCTCCCGAAAGAGTTTTTTTACTTGAGTCTTCACTTGTTTCATCTTTTGAGAGATTAAGCTCTTCTTGAGTAGGGGTCGGTTTTTCGTCCATCCCACTAAATTTGTATTCGATTTCTCAAGAGTCAAGGCTTCCCTTAAGTTAAAAACTTCTTTTCTTTCTTTGAACCTTACACATAATTTATGAAATCTTTTCCAAAAGTTATGAAAAAACCTCGCCTGGCTAAGATATTGTAAATATAAGAACTATATGAATTTTAAAGGAGCCCCCAGAAAATGATCAAAGAAATTGCCCTCTTAGCGGGAGGTTGTTTTTGGGGAGTTGAAGAGCTCATACGTCAACTGCCGGGGGTCATTAGCACAGAAGTAGGTTACACTGGCGGAGAACTCAAAAACCCACGCTACGAAGATGTTAAAAAGGGGAACACAAAACATGCAGAAGCTATTCGTATTGAGTTCAACCCCAAAATCTTAACTTATGAGGAGCTTTTAAGATATTTCTTCAGGCTTCATGATCCAACTACCCTTAACAGACAAGGTAACGATCGTGGCACTCAATATCGTTCTGCAATTTTTTACAATTCTCCTGAACAAAAAAAACTTGCTGAAAAAATCAAAAACGAAATCGATTTAAGTAAAAAATGGAAAAATCCTGTTGTCACAGAAATTGTACCTGCAACAACTTTTTATCCGGCAGAAGATTACCACCAAAAATATCTTCAAAAAAACCCTGGTGGATACACCTGTCACTATTTGAGGGATTAATTAAAATTTGAACTTTTCTCCATGGCCTGAACGACCTTTAGAATTGTTGTATCAAGAATTTCTCGACCTTTTTCGGTAGCCCTCACGTAAGGTTCACTTGTCTCAACTAAATCTCTTAAGGAATCTAAAAAACTAAAGTCGAAGTTTTCGGGAAACAGTTTTTTCTCAATTCCCTTTTCAAGCCTTAGACCAACCAAAAGTAACTCCGTTACATGTATTTTTGCATTTCGTTTCTCGAATTTTCCTTGTGCGATTGGATTCATTACAAAATTCTGCCATTCACTCATTTTTGATGGATTTTTTAAATGCGCTCCAAAACCCTCATTTTCATGATCAAAAAGAGCTTGAGGAAGCAAAGAATAGGCTCCCGGGCCTAAAGCCAAGAAAGGCTCCGCCTTCCAATATTTTAAATTGTGTTTTGCTTCCTCTCCGGGAACTGCAAAATTAGAAATTTCATAAGGCATCAATCCTCGAGCGCTCAAAATTTCTCGGGTGAATCGAAAGTATTTTAACAATTCCTCTTCGAGAGGCTGTTTCCAGCTTTTAGATTTTTCTGTACTGAGAGTTAGCTGATAAACAGAAATATGTTTTGATCCAAAGCGAAGGGCTTCTCTGAGATCTGATTCCCAATCTTGAAAATTTTGTTCGGGCAATCCAAACATCAAGTCAAGTGACCAGCGTCCTCTCCAATGCTCAGACACAACAGAAAGCGCTTTTCTGTTTGATTCAGGAGAGGCACCTCGCTCCAAGCGACGCAAATACTTCTCATGAAAACTTTGGATTCCTACGGAAAGTCGATTCACTCCTATCTTCTCTAGATTTTTTACAAGAAGCGGAGTAATAGTTTCGGGATTAGCCTCCACAGTCCATTCAAGTTGAGAAGAGAAAAATAAGTTTTTTTTTAAAAAATCTTCAAGTTCAAAAAAATATTTCTCCTTTAAAAGCGAGGGCGTTCCTCCTCCCATAAAAAGCGTGTCAACTCGAAAGGAATCAAGCCCTCTTGTTTTCCAAAAAGTTATTTCTTTTTTTAATGCCTCAAGCCAAAGCTTTTGAGGTTCTTCATTTTTCTCAACCCAGGAATTAAAATCACAATAGCCGCATTTGTAAGCACAAAACGGAAAATGAATATATAGCCCCAAATTTTGAGAAGGCGATGCGGGAGACACTCTCCTCTGATAACATCAGCCTTGCATGTTCACTATTGAAAAAAGAAAACTCAGCAACGGAATGGACATACTTTTTATACCTACACCTGGCGTAGACGTGGTTGCCCTGCAAGGATGGATTCGTTTTGGGGCAGCAGATGAACCTTTAGAGGCCGCAGGAATTGCCCATTTTTTTGAACATCTTCTTTTTAAAGGGACAGAAAGTAGAGGCGTTGGAGAGGTTGCAAAAGAAATTGAAAGCCTGGGTGGAGATGTCAACGCTTTCACAACCTATGATTGCACAGTTATGCACTTAACCGTTAGCAAAGAGGCTGCTTTTCAGGGTTTGGATATTTTAGCAGATGCTCTTCAAAATTCAGTTGTAGATCCAACAGAATACGATCGTGAACGTGAAGTAATCTTAGAGGAAATTAAAAGACGAAATGACCAACCAACTTCAATGGCAAGCGATCTTCTTAGAGGTCATCTTTTCGGATCTCACCCTTATGCAAGACCTGTCATTGGATATACCTCTGTCATTGAAAAAATCTCTCGTGAAGAAGTCATGAGGATTTACAAAACCTACTACAATCCTCAAACTCTTTATCTCACCCTTGCAGGCGACTTCGACATACCCAAAACACTTACACATCTGGAAAAATTATTTGCCAATTTTAAAGGAAATTCTACAGGTGCTCCTCGAAATCAAAATCTTGGAAGAAAAAGCTCGAGTGAATTTAAAAATCACACAACTCAGGATGCTCATCTGAGCCTTTCTTGGAGGATTCCAAACATGATTCATCCAAGTACACCCGCACTTGACGCCTTGGCTTTGATCTTGGGCCAAGGAGAAAGCTCAAGGCTCTACGAAAAACTTGTTTTAGATACAAAACTTGTTCGTTCGATTGGCTCTTATTCCTGGTCGCCTAAAGATGGAGGCGCTTTTGAAATTCATTTTAAAGCTCCCTCAGGCGTGACCAAAAATTACAATGCGATTGTTCAACACATCAACGAGGCTCTCTCGCAACCCATCAGCAGTCGTGAATTAGAAAAAGTTAAATCCAACATGCTTGTTCAAAATGCCTACTCCCGAGAAACAGTTGACGGACTTGCCGAGCGTTTTGGATACTCTCAAGCTATAGCAGGCGATGCCTTTTTTGATTTTGAATATACAAAGCGTATTAATGAATTAAATGTGGATGATTTAGAAAAAGCTAAAAAAGAATTTTTAAATTGGGATAAGGTTTTTGCAACAGGAATTCTTCCTAAAGGAGATAAACTTCCCCTTTTTATCCCTCCTCAGAAAAAAATACGCAAAAGTCAAAGTCATCTTTGGGCCGGGGGTGTTTACAAAACTGAAATAGGAGACGTTACTGTTCTTGCTAAAAAAATTACCCATGCTCCTATTGTTTCTGTAAGATGGAATGCCCTTGGAGGAGCACGCCTAGAAAGTAATCAAGAAGCGGGAGTGGGAAGCCTTTGGACTCGCACCGTAACGGAAGGAGCGACTGATAGCTCTGGAAAAAAATGGAAACAAAAAGAAATCAACGCCCTTATTGATCTATTGGGAGCTTCTATTAGTTCTTCGCATGGAAAAGGAAGCACGGGTTTTAGCATCGATGGCCTTTCAAAAGACTTTGAGTCTCTTTCTTCTTTAGTCATTGCCATGTCACAGCAACCGTCTTTTGAAAAAGATGTGGTAGAGGCTGAGAAAAAAAGAATTTTGATCGATATTCATTCCGCTCTTGATTCACCAGGAGCTATCCTCTCTACAATTTTTTATGAAAAAATGTTTCCTAAGCATGCCTATGGAAGAAATAGATTTGAAGAAGCAAAGAAAATTCCTAAACTTAAACCTCTAGATCTTGAAAAATTTCATAAAAAAGTTTTTTCTCAAAAACAAGTCATCAGTATCGTTGGCGACATTGATCCTGAAAATATTTTTTCTTTTTTTGAACGAGAACTTGGAAATCAAAGGAAAAAACTTTCTTTAAATCTTTTAAAAAAACAAAAAATTAATCATCTTAAAAATCCAAAATTAGAAGTAAGAACCCTCGACAAAGAGCAATCACATATACAACTTGGATTTCCAACTTTTGATCTCAAGCACAAAGATCGCTGGGCTATTTCTGGACTCTCGGGTTTACTCTCAGGACAAGGGGGAAGGCTCTTTCTAGAACTTCGAGACAAGCTTTCACTTTGTTACAGTGTAGGCTGCTCACATTTTGAGGGAATTGATGGAGGATTTTTTTCTTTTTACATAGGAACTTCACCTGAAAAAGAAGAAGCTGCTCTCAAAGCTTTTGATGTTGAAATAGAAAAGCTTCTTAAAGATGGAATCACCACAAAGGATTGGCAACTGGCTCAAAAATTTATTCTCGGAAACAAAAAAATTGAAGACCAGCGAATTGGTCCTCAAGCCCTAGAACTCTCACTTACGGAACTTTACGGTCTTGGCTTTGAAGAAAGCCTTCAATACGAACAAAACCTCAAAGATTTGACTGCTGAAGAAGTCTCAACCGTAGCCCGCAAATACCTTGGTCAGAAAAACAAAAAAGTTCTCTCGATTGTCAGGCCAAAAAATAAAAAATGACAATTTTTTGAAACTTAAATTTGCCCAACGCAGCTTGCCCATGAGAGATTAAAAGTATGAATTCTTCACAAGTTTTTTTTGGAATTTTATCAGGCGGTGCTGGAACGAGACTTTGGCCCCTCAGTCGTAAAAACTTTCCAAAACAATTTTCTAAATTTTCCTCTTCTGATCCTTTACTGATTGAAACAATCAAAAGGGTTGAAACCCTTGGTGCTATTAGTCTCCTGACGACTCAAGATCTAAAAGCTCAAACTCAAGGCCTTTTAAATCGCTCTTCTATAAAAGCAGAGATTATTTCCGAGCCCGCTCCTCAAAACACCGCTCCAGTTATTGCTCTTTTTAATGAGCTTTGTTTTAGAAAAAACAAAGCGGCTCTGGTTTGTATTTTGCCAGCCGATCACGCTATTAACCCGATCGAAAACTTTAGAGCGGACATTCAAAAAGCTCTCAAAATTGCTGAAAATAAAAAAATTGTTACGCTTGGAATTCCTCCACGAGAAGCTTCAACAGCTTATGGTTATTTAGAGACAAAAAGCACAGGATCAGAGCTGAGTGTTAAAAAATTCACAGAAAAGCCCGACTTTAAAAAAGCTCAAGAACTCATCAAAAGCTCTGCACTCTGGAATGCAGGAATGTTTATATTCCATGCTGAAACTTTTAGAGAAGCTCTCAAAAAACATGCTCCCCAAATTTTTAATGAAATTGAAAAGCTTAAAAGTGATCTCAGCAATCTCGCGGATGTTTACTCTAAACTTCCTTCTATCAGTATCGACTATGCCTTGATGGAAAAACTCGACGATATTCAATGCGTGAAAGCCTCTTTTGATTGGTCTGACCTAGGCTCATGGGAGGAAGTCGTTTCAAAAGAAAAAACTTCTCATAAAATCTCTCAGATCAACTCTCACAAAAATCACTACACTGGAACACAAAAGATTCCCAAAACGGTGGCCTTTGTAGGAGTCGACAATTTAATAGCTGTTGACACTCCCGACTCTCTTCTCATTCTCAAAGAAGGTGCGGGACAAGAGGTTAAAGTCCTTGTTGAAGAGCTGAAAAAATCAAACCCAAAAATTACGGAAAATCACGCTTTTGAAGATCGACCTTGGGGTCGCTTCGAAATTTTGCTTGATACTCCCCTTTTTAAATCAAAATTAATCACTGTGTGGCCAGGACAAAGACTTTCTTATCAAAGCCACAATCACCGTCGCGAACACTGGATTATCGTGGAGGGAGAAGGCGAATTTACCTTAAACGGCGAAAAAAGAGCTGTAAAAAGCGGGGATTACCTCTTTATTCCCTTGGGAGCTAAGCACAGAATTGCTAATAATAGTCAATCAAAGCTCGAATTTGTCGAAGTTCAACAAGGTACTTACTTTGGTGAAGACGACATCATTCGATACGATGATGACTATGGAAGAAATTAAAGGCAACCTTAACTCGCAAAATATTCCTCGAATTCTTTTAGTGGGAGCGGGAAAAATGGGCTCCAATCACCTGCGAGTTTTAAGCGCAGAAAAAAATCTTCAAATTGCAGGCGTTGTAGAGCCTTTTTTAAAACCTGATCTTCCAGTAGGAGTTAAACTCTATACCTCGATTTCACAAGTAGACCCAAATTCCTTTGATGCTGCTTTGATCGCAACTCCGACAGAAACTCACTTTGAAGTTGCTAAGCAACTCATAGAACTTAAAAAAGATTTGCTTGTTGAAAAGCCTCTCGCAAGCACACCGAAACAGGCAAGTGAGCTTATTGATCGCGCAAAAGCCGCTGGTATCAAGCTTTTTGTGGGTCATGTAGAACGCTCAAACCCTGCTGTTAGAAGGCTCAAAGAAATTATTGCTAAGGGCTGGATTGGAAAAGCCATACACTGCAGCTTCACTCGTGTGGGTGGATATCCTCAAAATGTAAAAAGTGGTAACAACGTTCTTCTTGATCTTGCCGTCCACGATTTGGATGTCTTTCAATATCTTTTTGGAAGCTTTCATGTGAAATCAAGTATTATTCACTCAACCATTGTTCCGGGAACCGCTGACACAGCTGAAATTTTGCTAAAAGGAAATAGCGGGATATCAGCCAATATTCATGTAAATTGGATAACTCCTACAAAAATTCGTTCTGTACGAGTGACAGGAACCAAAGGCGTCGTTCTTGTGGACTACATGCTTCAAACGTGTACGCTCCATGGAGGAGATTTATTAAATTCTCCTTCTACCGAAAAGTTTGATTACAATGACCTTCAAGAACACTACAAGAATCTAGACAAAATTGAATTTGGAGTTCACCGTGAAGAACCTCTTAAAGTTCAACTTCGAGAATGGCTAAAAGCACTTCAAAACAAAGACTCCTCACTTTGCACAGCCGAAGAAGCCAGCAACACAGTTGTCGAAGCTCAAAGAGCATTTGAAGTGTCTACGTAAAAACTAAACCAAATTGACTGGATCAACATCAACGATCAAACGAGTGCCCTTGAACTTTTTTTCGAGTTTATTTTCTTCCCATGTTTGAAAAATCCACTCGATTGCCTTGTTGAGAGTTTCTTCTTCGGGAGCTTTAACCAAAACATGATACCTATATTTATTTCTAACTTTTAATATTGGCGCAGGCACCGAACCCAAAACTTGAAATTTTTCTTTTTTTATTTTTTGCAAAGCCTGTGCAACGGACTGAGCTGCATCACATACAGACTCCTCGTAAAGTCCTTGAAACTGCAAAAGAGCTAACTGAGAAAAAGGTGGGTAATGCAAGAATTCTCGAGTCATTAAAATATTTCTCAAATATTCCTCAAAACTATCTAATGATTCTCCTCGCGAAATATTTTCGAAAATCCCCTCTTGAGGACGAAAGGTTTGAACAATCACTTTTCCAGGTATTTGAGACCGGCCCGCGCGTCCTGCTACCTGAATAAGTAATTGAAAAATTCGCTCTTCATTTCGAAAATCTGGAAGCGAAAATCCAATATCAGCCAAAATAATTCCGACCAGGCTAACCTGGGGAAAGTCATGACCTTTCGCCACCATTTGTGTTCCAATTAAAATGTTGGCCTTTTGCTCATTAAAAATTTGCAAGGTTTCAATCAATTTTTTTCGGTCTTGTACAACATCTCGATCTAATCGAACAGTTTTAGCTTCAGGAAAGAATAACCTTAATTCTTCTTCGAGTGCTTGAGTCCCGTAACCCAACTCTCTCAAAGGCCCCTGACACTTTTCACATGAAGAAGGAATCATGCATTCAAATCCACAATAATGACAAAGTAACTTGTTTCTATGCGGAACAAGATTGACTGCACACTGAATACACGTTGGCTGATGACCACATCCCCTGCACACAAGAGCTCTGCCCATACCACGCCGATTTAAAAATAAAATTGCTTGTTCATTTGATTTTAAAGTTTGATCAATCGAAGCAATAAGCTCTTGAGAAAAAAATAGCGATTGGGGGGCAAGATCAAAAGCCTCTTTTTCATGAAATTCATCTGGATTCAAAAATGTCTTTTCTTTTATGTTTTTCTTCAGATCTACTAAAACCACTTCGGGACGTCTGGCCTGCTCCACTGCCCTTTGAGAAATTTTATTAAGAGTAAGCTCGCCAGACAGAGCTCTTTTTAACGTTTCTGCAGAAGGCGTAGCACTCCCAAGAATAAGTTTTGCCTCCATCAATTCAGATAATTTCTCTGCACTGACCCTTCCGTGATACCGAAGGTGATCTTCTTGTTTGTAAGAACCCTCATGCTCCTCATCAACGATCACTAAACCCAAAGTTGCATGAGGAGCGAAAAGAGCAGAACGTGGCCCGAGTGCAATTTTTTTGTGTCCACGAAAAACCTTTAGCCACTCCTCTCTTTGCTCTTTGTCGCTTTGAGCACTATGAAAAACAGCGACTTGTCCAGGAAAAGCTTTTTCAAATCGAGCAGAAAGTTGAGGAGTCAGAGCAATTTCTGGTACCAAAACGATAGCACCCTTTTCAGAAATCAAACAATCTCGAATAAGATGTAAATAAACTTCGGTTTTTCCGGAACCCGTTACTCCCCAAAGAAGATGGCCTCTTTTGTTTGATTGAGAAATATTTTCGTAAGCCAGACGTTGTTCTTCATTCAAGTTCAAAAGCTTAGGACTTGAATGAAAAGAATTTACAGAAAATTCTTTTGTCAGAAGTTTTTGTGAAGCTTTGCGAACGGCAGAAGGGATCATGCTTTCGCAAACTTCACCGATAGGATAAAAATATCTTCGAGAAAGCCACTCAGCAAACTCTCTTTTACTTTCGTTCATAACGACATCGGGATAGAGAAGTTCATGAATTTCTTTTAATTTTTCTTCAGAAGCCTCTTTGAGAGCCCACACGACACCCCAACTCTTTCGTTTACCGAAAGGAATGCTCACTAAATGTCCTGGCTTCAGGGATTTTTTTAATTCATCAGGTATTTTATAATCAAAAAAACGTCTGCGTGGATAAAGAGGAACTGGAACCGCCACCTCAGCTATTTCTAAAATAGGCAATTCTTTTTCCTTTCTTCTTTAATGAGTAAGAAATAAAATTTTTAAAAAAGTTTTTCCCTTTTCCGTAAATTTATCCAAGGCTGAATCAGCAACAGAACCATGATTCACAGACAATCCAGGAGTCTCAACTTTAGAAAGACGCTTAAACTCTTCTCTTTTATCAACACCCAACAATTGAGAATCATTTTTAATCTCAATTCGACTATTAATAATTAAATTATTTCGATTCTCTTCTTTTTCAAGTCTTAAATTTGGATTTCCAATAAGCTCCCACGTAACTCCGCCCTCCATGGGAATTTTTGCATACAAGGGGGCATAAGTATTTGTATCAAATGACAGTACGGACCCTCCTGACGAGTAATCTAAAACGGCCGTGAAAATTCCTTGAAGAGATCTTAAAAAAGGTTTGAGTTTACTCACTCTTTGATTTTTGGAAGGATTTTCAGCAGAAACATCCATTGAATAATCTTTTGAATTTACAGCTTTTACAGTTAAATCCCCAGAGGAAACTCCTAGGTTGCTCAATGTTTGATTGATTCGGTCAACATTTCCACCAACCTCAAAATCATTCCAAAATCTGTACTTCAAACATGAGTATGAAACCTTATTCAAAAACAGCGAACACTGTGTAGGGCTTCTATGTAAAAGAATTTCATGAACGCCAGAGCTAGACCAAGCAGTTGGAATCTTTTGAAATTTTACAGTCGAACCATAACTCACTCCATACCAGGTAACCGTATATTTTGCCTTTTCTCCTTCAACTTCAATTGTTCCCTCATAGCTAAAAGGAATAGGATTAGATTTGAGAAGTTGAGCTTGTCGACGCACAACTAATCCAAGATCAGGGACAAAAGCTGAAGCTTTCAAAGAAAAAAAAGCGCTCAGAAAAAATAAAAAATAATTTTTGTGAATCATAAAACTTCGAGTCTATTTTTAAGCCATTGAGCTAAAGTGTCTCGATACTTTTCATCTTTTAAAGCAAAATGAACATTGGCCATGATATAGCCAAGCTTGTCTCCTGTATCAAAACGAACTCCCTTGATTTTTTCAGCATAAAAAGGCTGTGACTTTAGCAAATAAGCCATTGCATCTGTGAGTTGAATTTCATTGCCCACACCAGAAGTTGTCGCTCGAATCGCCTCAAAAATATCAGATTCAAAAATGTATCTTCCAGGAAGCGCCCAATTTGAAGGTGCTTTTTCAGGAGAAGGTTTTTCCACAAAGCTCTTTACTCTTCCATCAGCAGAGTTAAAATCAACAATTCCATATTTGTTTGTTTCTGCCTTAGGAACTTCTAAAATTCCTACAACTGACCCAGAATCTTTTTCCTCAAATGTCTTAAGACACTGGCCAATAGCAGAGGGCCCATCGTGATTAACAACGATATCATCTCCCAAAACAACCGCGAATGGATCTTTTCCCACAACAGGCTCTGCTTTTAAAACAGCATCTCCCAAACCACGTGGAACGTGCTGACGAATACTTATAATTTGAATTTTTTTGGCGAGCTCTAAAACACTTTCAATCAAATGTCCCTTGCCAGCAGCTTGCAGCTTCCAGCTTGCTAAATCCGCAGGGTCAAAGTGATCTTCCAGGGTTACTTTAGGACGAGACGTTACAAAAACAATTGTCTCCAAACCTGCAGACACACATTCCTCAACAATAAGCTGAATAATAGGGCGATCCACAATCGGCAACAGTTCTTTTGGTAGAACTTTTGTTGCGGGGAGAAAGCGAGTCCCCATACCTGCAACAGGAATAACAATTTTTTTTACCTTACGTCCCATAGCCCAATTTTAGTCATGCCCAAGAGTCTTGGGCAAGCTACTGACACGCCTATTTTGCTAGAGAACGATGATAAAAATTAAGGCCGATAAACTTGTTGAATATCTCGAGGATTTAAAGTGTGCTGCTGGGGCACATTGAAAACCGCTTGAGGTTGCGGAGGAAATACAGGCCTCATAGTTGCTTCAAAAGAATTCCATCGCGGCATAAAGTTAGCCGTTGCCCAAACAGGTTGGGGAGTCGCATTGATAACCATCAAAGGTTGAGTAGGAGAACAGCCCATTCCACATCCACCCATACCGGCATTCATACCCATTCCCATTCCAGGATACATTCCATTCATAGGAGCTCCCGCCATAAAGCGGTTGGGCATTTCAGAAACATAAACAGTTTGCACGGGTACTGGACGAATTTGAGGCACACATCCTTGAGCCATTCCTTGAATCATCATTCCTCCGCCGCACATACGGTTAATCGGAATAAATGACTGACACGCATTACCAGTGAAACAACCCATTTGAGGGCCAAGTTGAAAATTAAACATAAACTCTAAATGTCCCTGATTATGAAGACGTTTTTTCTTCTTTTTGAGAGGTAAAGCTTCTGGCACCTCACGAGCCGAAGGTACTTCTTCTTCACCAACATCTTCTACGACCACCTCAGGTTCTTTTTTTACTTCTCTTTTAACGACAGGAGCAGGGTCTCTTTTTTTAAGTCCCTCCTCATCTCCACGCTCTCCCCCACCCGCATTTAAAAAATGCGTCGAAAGTCCTGTTAAAAGAACTACCATTAAATAATTAGATAAACCCCTCTTCATATCTCTTGGGATGCAAGGCTTAGGCCAGAGGTCTTAACAATCAATTGAATTTAAATTGAGTTTCAGGCTGGGTTTTTGATCCTTAAAAGCATGCTATGCTTCTTTTTTAGACAGTTATGAAAAATATTATCACCGCTAAGTTCACGAATATAATGAATAATCTTAGGTCCAAAAATCATAGGTCATTCAAGATAATCTTCTCATTAGTTTTATTTCTCAGTTCTCAGAATATGTTTTTAAAAGCTTCAACTCCTGAGCATTTTTTTGGGGATCCACTTTTTTTGTTAAGCCCTGTTGCTCAGTCTCTCGGAGGAGCAGCTTTTAGCCTCAAGGATGCTCACGATTCCATTTTGCTCAATCCTGCATCGGGAGCTTTCGCTAGCGAATACTCCGTACACGGAAATTTTTCGAGTGCCGCTCGTACACTTTCTGCAAGTATTTTTGATTCAAAATCAACTGTTGTTGGAGCAGGCTTTGCTTACATCAGAAGAAGCATTGAAAAAGATGATACCTCAAAACTTTACACATCTGGAAATACCGAGATGACCTATCAAGGTCTTAACCTTTCTGTTTTTGGAAAACTTCAAGAAAATTTCGGAGTAGGATTAACTCTCCGATATTCTATTCGAAACAAAAGCTCATCTACTGATTTGAATGCTCAGTCTTGGAACGGAGATTTTGGAGCTGCTTTTAAACTTTTCCCTCAACTGACTCTTGGTGCCGTTTATAAAAACATATTAGGAGATAAAAAAAATCTTGAGCCTCGATTGTTTGCAGGAGGTTTAAGTTATGATCTTCTCCCTGAATTCACAATCACAGGTGGTATTGAAAAATACGCAGCAAGCTCTGACACTCCAACTTTTGGAATTCCTAACGACAGCAAAATTAACTGGGCACTAGGGGCTCAATATTTTTTAAAAGCCCATGGTCTTTCTCTGAGAGCAGGACTGAGGGAAGCTGCCGCTTGGAACACTCAGGCTGCCTGTGCAGGTCTTTCGTATAAAAAAGAAAATATCCAAATCGATTATTCACTCGTAAGCGCCTTAAAAGGAAACAAGACATCCGTTCATAGTATTGGATTAGGAATTATATTTTAAAAAAGTTGTTTCTGTAAATCGAGAAGGATTCCTCTTCTCAAACTTACCCCTGAAGGAACATCAATACTTTTTACGTTTAAGTAATGAAGAATTTCATAAAAGACATAAGCCGCGGGAAGAATCACATCTGCTCGATCTAAAGGAAGTTTAAATTTGCTTTGCCTTTGTCGCGAGGTCATTCGTTCAAGTTTTTGAATAATAAGAGACAACTCTTGAGAGCTCAGCCTGGGTAAAGTTCCTGCTTTTTTATGAAATGCCTTACGGCCCACTCGATAAAGAGCTCTTATATTTCCCCCACTTCCCACGACCTTTAATGAGGAATGTCTTTTATTAACAAAATCTCTAAAAAAACGATCTTTCTCACAGATTCTTGCAATATGTTTGCAAAGGTGAACAGAATTATTTGAGAATTCAGGTTTTAGAGATAACAATCGAACGGCACCCAAGGGAAACGTACTCATTCCCTGAAGCCTGGCTTGATCATAAGCTCCTACCTCAAGACTTCCCCCACCCAAATCCATCAGAAGCGTTTTTCCTTTTTGAGCGTAAAGAGGAAGAGAATAGCCTATCAGACGCTCCTCTTCAGAAGCCTCAATAAGCTCTAAATCAATACCAGTCTTTTTCCGAATTCGATCTAAAATTTGCTTACGATTTCGAGCACTTCTAAGCGCGCTCGTCGCTACAGCACGATAAAGATCAACCCCATTTTCCATGAAAATATTCTTTATTTGGCTGAAAACATCAATCAAGTTAGTCTGCGTGCGAGAACTTAAGATGCCTCCGTTTTTAAAAACATCTTTTCCTAAGCGAAGGGCGAATCTTTTATTTTCTATTTCTCTAATTTCACTTGTTGTTATTTCTGCAACTGTTACTCGAATAGCATTCGAGCCCACATCAACGACCCCCACTCTTGGCCAAGAAAAAAGTCTCCACGGTCGCTGTTTTTTCTTAGTCAAAGGATTAGCCATTGACCCTAGGATATTATGAGCCTCAAAGAACGCAATATCCCTCCTAAATTCTTTGATAAAGAACTGGGATGGCTTCTTTTCAATGAACGCGTTTTAAATTTATCAGAATCAAAAGACGTCCCTCTTCTTGAGCGCTTAAACTTTCATAACATTTTTCACTCAAACCTTGATGAGTTTTTCATGAAACGAGTAGGGAAGCTGAATGCTCTCATGAAAAGGATAGAAGAAAGAGAACCTTTTCGATCAAAAGTTTCACGAACCTATCTTTATTCTTTGCTAGAAAAAGTAGCAGAACTTTCTCATCGAAGCTTTGAAAACTTAAGCGATGACATTCTTCCCGCACTTGAGAAAAACAACATTCATCTCACAACACCTGATTCGCTAACGGTCGATCAAAAAAAATGGCTCCACCAACACTTTGAAAGCAAAATATTTCCCCTTCTTACACCCATGGTTGTTGATTCAGGTCATCCCTTTCCTCTCATTTCAAATTTAAGTTATTCATTAGGATTTGTTATCAAGCGAAGAAGCAAAAATCAGCGCTACTTTGTTCGCGTCAAACTCCCACCCCACTCTCCTCTTTGGATAGAAATTCCCTCACAAGTAAAAACGCATACCTTTGTGAATCTTTTAGATACTGTTTTATTTTATCAAGAAGAAATTCTTCCCAATATTGATGTGGAGTCAGTCTTTTCATTTAGAGTGATTCGTAGCCTTGAAGCACAAAAAAAAGAAACAGAAGAAGAAGCAGAAGATCTTTTAGAGCTTATGGCAGAAGAAATTCGAATGAGAAAATATTCTGAAATTGTGCGCTTAGAGTTTTCAGGAGACATGAATCCGTGGGCTAAAAATTTTCTTCAAAGAGAACTTTCCATTAAGAACGAAGATTTTTCCAAGGTTCCTCTCTCTCTTCCTTTTAAAAAAGTAGATGCTCCCACAAGCCTCAAACTTACAAGACTTAAATACAAAGCCTTTAAACCCCAAATTCCTGCTCGGCTTGATAATCAAAAAACTATATTTGAAAACATTGCTGAGGGAGACATTCTTCTTCATCATCCCTTCGATTCCTTTTCTGATTCTGTAGAAAATTTTTTAAATGAAGCTGCCGAAGACCCGCATGTTTTATCTATTAAAATGACTCTTTATCGAGCTGGCACACACAGCCCTATAATCGACGCGTTGTCTCGCGCAGCACTTAACGGAAAAAGCGTTATCTGTCTTGTTGAACTCAAAGCACGAATGGATGAAGAGCGAAATATACAATGGGCAAAAAAACTAGAAGCTGCAGGAGTTCATGTTATTTATGGCGTTTTAGAATTGAAGACGCATGCTAAAATTATAGTGATCGTTCGCAAAGAAGGCGAAAATCTAAAAACCTATGCTCATGTGGGGACAGGAAATTACAATCCACAAACTGCTAAGCTATATACAGACTTAGGTCTTTTTACTTCTGATCCCAAACTCTCGAAAGAACTCATCAAAGGTTTCCACTATCTAACAGGTATGGCGGGCCGCTCTGAGTTCAAGCAAATTTTAGTCAGCCCCCTCAATCTTAAACAAAAACTACTAGAGCTTATAGAAAACGAAAGACAGCATGCTCATTGCGGAAGGCCGTCTCATCTCTTCATAAAATGCAACAACATGGATGACATCGATATTGTGAAAGCCCTCTACAGAGCTTCTCAAGCAGGAACAAAAATCGAACTTGTGATTCGAGGTTTTACAACTCTCTATCCTGAACTTCCACGACTAAGCGAAAATATTCATGTTCGGTCGATTCTCGGGAGACTCCTAGAACACTCGAGAATTTATTATTTCAGTGATGGAAAAAAAGATCCTCTACATGGAAAGTTTTTTATGGGTTCGTCTGATGTCATGCGCAGGAGCTTTCAAGAGAGAGTCGAGCTTGTTGTTCCGCTCTTACACTTAGAAACTCGAAAAAATCTTTGGGAATATATCGAAGCTTTAAAATCTCCTCGATGCAAAAGATGGCAAATGAATTCAGACGGGACTTATACTTTAATCAAAGACTCTGAAACATTTGATATTCAAGATCGATGGATTGTGGAAAAAACCTAACAAAAAACATTTACATAAGATTTTTGGATTTTCTAAAAGACTCCATACCTTGATGACAAATACTAAAATCAAAACGAATGGGATCCTGGGGATCAACTTTTCTCAAAATTTCCGTAAATTCTCGAACTGCTTTCCAGCTTGGATTTTTAGTTGACAGTAATTTTCGTTGTAAAGCCCATCGATGCACATGGGTATCCATTGGAATAAAGGCCTCATGAGGCCCCACATCAGAATGCAATTTCACTTTTCGAAGAGTCCACAACCCTGGGTCGATATCATCCGCCCTTAAAACCCACCTTAGCCACATCATTAAACGTTTACAGGTGCTTCCTTCAGAAGGAGAGCAAGTGAACCATTGAACCTTTTGCCTATCCTCGAGGGAAGCGGCAGCGGCTCTTAATTGAAAGCAAAATTCATTAATTTTCATTTCAGGATCATGAGATGAAAAAGAAGAATAAAGTGCTCCTAAACTTTCATGCTTTATGTAGATATTTCTAAAAACATTAAAAAGAGCAATCACGTCATGGCCTTTATTAAAGCGATGAACCCATCCCTCAAGAGCTTGTTTTAAACTTTTCTCTGTTTTTTTCCATGAATTATCCACAAGAAAAGTCGCAAGTCCCTCACCACCCCTGCCAAGCCCTAGCCCTTCAAGTCTTAGCCAAAGTTGATGAAGGCTTTTTTGAATTTGCTCGACTCTTCCATAGGAAAGACCTGCAGATACAAAAGATACAAGCTCAAAATCGTGAGGGTTCAAATTCGAATTTACTAAGCCAAGAGGATCGCGAAGCATGAGTTCTTTATGATGAAAGAGAGAATAAAGATTCTCCAACTCTAAACGTAATCCTAAAACTAAACTCTCAACTCGTTTTGTTTTCTTGAAAGACACGATTCTTTAACTCTATTCCATTCGACGAAGGAACCTAGGAATTTTTTACATAATTCACTTGTGGAGGCAATCGAATCTTTTAATGAAACCCCCAGAACCTTGTCTTGCCTCAATTCTAACCATTTTTCATTCTTAGCCATTTCGATAAAGGCTTTGATGGAATGAGTATTTACACTTTCACGACGCCTTATTTCACCCTCAATTAATTTTTCGTGAGCAAAATTTAACAATCTAGAAGCCCACTCTTTTTCATCTAAGAGTAAATCTTTACGAAGAGTTAAATACTGAAGACACACATAGATACTTTCAAGAACATCCTGCAAAAGATAGGCGTAAAAATCAAAGGGCATATCAAGAGGAAGTTTCTTTATTGATTCAATAAACTCATCTTTGTTTTGAAAGAAAAATTCAAAACGTAAAAGGGATCGTAATTCTAAAGCTCGATCAATATTTTTTTGCGATAAACCCCAAATAGCTGGAAGCAAAAAAGCATGAAGAGCCGTGTTTCGATAATACAAAGCCGTCATACGATGACTTTCAACAATTCTAAGACCAACGCCTCCATCTTGAAGGGGATATTCTTGAACAATTTCTTCTCGAATAAGCCTTTTGAGAGCTCTAGAGCATTTTTCTTTATAACTTAATTCAAGCTCTGGTTCTTTTGAAATTCCCAATTTTGTTAAATCACTCTCAATAAGGGATAACCATTTTTCTAATTCGTCTCGAGAAAGGGCTGCTCCCGTGCGTGCAATCAAAACCGTTGAAACAAGGCCAGCAGCTGTAACGGGAGTTTGTTGGTTTATCTGATGACAAATTTCAAAAGCAATTCGAGGAACAATCCATCTCGAGAAATCTTCTTGATCTGGCTGAGAGTGAGCAGAGATTTCTTGAATGCTTTCCTCAAGAGAAAGGGGATTTCCAAAACGCAAATGAACACGCCCGTAACGCTTGAGTAAAACTTTGATAGAACCCCAAAGAGCATTGAAGGCATTTTCTTGAATTTTTGCACCTCCCTCTAATTCTCTCTTATGAGCCTGATCTTCAGTAACACGATCATAAGTAATAGAAACGGGAACAAAGTAAATTTTTTCACTCACTTTTCCTTGAAGATGTCCATCCACAATCATTTTTAAGATTCCATACTTAGGAGGAGTCATCTTTCCTACACGAGAACGCATCCCTTCAATAAAAAACTCAAGGTTGATTTTGTTGTTCATGAGCACCAAAACATAGGAACGCAAAATTTCGGAGTAGAGCCGATCTCCTCTAAAGCTTCTTCGGATAAAAAAAGCACCTCCCCCTTTAAAAATATTTCCAATAGGCCAAAAGTTTAAATTGAGTCCCGCAGCTACATGTGGAGGCACCATCTGTTCTCGAAAAAGAAAATAAGAAAGAACTAAAAAATCTAAATAGCTTCTATGGTTGGGAACATAAACGATCACTCCATCCTTAGAAGTTTCGCGAACTTTCTTAAGCTGATCTCGATCAAAAGTAAAACCTTGATAAATAGAGTGAAAAACTTTTTCCAAAAGCCATCCCGCAAGTTCAATAATCGGGTGAGAATAGTCAGCCGCAATTTCCTTCAAAATTCCCTGAGCTTTTTTTAAGAGTTTTTTTTCAGATATATTCTCTTCAAGAGAAAGTTTTTCAATAAAATGTAGAAAATCAGGATTCCTTAAAATTTGTTCCCAAATCCCTCTTGAGGGCTTGTAAACTGGTCCCAGTGCCACACGTTTTTCTTTTTGAATGGCCCTAATTGATTCTCTTCTTACAGACTGAAGACTTGTTTCTTTTGAAACATCAACAACTGTTGCTATTCTCAAAATGCTTCGAGAGTAACCCCTTAACATCATAATAAACTTTCTTAGTCCGAGAGGTCTTTGCGGATCTCCTAAAAGAAAATACCAAGGGAGCAATAAAGGACTTTTAAGAGTTTTCATAAGCCTTGAGCTTAAATCCTCTTCTTTGATTTCAACTTTTCTTCCAACTCTTCTCCAAATAAAAACAAGCGGAACAACAAGTAGATCTCCTTTTGATGACTCCATCAAATATTCGAGAAGCCTTTCTTGGGAGGCAATTTTGCCTGCACGAAACCCGATGGGTAAATTGATTAACAAGGGATGTCCTTGATCTAATTCAGCTTTACAAAGTCTTGCTAGGGAGTACCTTTTAGATGAAAGACCTGTCCAAGATATGAATCTTTTTATAGATTCACGAATGGGATTTACAAATATACCCGGATAACCCAAAGCTCTTCTTATAACAAAATGATTACCCCAACGTTTTCTTAAAAAATATCGAAAAGCTAAAAGTTCAAAAACTCCTGCATCAAAAACAAGAAAAATAAATTTCTTATCGGGATTCTTTATGCGAAGATCAGCAAGCTCCTCTAAAAAAGCCTCACTTGCATCAAAACTTCGAAAAAGCTTACTTGCGATAAAGTCAGGTACATGTGAAAACACACTTAAACTTTAGCCGCAGCTCATATAAATAGCTACCTTTTTAGACTCAGCATTATTAGACAAAGCAAACACACACGTCTAAAAGTAAAATAGGCGGCGGGGCTCTGTTTATGCGGATGGTAAAATTATGAAAGAAATAAAAGCAAACATGACGGGAACGATTATCTCTATTCTTGTCAAAGTCGGCGACTCCATTAAAGAAGGCCAGGATCTGATTTCTATTGAGAGCATGAAAATGGAAATGAGTATAAGCTCTGATTTTTCGGGAATAATCAAAGAAATCAAAGTTAAAAACGAGGATTTTATCCAGGAAGGGCAAGTCCTGATCACTCTCGAATGAGAATTCTTGAAGTAGGTCCACGAGATGGACTTCAGAACGAATCAATCACGCTCAGTCTTGATCAGCGTGAATCTCTCATACATAAACTTTTGGAATCCGGATTGAGCGATATTGAAATTGGCTCATTTGTAAAATCAGAAAGCATTCCACAACTTGCCAATACTTACGAATTAGCTAAAAAACTTATTCCTTATAAAAATAAAAAATATCCACAAAAAAAACTTTGGGCTTTTGTTCCCAATGAAAAAGGTCTCGAGAGAGCCTTAGAAACACACGTAGATGGTGTTTCTTTTTTTTGTGCAACAAGCGAAACTTTCACACAAAAAAATATAAATAAAAATTTTACTGATTTAAAAAAACTTCTATCTTGCCTTAAAAATAATATTCCCAAAAAACTACCACATCGAGTTTATCTCTCAACGCTTGTCTACTGTCCTTTTGAGGGAATCATTAAAAACTCTCAAGTCTTTAAGTGGATAGATTACTTACTTGATCTTGGTTTTAATGAAATTGCTCTAAGCGATACAACAGGCCATGCTCATCCCAAAAACCTTGATCCTATTTTTAAAAAAATTACTCGTTCCTATCAATCAAAGAACTTTGCTTTTCATTTTCATGACACTCGAGGCACCGCTCTTCTCAATACTTATGTTGCTCTCCAGGAAGGTTTTCAAAAATTCGATTCAAGCCTTGGAGGACTTGGCGGATGTCCCTATGCTCCCGGGGCAACAGGAAATCTTGCAACGGAAGACCTACTTTATTTACTTCAAAGCCAAGGAAAAATGAAAAACATCTCTCTTTCTCAAATTTCAGAAACTTCTTTTTTCTTAGAAAAACATTTGCAGAAAGCCTTGCCTTGCAGAATTCTTCAAACAATTCGCTGTCGTCAAAAAACTGAAAAAAAGGATTAATCCTATGAATCTTGTTCAAGTAGAAATAAAAGAACATATTTGCACTCTCAAAATGAATCGTGCAGATAAATTAAACGCACTCAATTGGGACCTTATTGAAGAGCTAACTGAGAGCTTGAAATCAATTCAGAGAGAATGTACTCAAGGAAACATTAGAGTTCTTTTAATAGGCTCCTCAAATCCTAAAGCCTTTTGTGCAGGAGCTGATCTTGTAGAGCGTATTCAAATGACTGAGGAAAAAGTTGTTGAAACACTCAAAAAATTACGGATTTTGACTGATTCCATTACTGCCATTCCCGTTCCGTCTATTGCGATCATGGAGGGAGTTGCATTTGGAGGAGGCTTTGAAATTGCTCTCGCCTGCGATTTGCGAATTTGTACTCCCCAATCTCAAATGGGACTTACTGAAACGAGTTTAGCAATCATACCTGGGGCAGGCGGCACACAAAGATTGGCTCGAATTGCAGGAGAAGCTCGAGCAAAAGAACTTATCTTTTTAGCCAAAAGACTTTCTGCCGCTGAAGCTCTTCATTTCAATATTGTAAATGCCTCAAATGAAAATCCATGGTTCCAAGCTCAACTCTGGGCAAAAGAAATCGCAACAAAGGGCCCGCTTGCCTTAAAATATTCAAAAGAGGCTATCTCAAATGGAATTGATCTTCCTTTGCACGAAGGTCTTGATCTTGAGCATGAGTGTTACTTGAAACTTCTTTCTTCTCACGACCGTAAAGAGGGCCTTGCTTCTTTTGTCGAAAAACGCACTCCGTCTTATAAAGGGAATTAGATCCTTTTCCCTCCTCTTTACAAAGACTCTATTCAGTAATGAGATAGTTTCATTATGTCTACAGAGCATTCTTGGCAAAAAGATCGTGAAAACACACTCAAAGGTGGAGACGCAAAATATCACGAAAAAAATAAACAAAGTGGAAAATATTTTGCTCGAACAAGAATTGGAAAATTAATCGATGCTGATTCTTTTGTTGAAGAAGGACTTTTTGCAAATATGGTGGAGGGAGACCTTCCCGCAGATGGTGTGATTACAGGTTTTGCAAAAGTAGACGGAGTTCCTGTCGGCATAATGGCAAATGATTCCACCGTGAAAGCTGGATCTTGGGGTGCACGTACTGTAGAGAAAATAGTTCGTCTTCAAGAACAAGCAGGAAAGCTAGGGATTCCCATTTATTACCTTGTCGACTCAGCGGGTGCCCGAATCACCGATCAAATTCAAATGTTTCCAGGTAGAAGAGGCGCAGGAAAAATTTTCAACATGCAATGCCGACTCTCAGGATTTGTTCCTCAAATTTGTGTTCTTTTTGGACCAAGTGCTGCTGGAGGCGCCTATGTACCGGCTTTTTGTGACGTTGTGATTATGGTTGAAGGAAATGCCTCCATGTATCTTGGAAGTCCACGTATGGCCGAATCCGTGATTGGAGAAAAAGTCACACTCGAAGAGATGGGAGGAGCAAGAATGCATTGCTCAACGAGTGGGGTCGGCGATGTTCTTGCTGCAAATGAAGACGAAGCTCTTGAAAAAGCAAAAAAGTACTTAAGTTACTTTCCCCGTTCTTCAAAAGAAAAACCAGCTCTCAAAAAATCGCAAAAATCTCATAAACTTTTTGAACTAGAAAAAATTCTTCCGGCAAATCCTGCTCAAGCCTATGACATGAATCAAGTTATCGAATCTCTTGTAGATGAAAATTCTTTTTTCGAAATGAAAAAACTTTTTGCAAAAGAAATGATCACGGGCTTTGCGCGTATTGAAGGACAAGTCGTAGGAATTATAGCCAATCAACCAAAAGTCAAAGGGGGTGTGATCTTTGTAGATTCTGCCGATAAAGCCGCCCGCTTTATCTTTCTTTGCGATGCATTTTCAATCCCCCTTCTTTTCCTTGCAGATGTTCCTGGTTTCATGATCGGATCCCAAGTAGAAAAATCGGGAATTATTCGCCATGGAGCAAAAATGGTCTATGCCATGAGTGAAGCAACCGTCCCCAAAATTTGTGTTGTTGTTCGAAAAGCTTTTGGTGCGGGTCTTTATGCGATGTGCGGACCTGGCTTTGATCCCGACTGCACTCTTGCACTTGCTTCAGGACAAATTGCTGTGATGGGAGCAGACCCCGCAGTGAACGCAGTTTATTACAATAAGATTCAAGAGCTTCAGGGAGAAGAGAGAAAAAAATTCATTGATGAGAAAAAAGCTGAATACGAAAAAGATATAGATCTTAAAAAACTTGCGTCTGAACTGGTTGTTGACGATATCGTAGATTCACGAAATCTTCGAAAAATTTTATCACAGCGATATGATTTCTATTCAACAAAAGAACTTTCTTATTACCCACGTAAACACGGAGTCATTCCAGTTTAATTAAAAAATATTCATTCACTGCAAGGCTGAGGTAATTGCTTTTCCCTCTGGAGTTTCAGTGTTTACTTCTTTCTTAAGAATTTCCATGTTCTTAAGAGTCTCTGGATCGTTTATCTTTAAAGCGGCTATTTTAGCAGACTTCAAAAGCAATTCTAAATCCTTAGCGGAGCGAAATCCAAAATCTCGCAAATTCTTAAGAACAAAAATTTCTCTCAAAACTTGAGTTCCCTCGGAGTTTCCAACAGAAGAAAGAGCAACGGCCGTATTCCACCTTACCTCTTGATTTTTATCTTTAAGCAAAGACAAAACGTCAGCCGTACTTTGAGGATCGTACTGAGCTAGAAAAGTTGTCGCTATTTTTTGAAAAGCAGTATCTTCACTCTTAAGCCATGATCGAACTTCTAAAAAATCTGCTTCGGAAATTTTTTCTTTATGCGCCGCTAGCGTTTCTAGATATCCCCAAGCGCTATAAAATTTTAAATCTGCATCATTATCTTTTAAAAAACTTTTTAAAAGTGAAAGTGATTCTAAATCATTTAATCTTCCAAGAGTTAAAATAAGATATTTTTTCAATCGCAGATCATCTTTGAACTGTTTCATTAAATCAGACAGAGCAGAAATAATATTCTTACGATCTTGCTCAGGAATATTTTTATAACTTCCATCTTTTGATTTTTTTAAAAGCTCCTCAGCAAAAGAATAAGCCGACTTCCAGCGATCGCCATCCGAACGTCCTTTTGAAATATCTCTCGCTTTATCAGCCAAAGTTATTTCAGGTTTTTTTTGCGTCAAACCCGTGAGTAATTGAAAAGTCGCCCAACCTAAAAAACCTGCAACAGGTAATATAAAAAACCAAAGCATATGAGATGCAGCGGGAGCATGAGGTTTTTGCTGTGAAGACATAAACAAAGGTATAGAAAGAGCCTTTGTTCAAAACAAGTTAAATTCGATCACTTTCTAAACAGTTCAAAAAATAAACACCTTCATGATTTCAATAACTTCCCCTGCTTTTGTTTTTTTCTTAGACAAAGACTTTAAATCTTTACCTAATCTAAACAATAAAAAACGACAAAATTCATATACTTAGCGTGGTTTTTTTGGCACTTTCCTTGCTGTTATTATTAGGTGGAACGTGGATTTTTGTGCAGCTCTTGTTTGAGAATATTTCTTGCTCTTTTTCTCTGCCACAATTCTTTTGCTAAAAAATACATCATCCAGATTCGTCCAAATGAGACATCCCAACAAAACTCTTTGACAAAACACCTTGTCGCCCACCAAAAAATTTTAAGCCTAAGAAGTAAAATTAATTCCAATCCTCGCTTAAAAGCCGTCGCTCTTCAAAACGTCCAATCAATTATCGCTGAGGCCCCTTCTCTCGAATCTTTAAAATCTCAAATCTCAACAGATCTAAGCAGCGCCTATATCGAAGAAGACAGCCCTATTTATCTTTCAGGTGTTCAAAGTGATAACCATGGTGAAAAACTTTCAAACTCTCCTTATTTAAAAGTTTTAGGATTTCAAACAGAAGTTTCTTCACAATATTTAGAAAAGTTCATCCCCAAAAATGCAAACGATAAAGCACTTTTGGTTGCTGTTGTTGATACGGGAGTCGCGACTGAACATCCATTTATCAAACCCTTTCTTTCTTTAAACTCAGGGGAAACAGGTTTTGATAGCAGTGGTTTTAATAAATCTTCAAATGGAATAGACGATGATCTCAATGGATTTATCGATGATGTCTATGGAATAAGCAGCACAGATAGAAATGGAAACGTCGAAGATGTTCAATATCACGGAACCCATGTAAGTGGTTTGGTTAAAACGATTCGTGATCACGCACTCGTCAATGGATACGAACAAGCAATAAAAATTCAACTTTTACCTATTCGATTTTTTTCGAAGTGCGAAACAAATCCCGGAGATGGTCAAATATGCGGAAGCATCTCTTCTGCAATTACGGGTCTCGATTACGCTCTCGCTCGAGGAGCTAAAATTATCAACATGAGCTGGGGATCTTTTGGCAATTCTAATGCCCTCTTTAATACTCTCAAATATTTGTATCAAAACGATATCACTCTTGTGGCTGCAGCTGGAAACGATGCCTCAAGTCTAGAAGCTTTGCCTTTTTATCCCGCGGCTTATAGTCAATGCTTACCGGGACTTGTTTCTGTTAATTCTATTTCAACTTTAGGTGGAGATGAAAATTCAATTTACCTTTCTAATTTTTCAAACTACTCAGCTGACCTTGTGAGTATTTCAGCGCCTGGCCATAGTTCATTTAATTATGTGACAGGACTTCTCAGTGCTCATAGTAATTTCTTAACAGGCGATAAATTTATCCCTCTCAGCGGAACCTCCATGGCCTCTCCAATCGTGGCAGGAATCACAGCTGTTATGAAAAGTTTAAATCCTTTACTTAGCGCTCATGACATAAAAGATGTTCTTCTTAAAAGCGCAAAAATTCCGTACAGCTCATTAACAGGAGCAAAAGTTCTTAATCAAAAAAACCTTGTAAGTGGATATGCTCATGCTCTTGATAGCTTTGAGAATGCCCTTTCAAGCCCACACTTAAAAACAAATAACCTCGAAACATGTTCAGCCATTACGAGCTATGGAATTGCAGGTAGCTCTGCTCAAGAACAAAATAGCGGTGGCGGGGGCTGTGCGGCTCTTATAAGTACTCATGGTTCAAATAATGATGACCTTAACCCCTTTGGAGGAAACTCAATTGGTCTCCTTACAACTCTTTTTTTCTTAGTGCAATTCATCAGAAGGATGAGATATAAAACCTTTCGGTGCTAGAGAACCTACGTGAATTTTTCAATAACCCATTAGAGTCGCTTATTTATTTTTTAAATAATCCAACGATTGCTTTATGGGGTCCTTTTTTTGGATTACTTGCCTGCGGCATGGGTTTACCTATTCCTGAAGATATTATTCTTGTAGTTGCAGGATTTCTAGCAGGACAAAATAATGCAAAAATTCTACCGCCGATCATTGTTACATATGCAGGAATTATGATCGGAGATTCTCTTATATTTTTTATCGGCCAAAAATTAGGTAGAAAGGTCATGAAGTCTAATCTTGCCCAAAAAATACTTACTCCTGAAAGGCTAGAAAAAGCTGTCGATGCCTTTCACAAATATGGTATCTGGGTAAACTTCTTTGGTCGATTTCTACCCGGAGTCAGAACAGCAATTTTCTTTACTGGTGGCACGCTTAAATACCCCTTTCACCGTTTTTTCTTAATGGATGGCCTAGCCGCTCTCATTTCTGCTCCTCTCTTTGTTTATCTTGGCTATTGGGCAGGAATGAAATTTTCTGAAAATATTTCTCTTTTAAACTTCTATATTAAGAGAACTAAAACATACTTTGGAATTGGAATTTTCATTACTCTTATAATCGTTGCAGTTGTTATTTATATAAAATCAAGAAACAAAAAAAACAAAGAATTAGAAGTCAAATGAGTCTCGTTCAATCCCTAAAAAAGTTATTCATAGCTTATATCATGAGTCTAACTCTCACTTCCTGGAGTGAAGAAAAAATAAAGATTCTAACCTACTCCTCTTTTATGGATACTGATGGATTAGGAGAGTGGATTAAAAAACAAAATCCAAATATCGAATTTCTGCCGGCCAAAGATTTCTCTGGAATTTTAGGCGAGCTTAGAAAACTCAAAAGACAAAATAAACTTTCTTCAATAGATTTAGTACTGGGATTAAATGAGACTCATTATAAAAACGCTCTCGAAGAAAATCTTATAGAAAAAGGAACTCCTTTCGAAAAAAGTAGCTATACAATTCTAATCAATAAACAATTACTCCAAGAAAAAGACTGGCCCAAAAGCTGGAAAGAGCTTTCTGAAAAATTTTCTAAGAAAATAATTGTGCAAGATCCTCGTACCAGCGAAGTTGGTCTTGCTTGGTTATTAAATGCATACGATTTAAAAAACCTATCCCCTGAAGAGGCAAAGAAAATACCTTTAAAGATTTTTCCCAAATGGTCTAGTTCATTTGCCGCTTTTGAAAACGGAATGGCTCCCATGATTTGGACTTATTCTACAAGCCTTGCTTACTATGAATGCCAAAACAAAAATAAAAACTATGCAAATCTTCCTCTCGAAAACTATCCCCTCGATACCAACTACCTTGCCTTTACCCTAGGTAAATCGCAAAACATTCTCTTAAAAAAAACACTTGAATTTTTAAAATCAAAAAAGATTCAAGAACAAATTTGGCAAAAAAACTGGATGTACCCCGATTTAAATATTCCTCCTCCAGCGTGTTACAAAAAAACACTTTTGAACCAAAAAAATAAATCTCTCAATCCCCATAACCAACTTGAAATACTTAGGTGGCTTGACGAATGGAGCCTCTAAGCTCTCAGACAAGAAAAAGTGCCGACAATCTTTTAAGCCTTCTTTATTTTATTTTCGTATGGATTCCTCTTATTTACGCTTTCGTTTTATTGAGCTTAAGTTTTTCGACGGAATCTTTAACTTTTTCTTTTTTTTATTTATTAGGAAGATCTACTTTATTTGGAATTGCTCAAGCTACGCTCAGTATTCTTCTCATCTCAAGCTTTGTTTTTTGTTTAGGTTACCTAAAGATCTTTCGTGATTTAAATAAAATTTCTCAAAAAATCTTTAACTTTTCTGCTTCTTTTCTTTTTTCATTGAGTCCGACTCTTGCAGCCCTCAGTCTTTTAAGCCTTTCTTCTTTTATCAAAGTTTCGACGGGTTTTTTATGGATTATTTTTTGTCATTTTATGATGAATGGTCTTTTTGTTTCTTATTTGTTTTTAAAAAAAATTGATCGATTTGAATTCGCTCAATCAAAAGATCTCATATCTTTATTAAAAAGTATGGGATGCTCTCGAAAAAACTTCATAAGATTTTATCTTTTTCCAATTTTTAAAAATGATTTTTTCTCTTGGGCTCCTCAAATATTTTTATGGTGCTTTAGTAGCTTTACCCCCGTTCTTTTGCTTGCAGAAAGCACTCAACAAAGCACTCCGGAAGTTCTGTTCTACTATTCTATTCTCAACGATCGAAGTGGGGGCAGGATTTTCTTTATTTTTGTTTTAAATTTATTATTAGGAATCATTTTGAATAAATTCTTAAACAAGCCCCTTTATCTTCAGGAAAGCTCGACAAAAAATTCTTTTAACCAAAAAAATAATTCTAGTGTTTTTTCTTTTTTTATTGCTTTTGTTTCAATTTTATTTTTTGTGCCTTTTTGTGTTTCACTTTTCAAATCAATACAGTTTTTTTCTATTGATCCATCTCTATTTTTTTCAAAAGACCTTTGGAGTCCTTTTCTTGTAAGTTTTTCAATTTCACTGCTGAGCTTTTCTTTTTCTTTTTTTATTGGGCTTCTTTGTTTAGTCTCTCAGCAAAAATCACTTTTAATTAAATATTCTTATATTTTTAGCCCTCTTTTTATTCTTTTTGGGTGGCTTGAAGTTGGCGTTCATTCTTTCAATGTCGTGACGTCTATTTTAATTGTTTCTTTTGCAAGTTTTTTAAGTATTTTTCCATGGTTTTACGCTCAAATAAAAAACCAAAGAGATCAGTTTCCTCAAGAATGGGGTCTTTATTGTTTATCTTTGGGCATGTCTCCCTTTAAATATTTGAGGAAAGTTCTGTATCCGCAACACAAAACTTTGCTTTTAAAAATTTCGTCTGCAGCAAGCCTTTGGGCTTTTGGAGAATATGCGTTTTCAAAAGTTTTTTTTGAAAGAAACGAAACTCTTTCACTTTTTATCGATGAGAACTTACGGCGTTATAATTTTGACACTTCTTCAATAGGCATCATTCTATCTTTGTTTGGATCTTTTATTTTAATAACACTTCTTTCTAAAGGTGAGGGTGCTTACTGATGTTAAAGTTTGATTTTTCTTTTCATGTTCCCTCAAAGGGGCTTTATAGAGCTAAGGGGCAAATTAAAAAAGGTTCTAAATTGGCTCTCTTAGGTGCTTCAGGTTGTGGAAAAACAACCTTTTTAAAAACCCTTGTAAGTCTTTCCCCCAGAGAAAGCGGCCAATCAACCTGGAACGATCAAGACATCAATTATAAATTACTTAATCAAGGAATTTTGGGATTTTGTTTTCAATCGAGTCCTCTTTTTTCGCATCTTAATGTCTTAGAAAACCTCATGCTTCCCTTAGAAACCCTTCAAAAATTTCAACCGCTTTCTTATGAACTAAAAAAAGAACGAGCTCTTAATCTTCTAAGAGAAGCCAAACTTTTAGATCTTTCCGAAAGACTCCCTTTAGATTTAAGTGGAGGTGAAAAAAAAAGAGTTTCCCTTTTGCGTTCTCTTATATTTCAAGCACCCTTACTTATCCTTGATGAACCCTTTTCTGATTTAGACACAACAAATCGTCTTTTATTTAAAAATTGGTTAGCTGAAATACTAGCCCATCATCAAGGCATTCTTCTTTATGTGACTCATCACGAAAGTGATCTAGAGAATCTTGCAAATCTTCGCTTTGATTGGCCCCTTAACAACGAAAACGTATTAGACTTTACAAAAGCCACTCATTTATGAACCTTCTTTTTGTACATGGATTCATGGGATCAGCTCTTAACTGGAGTAGCGTTAGGTACAAAATTGAAAATCTTGCCAATCAATCAGGCTTTGATCTTAAAACACATGCCGTAGATTTATTGGGTCACGCATCAAAGAGATCTTCTCGTGATCTCAAAACCTACAAAACTGCCCACGAAGCCCTCGCACATGAGCTCTTGCTAGACATCAAAAATTTTGCACCAATTGTAGCCGTTGGCCACTCCTTTGGCTTGAGGCCTCTCCTGCTAATCGCTAAAAACAACCCAGGCCTTATTCCCACTCTTATAGTTGAAGATGCCTCTCCAGAATTAAGTGAAGAATCCTGTTTCTTTTTATTTAACGTCTTAAACAAGACACCCACACCTTTTCGCACGCGCGAATCTGCCCGCGAATATTTTAATAATCGCTATAACCCTGTGCTCGCCCGCTTTTTACTAAGCAACATTAGGGGCTTTGAGGAAAATAGCGTTCATGACTGGAGGTTTGACAAAACTTTTCTAGAAATGCTGTTAAATGAAGCAAGAAACAACCCCCTGTGGGACGAATGGCAAAGCTATTCTGGCAAAACATTTCTCATTACTGGCGAAAAAAGTGCCCTTTTCACCGACCCTACCGTTCTTGAGAAAATGACCAAAAATAGACTCCCCCACGCCCTTCCACACTCTCAAATAAAAAATTCTGGACACTGGATACACTCAGATCAGCAAGAAGATTTTTGTAAAACCTTATTTGAAATTTTAACTTTAATTTAATTCTTGAGCAGTTTTTAGCTTGGATATTCTGATTAGGCTTTTTTTCTGCTCAACATGAATACGATGGCTGACAGTACCAAGAAGCCAATTGCGCCAACCATAAGACCAGTTTTCAGATTACCCTTCTTGCTCACTTTGCTCACCTTTTGAACAATCGCAGAAGTTCCCGCAGAAGCCTCAACATTCGATGCTGTATCAGATGCAAGCGCAGAGTTGTCTACTGAAGGAGCAGCAGGCGCTGCAACAACAGGCACAGTTTCCATAGCTCCTTGAGCAACTTGCGCATCAGCTGGAGGAGTTGCCAAAGCATCTCCCATATTCGCTGTCGCATCTGCTGTAGGTGCATTTGAAACCACAGTTAAAGAAGAATCTTCCTTAGCCTTATTGACCGTATTTAATTGAGCAGTCGTTGTATCAACAGGAGTTGTTTTTGCTACCTCTTCAGCCTGTGCATCTTGTGCAACAAATGGCAAAGTTAACACTTGACCAACGCTCAGCACGTTAGGGTCAACAATTTGAGGATTAAGAGCAAGTAATTTGTTTAAAGAATTTTTATTTCCAAAAACACCCTCAGCAATAAGAGACAAAGACTCGCCTCGAGCCACAGTCCATTCTTTCATATCAGGACTATATTGAGTATGGAGCTTTCCACCCCAATTACGCATGTTAAATTCACTTTTGTAAGATTTTTTAGAAAATTTCTTTTTAGACTGTTTAACAGGAAGAGAAGACATTGAATCCATTTGGCTTGTTTGATCTATAGATGTCATCTCTAAGCTTTCACCTGAATCATCTTGAGAATCTAAAGAACTCAAATCACCCTCTTTAGTATTTATGTCGCTAATAGCACCGTTACGTGAAGAACAAGCAGCTAAACCAGACAGCAACACAAAAGTCAGGGTCGTCGTAGATGTAAAACTCTTCATCCTTGAAAATAAATTTTCCATAGTAAAAGAACTCATGTGATCATTTCATCGACTGAACATTAAAAAACTTTAGATATTTAAAAATATTTTTTTTAGGATGTTTTCAAAAAATCTAAAGATTGGTTCCTAATTAAGTTAACGCAATCTTTTATCTTGGATTTTTAGTTAAGATGACTAATCACGAAGATTCTTGATTAAGCATATTGTGGAGTTGATCACTCAACTTTAAACTTTAGATAATGAAACTAGGTAGTGAAGTTCTTGAACAATCGAAAGTTTTAAAAGAGTTAAAGAAAAAACGCGTTGCTCTTTTGGCTCATCCCGCAAGCGTCAATAAAAATCTTGTTCATTCTTCGTTGGTTTTAAAAAAAATCTTAAAAGACAGCTTTGTTTGTGCTTTTGGGCCTCAACATGGAATTCGGGGCGAAAAGCAAGACAACATGGAAGAAAGCTCAGACATTATAGATCCGATTTTAAACATTCCCGTTTATAGCCTTTATGGAAAAACTCGAAGACCCACAAAAGAAATGCTCGATCAATTTGATGTCTTACTTGTTGACCTTCAAGATGTTGGGACAAGAATCTATACTTTCATCACGACTCTTTTTTATATGTTGGAGGCTCTTCACAACACCTCAAAGGAGATATGGATTCTTGATAGACCAAATCCCGCAGGAAGAAGCATAGAGGGATTACTCCTCGATTCAAAAATGCTTTCTTTTGTAGGCTGTAGCGAGGGACTAATTCTAAGACACGGGCTTACCCTAGGTGAACTTGCTACCTACTTTAAAGATAAACATTCTTTTCATGTCGAATTAAAGATTTTTAAAATGCAAAATTACAAAGCACATCAAAAACAAGGGTGGGGCTGGCCCTCACTTGAGCTTCCTTGGGTAAATCCTAGTCCTAATATTCCTCGCTTATCTTCGGTGAGAGCCTTTCCTGGAACGGTGCTAATCGAAGGAACTCTTTTGTCAGAGGGAAGGGGAACCACTCGCCCCCTTGAAGTTTTAGGTGCGCCCGATATAAACGGAGAAAAAATCTTAAAAGAAATGGAAAAAATAAATTCCAAATGGATGCAAGGATGTCTTTTGCGAGCCTGTTATTTTGAGCCAACTTTTCAAAAGCACGCAAAGCAACTCTGCTCAGGTTTTCAAATTCATACAGATTATGAACACTTTAATCCTCAAAAATTTAAACCCTTTCGCCTTGTCTGCCTTGCTTTAAAAGCAATTAAAAAACTTTATCCCGAGAAAGAGATTTGGAATCGCTCCTACTATGAATACGAAAGAGACCGTCTTTCTTTTGATTTAATCTGTGGATCAACTCTTGTAAGAGACTGGGTGGAAGACCCACAATCAAAGCCCGCTGACCTTGAACGACTTCTCGTAGAGGATGAAAAAAATTGGATAAAAAATCAAAAGAAATATCTTCTTTATAGATAATTTTGAGAATTCCCCTAAATATTTGCTAGATTGAACCTGCTTGTCAGACATAAGAGTTTTAAAGTTTGGTGGATCTTCTCTTGCGAGCCCCGAACTTATTCATAAAGTTGCTCATATTATTGTTAATCACTACCATGCCTGCAAAAAAGTTGTTGTTGTTGTGAGTGCCATGGGAAAAAGTACAGATGAATTTATTCAACTTGCAAAAAAAGTAAGTCCAAATGCATCTACACAACATTCACGCGAACTCGACATGCTTGTAAGTGTTGGCGAAAGAATATCAATGTCTCTTGTTTCTATGGCTATTCGTGATTTAGGAGTTGAGGCAATTTCTCTCACAGGTTCGCAAAGTGGAATCATCACAAGCGATACTCACGGAGAAGCTGAGATTGTAGAAATTAAGGGAGATAGAATTCTAAAAAATTTAGATGAAAAAAAAATTGTCATTGTAGCTGGCTTTCAAGGAGTAAGTCGCAACAAAGAAATCACAACACTTGGCCGAGGAGGAAGCGACACGAGCGCACTGGCCCTTGCGAGCTTTCTTAAATCCTCTGCGGCTTATATATACTCCGATGTAGACGCTTACTTTTCTGCAGATCCAAAAAAAGTAAAAAAAGCTGTTCGTTATGCAAGTCTGCCTTGGGAAATAGGTTTTTTATCGTCTTATTTTGGAGCAAAGGTCCTTCATTACAGGGCTGCACAAATAGCCGCAAAGCAGCAACTCGAAGTGGAAATGTTATCCACATTTAATCCACAAGGTGAAAGCGGCAAGCTGAAGGGTGTTTTTGACGCAAAAAATCAATTATTTCAGGTACTTACAATAAATATAAAAAAGGACTTAAAAAAGTTAACCACAGAAGAATACGAAACATGTAAAGAAAAATACGGCCCTCTCGTAATAGAGACTTATTTTAAATTTTCCTACTTCGAAAATCGCGAGGAATTTCCCAAGGATGCTTTAAAAACTTTTTTTTATTCTTGCGAGAAAAGAATAAAGCCGCAAGAGATTTTAGAAAAAAAATCTTCAAATGAAGCGCTATATCAATCTTTTTCTCTTGTTGGCACCAATCTTCTTGAAAATAAAAACCTTATATCCGAAATCAAAAGCCTCCTCAGGGACTTTGAAGTTTCAATAGAGGGTTACGATTGGACAGCATCGTATTTAATTTTTTTCACAAAAAATATAGTTGATGATCAAAAAATTCTTTTGGCTCTTCACGAACGCTTTCTTGAAAACAAAAATTAAGTAAAAAAAAGACGACTTGAACGAACTCTCTCATTAAGCCATCTAATGAGGGAAACTATGGTGGGAACGTATAAAAATATAAAAGAAAATTCTCTTCTTTTTTTATTTTGCTTTTTAACTTTCCTTTCAAAAAGTTTACATTCTCATCCCCTAGACAACCCCTTTTCTATAAAAAATGTTTTCAAGCCTCTTCCTGTTCCGCCTAAAAAAATCAACTACCAATTGACCGTAACACCTGGATTTGAAAATAGAGATCCCCGTAAGATGCTTAAAATAATCTCTATCGGCGATAGCCTTCTTCACAATTTTTACAATTGCGATCTTCCCTGTAAACTCAGGCAATTCCTAACTCTTGAAAAAAAACATGCTTTTATTGATGTGGATCCAGATCAAGATTCAATTGAAAGTGTTTTTGAAAAATTCTCTAAACAGATTCCTACTCTTGCTATGAACGTAGCCGCACCAGGATCTATGGTTATTAGTCCTCCCAAACCTAGTCTTCTGTTTGAATTATTAGGAATTCGTAGCCTTGCTGAACAAGTAGAAATCGTGACATCTCTTGCGATACCGCCCGATATAACTTTTGTTTGGATTGGCCATAATGACATAAATCTTTACACAAAGGGTTACACCGAAAAAGAGCTTCTGCACGCATTTGAAAATGAATTTAAAAAACAAATCCAAAAGCTAGCTTTTGCTTTATCCTTTCAAGAACCACAAAGAAAAAAAACAATCCTCATTTTTTCTCTTGGATCTTTTGAAAGTGCCTTTCAAGCAAGAGATGAATGCGAAGCTCGAAAAAAGATAGATCCCTCTCTTTTCGATTCTTTTGATAACGTCCTAAAAGACTTTAAGTTAGTATTAAAACAAAACAGACCTGCTGCTTACAGGCTAAATCAAAAAATAAACGACATTATGAATAATGTTGTTCAAGATATGAATCAAAATCGTAAAAACATTCCAAACCTCGAGCTTCGATTCACCTACAAGCCTCAAGGAATCAATCACTTAGGCTGTGATGACCTCAATCCTCACGACGCCTTTCACCCAGGTAAAGGAGAAGCCCAACTTATTTCGAATCTTTTCTTTGAGGAAGCTATGAGTGCCTTTGAATTTCTTCTACGAGAGCCGTAAAAAATGGCGCATCCAGCTGGGATCGAACCAACAACCTTCAGATTCGTAGTCTGATGCTCTATCCAATTGAGCTATGGATGCGTAAACTAAAAAAGA
>CAYOWH010000010.1:0-55206 GCA_964407615.1 uncultured Bacteriovoracaceae bacterium | reverse complement strand
TGTGCTGCTACCTCTGCTGCAAAATCATTTGATTTTTTCTCAAGGCCTTCACCAAGTTCCCAGCGAACGAAGCGACGCACCTTGATGTTTTCGCCGATTTTAGCAACCATTTCTTGAATAATCGTAGAAACTTTTTTCTCAGGATCCTTCAAGTAAGCTTGGTTCATCAAGCAAACTTCATCGTAGTACTTAAGTATTTTTCCTTCGACAATTTTATCAGCGACTGCTGCAGGCTTTCCTGACTGGATCGCCTGATCACGAGCAATTTCTTTTTCTTTTGCAAGAACGTCAGCAGGGATTTCTTCTGGAAGAACGTACTGGGGTTTGTTTGCTGCAATGTGAAGAGAAATGTCTTTGACAAGGGCTTGGAAGATGTCGTTTTGAGAAACGAAGTCTGTTTCACAGTTGATTTCAAGGAGAACACCAATTTTTCCACCCATGTGGATGTAGGAACCGATGGCACCTTCTGTTGCAATACGACCTGCTTTTTTAGCAGCTGCTGAAAGTCCTTTTTTGCGAAGAACTTCCACTGCTTTTTCGAGATCGCCCGCACTTTCTTCAAGTGCTTTTTTGCAATCCATCATGCCCGCTCCTGTTTTTTGTCGGAGTTCGTTTACTAATGATGCTGTAATCGCCATGTTGCGCTCCTCTTAGTTTGTGTCGTCTGATGAACGAATGCTGCGACGTTTTTCAACGTTGATTGTGCGGCCTTCGCGATCTGTTGTTGTTGATTCTTCAGAAGGTTTGCTCACAGCAGGTGCGCTCGGAGCAGCGGCTACAGAGCCACCTTCACGTTTGTCAGAGAAAGCACGGATTTTTTCTTCGTGGATACGAGCGCCATCAAGGAAAGCGTCTGCAACAGCAGCTGCAAAAAGCTTGATAGATTTGAGAGCATCGTCGTTTCCAGGAATCACAAAACTAACGTCATCTGGATCGCAGTTTGTATCTGTAATCGCGATGATAGGAATTCCCAATTTCTTGGCTTCTTTAACAGCGTTGTGTTCTTTCATTGGGTCGATGATGAAAATCGCACCAGGCTTGTCTTTCATGTGACGAACGCCACCTAAGTTACGCAAGAGACGCTCATGTTCTTTGTCGAACGCAGAACGCTCTTTTGCGCTTAACTGATCAGCCATTCCTGAGCTGATTTTGTCGTCCATTTGTTGCATTTGAACGAGACATGTTTGAATTGTAGGAAAATTTGTGAGAGTTCCACCTAACCAACGCTCCGTTACATACGGACAACCTGCGCGTTCCGCTTCTTCTTTCACGACATCTTTGCACTGTGATTTTGTTCCAACGAAAAGGATTTTTTTTCCTTTTGCAGAAAGTTGAGTCACAAACGTGAGAGCTTCACGAGTGAGAAGAACAGTCTTTTGAAGGTCGATGATATAAATACCGTTACGATCTCCGAAGATGTAGGGTTTCATTTTTGGGTTCCAGCGGCTCTTTTGGTGACCGAAGTGAACGCCTGCCTCGAGGAGGTCTTTCATTGTGATTTGTGTAGCCATGTTTTTTTCCTTTTTTAAGTACGCTTTTGCATGAGTTTTTAGTTCTTGCGGCGACTTTGTTTTCTATAATCCGATGTTCCTCCGCTGGGTTTAACGCTTGGGAAGCTTTTGCGGAGGCCCGCTTGGCTTGGTCCAAACGCTCGGATTATTTCAATTTTTATCCCAGCGTGTGTTGTGCAGTTGAACATAGACTAGCTTCGTGGGCGGGTAAAGAGCTAAGAAGGGGTGTCAAAGAAGCTAAAAAGGCTGAGATAAAACAGCTTTCAGGCTCTCTGAACTGTCTGCCATGAGAGCTTTTTGAAGGACCGTATGGCATCTATTCATGTCGAGAGAGAGAATTTGCTTTCGAGTGCGAAGCACGGCGCCCGGGGAGACGCTCAATTCTTTAAAGCCTAGGGCCAAAAGAAGAGGTTGATAGTCATATTTTGCAGCCATTTCGCCACACATTCCCAGCCAGCAAGAGGTGTTTTTCACTCCGTCAGAGATAAGTTTAAGAGTTCTCAAGACGGCGGGGTGATAGGCGTCGTGAAGATCAGCCACATTGCTGTTCATTCGATCGGCGGCACAAAGGTACTGAACCAGGTCGTTGGTTCCGATGCTAAAAAAATCGAGGTGATTGGCTAGTTGATCGATAATCATCGCCACAGAGGGGACTTCAATCATAATTCCCGTTTCAGGAGTTTTTTCGAGCTTTTTGCCCTCCTGAGTGAGTTCCGTTTGGAATTTTTGAAGAAGATTTTTGAATTCAAGAACTTCTTCAACTTTTGTAACCATGGGAATCATAATTCCAAGATTTCCATGCTGAGCGGCTCGTAGGAGAGCGCGTATTTGAGTGCGAAATAAATCGATATTTTTGAGACAGTAACGAATGCCTCGAAGGCCTAAAAAAGGATTCTCTTCTTTAGGAAGATTTAGGTAATTGACTTGTTTATCGCCACCAATATCAAAAGTGCGAATAATGGCCTTGTGAGGAGAAACAGATTCTATAACTTTTCGATAAACCTGATATTGTTCTTCTTCACTTGGTGCTGAGTTTCGATCCATCAAGAGAAATTCAGTTCTAAAAAGGCCTATTCCCTCAGTCCCTTTGCCAAGAGCAAAGTTTAAATCAAGAGCGCTGTTAAGGTTTGATGCCACTTCTATGGCAACACCATCACGGGTGACAGATCTAACAGAAATAAAATTTTTTAATTCCTCTTTTTCAAGAAGTTCTTTTTGAATTTTATCTTGAATGTTTTTTTTCTCGTCATCATTAGGATTGATCGTGATGACGCCACTTAAACCACTCATGGCAATTTCGTCGCGAGCATGAACTTTTTCCATGATTCCGTTAACTGTGAGAATAGTGGGAATTTCAAAAGTTCGGGCAAGAATTGTTGTATGAGAAGTGGGGTTTCCCTTTTGAAGTACCAAACCTTTAAGGTTTGGGCTGTAAAGAGAGAGAAGCTCCGAAGGAAGCAAATCATCAGCAACTAGAATGTGGTCGCCCATGACTTTTCTATCGAGATCTTTTCTGTCCTCTGAGGAGGGTTCGTCGAGCGCACGTAAAATTCTGCGAGCGACATCTCGAATATCTTGAGCGCGTTGTCGAAGATAAGGATCATCGAGAGATTCAATCATGCTGGCAAAGTCTTCACTGGCTTTGTTGACCGAGTATTCACATTGATGCTTTTCTCCCATGAGCCCTTCAATATTTGAAATCCACTCAGGATCTTGGGACATCATGAGATGAGCTTCGGCAATTTGAGCACTTTCTTGGGGACCTTTTTGAGAATATTTTTTTTGAAGTTCAGTTAAATCAAAAATGACTTGTTGGTGAGCCTTTTTCCATCTTTTGACTTCGTGAAGATCTTCAAAGATTTTTTCGGAAGAAAATTGAAGCTGAGTGTTTTTAAGAACAAACGCAGGTGCGAGAGCAAAACCTGGTGATGAAGCTTTTCCTTTGAGAACGTGCACGTAAAAATATCCTATTCAGCAGAAAACTTCTTAGCAAAAAGCTCTTCGATAGATTTTAAAGCAGTTTCAGCATCAGCTCCGGTCACGGTAATTTTAAGATCATCTCCAGGAGCCGCTCCTAGAGACATGAGGCTCATGATCGATTTACCGTTCTTTTTTTGTCCTCGAAGTTCAACTTCAACAGAGACTTGAAAAGGAGCTAAGCATTTTACAAAAAGACCTGCAGGTCTAGCGTGAAGTCCGTCTTGAGATTCGAGTTTAAATGTTTTTTCAATGGTCATATTTTTAAATATTCAATTCAAGACTGACGATTTCTTGTCCGGCTTGAGCTGTTTCTAATCCTTTTTTGTGTATTTGAAGAACACGATCCATGTTCGTGATAACGACAGGGCTAATCGTAGAGGTTGCTTGGCTTCGAACTTTTTCAAGATCAAAACGAATCAGTTCTTGCCCAACTTTTACTTTTTGACCGTATTGAACAAGGGCTTCAAAGCCATCTCCGTTCATTTTGACTGTATCAATTCCCACATGAATAAGAATTTCAACGCCTGTTTCTGTTTCAAGTCCTAGTGCGTGGCCTGTTTTGAAAACATTTACAATAGTTCCATCAACAGGAGAAAGAACTTTCCCCTCAGATGGGTCAATCGCAAAGCCATCCCCAAGAATTTTTTCAGAAAATACTTTATCAGGTACTTCTGTGAGATTTAAAACTTTACCACTAAGAGGGGAGCCAAGAATGATTTGACGGTTGATTTTCACAGCGGGGTTACTCCCTATAAGTTTTTGAATTTCTTCGCGAATATGGTCGGATTCAGCACCAAAAATAGATTGGACATTATTTCCTGCCACAATGACGTCTTCAGCACCTAAAGATTTTAGGACTGCTTCATTTACGAGTTTTGTGTCTTGTACTGTCGCTCTGAGGCGTGAAATACAAGCATCGATTTGAGGGAGATTTGCGGGACCTCCTAGTGCCTGAAGGATTTCTTCATATCGATTATTCATTTGTATTACTCCTAATTACTCAATTCATGACTTCATTGCATCTAAATACTCTTAACGACTTTTACGAGTCATTTGAATTTTTAGCTGCGTTTCATTATTTGCACCGAAACGCTCTTGAAGTCTAGTCAACGCAGCTTAAATAAGCGCTGATAAAACTAGCATAGCTCCACGTGAGATGGCTTGCACCCATTAAATAACCGTTGAAACGGGAAAATTGCTCGGTCATTTCGCCTGTTTCTTGATTTATGTGATGAAGGCTTCGTTCAAGAAACTTAACTCCCTTTGCGTGATATTCCTCTGTTTTGGAAAGAGGGGCATTCGATCGCTTAAGCTTTTTTGAATATTCACAATAAAATTCAGCAGCTGCATGAGTAGAAATAAACCAAGGATTTCCACCCGAAAAGCCGTTTCCATCGTAAACATCCTCTGGGTAGCGACCCATCGCAGAGGCAAGCTTGGGGTCGTCTTGATGGAGTGGATAGAGCTTTCTGAAATTTTCTTCAAGTAGATCCAATGTGCCTAAAAATTCACTTTCATATTCTTGAAAAATTTCATCTTCCTGAAAAAAGGGAGTTTCAAAGAAGGCATGATTAACTCCTATAATAACGGCAATATCCAAATTTGATTTTTTATGATTCCAACCCTCTGTTTGAGAAAGGGTGGCTCCAATGGAACGATTAAGAGGTGAAATAAAAGAAATAAGAACTTTTTTGATTTCAAAAGCTTGGCTTTTATACCAGGTTGCAGCTTTGGGATCGTTCATTTTATATGCAACTTCAGCACCTAAAAGAAGTGCTTTTCTTTGAAGAGCAAGTGTAAAAAAGTGAAGACCTTTAACTTCTTCCCATAAGTCAAAGCAGGGTTCTCTCCATTTTTTAGAAACATATTCCAGGTCTTTTTTAAGAAGACTTTTTGCGGGAAGTTCTGCACGGTAAATTTTTTCTTCTACAAGGGTTCGTTCATTGGATTTGAGAAAAGACAGAGCCCACAAGCTAAGACTAAGCGCACGAGCCGCAGGACCATCGTTTTGCGGGCGGCCCCAAGGTTCCGTATTAACTTGACCGTCAATGTGAAAACGAGGTTCGCCAAGCGAAGCAAGAGCTTTTTCAGAGTTGCTTTGGGCTTCTGTTTCAAAAGAAATCCAATCGAGGGCTTTTTGTTTTATTTGTTCCTTGAGAGAGGCCTCTTGAGTATGAGCATAAATCTTAAAAAGTGACTGATGAGTAAGGGCAGCATCTCGAGTCCAGTGAAAAAAATAGTTAGGAGCTATTTGACTGGGAGAGGCAATGACGCCTCCTTTTTTAACTTGAGAGTGATCTAAGTTATGAAAAAGATTTTTGAGAGAAGTGTTGAATGTTTTTTGAAGAGCGTCGGAGTTATAGGAGTTTTTAGCTAAAGAAAAATCACTAATCGATAAATGAAGGAAATAAAATAAGATTAAAAACTTGCATTCATAAAGTTTCATATTTTTTTTTGAAAGAACGATAACCATAGTTAGCTAAGTTTCAAGGTCTAAACAAGTCTCGTTGCGAAGAACTTAAGTGCATGGCATTCTTGGCTCATGACTCGGGTTCTTTTGGATGAGCAAATAGCGGATGCTCCTAAAACTCCGGGCTGTTACGTGATGAAAGATGAGGGAGGAGAAATCCTCTACGTTGGAAAAGCCAAAAATATTCGACTAAGAATTCAAAGTTACTTTCGTGGCAAAATTGAAAATCCTAAAACTCATGTCTTGGTTTCTAAGGTTAGAGCGCTGGAGTTTTTGAAAACCGATACAGAAATTGAAGCGCTCTTACTTGAAAATACACTTATCAAAAAACATCGTCCTCGTTATAATATACGATTAAAAGATGATAAGACTTACCCTTATCTTTGGATTGATACCTCTCATGACTTTCCTCGTGCTTATTATGCACGAAAGGCACGAGCAAATGCAGGGCTTTACTTTGGCCCATATCCTAATCCCTACGCTCTCAGGCAGCTTCTTAACTTGGCTTCAAAGGCTTTTTTGATTCGAGATTGTCGAGATACAGAATTTGCAAATCGATCACGACCTTGTTTGAGCTATCAGATAGGCCAGTGCACAGCGCCTTGCGTGGGTTATGTTGAAAAACAAAAATATTCCAAACAAATTTCTGATTTTATTGCTTTTTTAAAAGGCGAAAACCTTAGTCTTAAGCAAGAGTGGGAAAAAGAAATGGAACATCACTCCGAAGAGCTTCACTTTGAAGAAGCGGCAAAAATCAGAGATCGTTTGAAGGCCCTGGAGGATTTGCAAGCTGAGCAGAGAGCGGTCGATTTAAATGATCAGAAAAGTCGAGATGTTTGGGCCTATTGGCCTGCTGATTTCTTTAAGAACCCCCAAAAAGAGTCGGATCTAGATTTAGTCTTGCTTCAATTTAGAGAGGGTAAGTGGTGGGGCCGTAAGCATTTTCCTATTTTGGTTGAGGAAAGTTTTATTGATGAGGAAGAATTTATAACATTGATCTCAAGCTATTATTCAAAGGCTGAAATTCCTGCAGAAGTTGTCATCTCACCTGAATTTTCTGATGATCAAAGAGGATTGCTTTCGGAGTTTTTAAAAAAACTGAATGAAGAAAGGCAGTCTTTGCCTTTTGCGTTTGAAAAGATCAATGCTCCTGACAGTGGAGAGAGGCTTTGGAAATTGTGGGATCTTGCTCTTTCAAATGCTCGGTCGATTGGAGAAGAGCAGAGTCAACTACGTGAGAAAAGACGCGACTCAGTTGAACTTTTAAGAAAGTTTTTAAAGTTGGATAATAAGTTAAATCGTATTGAATGCTTGGATATTTCGAATTTTCAAGGAAGTGAAAATGTAGCAGCAGTCGTTGTGTTTCAGGCAGGCAAAAAACAAAGTGCTGAATATCGAAATTATATTATTAAGGGGATTGAGGGCCAGGATGATTTTGGAAGCTTGAGAGAAGTTGTGCGAAGACGCTATGGCAAAGTGGATAGCCCTCGTCCCGACTTGTTGATTGTAGATGGAGGAAAGGCGCAACTTGAAAGCGTCCTGGTCGCCATGAAAGAGGTGGGCGTTCACTTTCCAGTTGTGGGTCTAGCGAAGGCCCGCACGGAACGAAGTTTTAAGTCTCAAAAAGTAGAGAGCTCTGAAGAGAGAATTTTTTTGCCGGGCGTAAAGCTTCCAAAAGCTGTGAAAAATTTAGAAATTTTGCGCTTAGTGACAGAAATTCGGGATGAGGCTCATCGTTTTGCAATTAGTTTTCATCGCAAAAGAAGAGATCAAATTCTCAGATAAATTTCTTTTAAATTAACTCTACGCGATAGAATGATTGCTTTGTTATAAGCAACTTGAGGTGGGGATTATGGGGATTGTTAGAAATTTAAAAAAAGTTGTTCTTTATGTGTTTTTGAAACTGGTTGTTTAACGGGTTTCAATCAAATTTCAAAACTAATAGCTGTATGATAGCTGTCCCATAGCCGTGAAGTAGCCACCTGTTCGACTTAATTTTCCGACAAGTATTTCAGCGTCCGGCCAGTAGAGTATGTGGTAGCGCACATCGATTCCCAATAAAATTTTGTTTTTGTAAATATCAAAGGCAAATCCTCCTCCAAAATTGACTCCAAAAGCAGTTGTGTTGACGACAGATCCTGGAGCAAACTTTGCTTTTTGATCTGGATCCGTTAGGGCGTCTGTTTTGGAATCAAACTTAACACCTTCGCTTCGATAAACAAGTTCACCGGCAGCTGCGATGTAGGGATTCATCATTGAAAATCCTCGAGGCATATTGTCTCGGTCAAAAGAATATCTCAGTCCAAGATTGAGAGGGATCAGCACCGTGTCTAAGTTTATGTTCAGCCCAGGAAGTCCGGTGTTTGTTTGGTTGTAGAAACTTTTATGTGAGTAATACCCTACTCCAAGTTCTCCGCCCCATAATTTATCAAAATAAAATATAAATCGAGCGCCAACGTTAAATCCTGATGCATTTGATTTTGCAAGATCGCCTGTAAACAAACCTGCTCCTAGGAGAAAATCTGATTGAAAAAATCGTCCAAAATAGCGACTAACTTCTTCGTCAAGTTGCACAGGATCGCTTTCAAAAGCTGTGTAGTCATCGTAGAGAGTCCCACTTGAGCTGTCTTGCGCAAAAAGAGGGGTCGCTTTGAGTACAAGAGTCAAGACAAGCAATCTTTTAAACTTAAAAAATCGGCACATAAATTTAGTATAACCATTCTTGAAAAAGTTTTTTAACTCCTAGCTAGCTGAAAGCGGGAATATGTCATGGTAGCCTCGCAAAATATGGACAATCAATTGACACCCTTTCAGCAAACCGTTCTCAGTGTTTTAGAAAGTAAGCGTTTTTGGACTTTGTTTGTAGGCGCTGCTCTTTTGGTGATGGCGATCGCTTCAGGTAAATATGTTCTTAAAGAACAAGCCCAAAAAACTGAAAAATTAGCAACGGAAAAGCTTTTTGAAGTTGAAAAACTAGAAGGTGAAGGATTGAAGGCAAATACTCGGCTTTTGAGTGAAGAATTTGTGAAGCTACGTTTGGAGTGGTCAACCGAGAAAAAGGAAAAGATGCGAAAAATCTTAAATGAAATTATTGCGGAATTTCCAAAAACGAATGCGGCCCAGTCAAGTCGCATACGGATGGCATCACTTGATTTTTTAGAAGGAAAGTATGAAGGGGCTCTGTCTAAGTTTGAAGAAGTGGTGAATTTTGGAAACAATCTTCCTTCAGATGTCGCAACAATTAGTGCTAAGTTAGGCAAGGGGTATACCCTTGAATCAATGGATAAAAAAACAGAGGCTCTTAACTACTATGAGGGCTTGTCTAAAGATGAAAAAACCATTCTTGCTGCAGAATCTATTCTGGCACGAGTGAGAATTCTTAAGGCGCTTTCAAGAGATAAGGAAATTGATCCTCTTGTAAAAAAACTTGAAACGGATTTTCCAGGAACTTACTACGAACAAGCGGCTCGAGTTTATGAATCGGGATTGGTTCGATAATGAAAGGTTTTTTTCTTTTTTTGATTTTATCATTAGCGAGTTGTACTTCGTTCAAATTAAAAGATTTATCTGTTTCCAAAAATGAAAAACCTCAGGCGCTCATTCAGGGCTTGGGAGCGGTCGAAATTGAAAGAACTTTTGAAAATAATAGAGGTGCAAGTTTGGGGTCTTTTGCGGGACTTGTTCAGGTTTCACCTTCTGATTTTCTTGTGGGTACGGTTGGTGGATCCTTTGGTCGCTTTGATACTCAAAACGGAAGTTTTAAGTGGAAGAAATCTTACAAGATCGGAGTTGCTTCGCGCCCAGTTGTTGAGGGAGACCGAGTTTTTGTAGGAGCACTCGATGGATTAGTGTACTGTTATTCTCTTGGCAGGGGAAAGGAGCTTTGGCGTAAAAAGTTAAGTGCAGAATCCTTGGGCAATCTCGTTTTCGGGAACGGAAGACTTTTTGTGGCAACAGCAGACAACGTTCTATGGTCTTTAAATGCAGAAAATGGTCAGGAATATTGGGCGCTTCGCCGACCTTCGCCAGCTGCTTCTTTTTATTGGTCTCTTCGTGGAAACACTGCGGGTGTTATGAGTCCAGATGGAAGCAAGTTATATCTTGGTTTTTCAGATGGTGTTCTTTTGGCTTTAAACTCTTTAACAGGAGAAACTTTATGGGAGAGAAGTTTTCAGCGTAAGGGTCGTTTTCAAGATGTAGACACAGAGCCCTTTTTATCTCCAGATGCCTCAACTTTGTATGTGACTTTGCCTGATTTTTCGATTCAAGTTCTTAAGGCTTCAGATGGTTCTTCTCTTGATAGCTTTCCAGATGCTTCGGGTTTTTTGCCTTTGATTGATTATAAAGAGGGTACCATAACGTATTCCACTCAGAGTGGAAGTGTGCGCAAGTACGAGCTTTCTTCTAAGAAATTACTTTGGGAATTGAGTCTTGATCAAAAGGGAATTGCGGGAGATATCGTTGCGATCAAAAATGGAGTGGGAATGTTTCTTTCCACTCGATTTGGCTTGCATTTGATTGATCTTAAAAAAGGAATTTTGATTGAGGAAAAGTATTTGGGAGAAGGGTTTATTGCTCGTCCCGTTTCAGACGGTCAAAGAATTTTGATTTTGAGTGGTCGTGGGCGAATGCTTTTCTTGCGGTTTAAAAGTTAAATATTTCTTAAATATACAAAAGCACGAGGCTGACTAATTATTTAGAGCTAGACGTCTAGCGCTCGTTTGAGTCTCAAGATATTCTGTTTGGGGATTCTTATGATCGAAACAGGGGTAGCTTGTGCGGGAACTTTGGACCAAAATCAAGTAGAATTTCATGTGGGTTGGGGACGTGCCGCTCACGAAAAAGATGTTTTTTTTGATTTAGCTTCTCTTACGAAGGTAATTGTTACTGGCTCTTTGTTGGTTGATTATTGTTTGACTCAGTCGATTGATATTTTGGATTTTCGATCCAAAAAATTAGCGGTTTTTTTACCACATTTAAAGGCTCCTTTGTCTGAGCTATCTATCGCTCATCTTTGGGATCATCGCTCAGGATTAAAACCTCATTTTGAACTCAACACCCATAAAAATAGAAAGTGCTCATCGTTGAATCGACATGAGATGTGGGAAAGTATTTTTAAAAAAATTCACAACGATGGAATCCAGTCTTTGCCAGAGGTTGAGACAATCTATTCGGATTTAAATTTTTGGGTCTTAGGAGCCTTACTGGAATCACTTACACATAAAGATCTTTCTCAGCTGTGGGAGTCTTTTAAGGTTAAATACCATCTCCCCAAAAACGATCTTATTTTTGGTCCTCTCATTCGAAACATTAAAGTATGCCCAACTGAAAAGCGTCATCAAGAAGGTGAAGTCAACGATGACAATGCACTTTTCATGCAGCAAGTAGCTCCTCATGCGGGTCTCTTTGGAACTGCAATGGGTGTTTGGAAGTGGCTTCTTTTGATGAAAAATTGGCAGTCGAGTGAGATATGGGGATCCAAAGTGAAATCCTATTTTGTTCCTCAGCATGCCCATCGGTTTTGGTGTGGCTGGGATCGTCCAACGGGTCAGGATACCCAAGCGGGTAAGGGGGCCTCGGCCGAGACTGTGCTTGGACATCTTGGATATACGGGAACAGCTCTTTGGTGGGATCCGGCTCAAAGATTGGGAGCTGTTCTTTTAACAAATCGTATTTATCCTTCGCATCAAGAAGCCTCCATGGAAGAAATTCGTCATTTACGAGTAAAATTCTTCTCTCTTCTCTGGCAAAATAATAGAAGAGAACTATGGAAAGCTTTGGCGGATCAAAAATCTTGGACTTAACTTCACTCGGAATACAAAAAAACTCAGGTGAGTTACCGTGGATTCATTTTTTAGCAATTGGTGGAACCGGTATGGGGGCCTTAGCGGGCTTGTTTAAAAATGCGGGTGCAAAAGTTACGGGAAGCGATGGTCCTCTTTATCCTCCAATGAGTACTTTTTTGGAGGCGCAAAAAATTCCCTTAAAAACAAGTTTTGCACCTGAAAACTTGAGTGGTTCATCGTGGGGTATGGATCAAAAATATCCGGATCTTGTGATTGTTGGAAACGCGATTTCTCGAACAAATTTAGAAGCTCAAGAGATGGAGAAGTTGGTTGTGAAGGGAGTTTTGGGGAAGATGAGCTTTCCTGAAGCGATTGGTAATTTTGTGATCGCTAAGAGAGATAGCTTTGTCGTTGCCGGAACTCATGGAAAAACGACAACAACTTCTTTGTTAGCGTGGGCGTTTGAAGTTTTAGGAAAAGACCCTGGTTTTTTCATAGGAGGAATTCCCAAAAATTTTGAGTGTGGTTCTCGTTGGGGATCGAGTGTTTTTGTGAGCGAAGGTGACGAATATGACACCGCTTACTGGGATAAGGAGTCTAAGTTCTTGCATTATCGTCCGACGTGGGTGGTAGGAACAGGAATTGAGTTTGATCACGCAGATATTTTTTCTACGGTGGAGCAAATTGAAAATAGTTTTTTAAAACTTTCGCAAATGACCTCTCAGGGATGGTTGCTTGTGGATCAACTTTCTGCTCCTCGTCCGACAAGCGTTGAAAAAATTGCTGTAAGTTTGAAAGCCCAAAATAAAAAAGTTTTTCGTTATGGTGAAGATCCAGAATCTGATTATTGTCTTTTAAATTGGGAACGAGCTTTTTTGCCTTGGAACGAGAAAGAATATGGCTTGAAGTTTGATATTCGAGCACAAGGTGAAAAAGCGACTTTTTTTAGTCCAATGCTTGGAAGGCATAATCTTCTGAATGCGCTCGGTAATTTGGGAGTCCTGCACGCTTCTGGTAATTTAAAAAAATTGAGTGATTTCCAAGAGGTTTTAAGAACTTTTCGTGGAGTTGCTCGTCGCCAAGATGTCCTCTTTGATTCAGACACGTTTGTTGTTGTGGATGATTTTGCTCATCATCCAACAGCCATCAAAGAAACGATTGCTGCAATTCGTGAAAAATATCCTTCTTTTGAAGTTGCAGCTTTTTTTGAGCCACGATCTGCAACTTCTGCGCGAAATACTCTTTATGGAGATTTTGTAAAATCTTTTAAGCAAGCTCACTCTGTTTTTATTCAAGAAGCGACAAAGTTAAATGTTCCAGAAAACGAGCGTCTTAAGGTTCAGGATCTTGTAAGAGAATTAACAGGTAAGGGCGATACAAGTCATGCAATTGCCAGGAAAACAGTTGAAGAATTAATGGATGAATTTTTACTTTGGAAAAAGTCAAAAGAAAAAGTTGTGGCACTTGTGATGTCGAATGGGGCTTTTGGGGGATTAACAAAAAACCTAGCTCAATTGAGATAGTTTTTTATGAAAAAATTACGTGGGCCTTTATCGAGAAAATGCTTTCAAAAAGACGATCTCTCAGGTCAAGCAACCATAGAATATATTCTGCTAACGGCTTTGGTTGTAGGCATTTTGTTGTCGGCTTTTCATAGACAAATTAATACTTTTTTAAATAACTTTAAAAGTCGTAAAACTCAGTACCAAGAAGTTGTTCAGCAAAAAAACTTAGGTATTCCAATCGCCTGGTTTGGTGGAAGGTATGGAAAGATTGGAGACGGTCTCGGAGGAGGAGGTTACACTTCTGGTGCAACTGCAGGTTCCGGTCAAAATGCTGGAGAGGCGAATCAAGGAGATGGGTCTGGAGCAAATGAAAATCCAAATAATGGAGGGGTAAACAGCGGAAACAACGCTGGAAATAATCCCAGAAATAATAAAAAAGATGGTGAGTCTGGCGGTGATGATGGTGATGGAGACAATCAGGGCGGTGTTAATGCAGGTAGAAGGCAAACAGGAGGAAATGCCGACTCATCAAGCGACATGGCATTTAATAAATCAGGATCCAAAAACAAAACAAAAACTAGAGGTCGAGGCATGGGTGATGATGGTCTTGATGGAGGATCGGATTCGGAAGAAAGCGAAGAAGGAAGAAGGGGGCGGCGGACATCGGCAACTGATATTCGAGGAGAGGGTTCGATAGGTGATACGAGTAAAAACGAAACTAATGAAAAAAAAGAGGAAGACCAGGCAAAAGCCAAAGAAAAAACAAAAGAACGCCAAGCTGACGAAGAACTAAAAAAACAAAAACAGTTGTATGGATCGAATAAAGAAAAAACCGGAGCTGGGGGATGCTCTAAAGTAGATACAAGTGCCATCATTAAAATTGTTTTAATAGTTGGATTATTGTTTTTTCTTGCCGGAATGCTTTTTCAAAAAAGAGGCGATGGGCAGGATTAGTTTCCTTAAAAAGTCTTTCAACCTTACCACATTTGTCGATCATTTAGTCACTGAGGCTTAAAAAAGGGCTAAGTCTTTAATATTTCGCTTTTTTTGTAACTTATCTCGAGCGAAATTTCTTCTGTTGAAGGCGATAATCTGTTAAAATCCCTCAACTTCATGTTGCAAGTTTTAAGATCATCCGTGTTCCGTCGTTTTACCTCTGCTTTTATTGTTCTTTCGATCATAGCTTCGGATATTCATCCTCTTTTTAGCATGCGCGTTTTGGCTCATGCAGCAGAGAGTCAAGGCGGTGAGCTTTCAACTGCGGAAGAGAATCTCGTTGCTAGTGCAATCGAAGGTTTAGACAAGACAATTGAAATTTTTGATTCACATTCGACAGCTCAAATGACTGAAGACGCAAGGAAGGCTCGTGTTCTTGGCCTGCGAGGGCAGATTTTTGAGATTCTTGATTCTGATGGAAAAGTAAGTCGATCTATTCTTTTTAATGGAGAAACACCTGTTAATTTAAGTTCTTTTATTCCTCCTGATTTTAGTTCTTCTGTGAGATATGGACAAAATGAGAGAGGCGAGTTCGCTCTAAAGGTTTATGAAGGAGATACTCTAAAGGGACAGTTTATAATTCCTGAAATAAAACCCAAAAATATTATTTTTGATAATGATTTTGTTGTTGTTCTCGATACGGCTAACGAAATTCATGTCATGGATCATGCTTTTGTAAGAAAGCAGTTTTTAAAATCGCCTCTTCCTATTGTTGATTCAGTGAAGCTTTCAACTCTGCCGCAAAATTTGCACATGGAATGGGTGACTCCTACGACGAATCTTCCTTCTTTGCCAGAGTCAATGAAGTCTTATGAAAAAGCTCTTTTTCGAATGAAGAATTTGCTTATTTTTTCGGAGACTGGTCAGGGAGAAAAAACATTAATTGCAAATATTGATCGAGATGCTTTGGGAATGCTTGTTTTTACAAGGCTTAGCTCTCTTGCTTTGTTACTCCCCTCAGAAGGTCCATTTGATGCTCATTTATTAGTTGAGCAACCTGCAGAAAGAAAATCTTCTATTGATAAAGTTCCCACTCTTGCAAAGTTGGCTGCGGATCCTGAAATTCGTAAAAATGCAGCATTTTTGCAAAACAATTTTGAAGCGCAGGGATTATTAGATGCTTTGTATTCTATTCCGAGTGCAACATTGGCAGATTTAATTGGCAGAGCTGCTCAAAGCCAGGGTTTTAGAGAAGAGCTAAAGTTATCGGATTCTGAAAGGAGCCGTTTTTCTTTTCGTTATGAAGAAGTTTTAAAAAATCATGCAGCTCTCGTTGAAAAACAGAAAAAAGACTTAGGTCAAGATTCAGCAAATCTTGAAAAACAAGAAGCTCAAATGAAAGCTATTCGTGAGGCTGTTTGGAAAAATTTAAGAACTGCTTTGTCTCCTGGAAATCTTTTTAAAGTCGCAGGTTTTTTAGGTTTGGTGGGAATTGCCACTGCCTCTTCACCGGATGCTTTTTTATTTCAGGCTCGAATTGCTTTTTATGACAAGCTTTCTAATTTTGTAAGTATTTTTAAAAATTACAATTACGCAGATGTCGCTATTCTGAGCACGCTTTCGCTTTCATTTCTTGTTCCTGTCACAAATCTGATAGGAAGGGCTTTAGATAAATTTGGTCCAAGTTCTTTGCGTGGAGTAGGGGTCAAGCGGGCCTTAGGAACTCTTGGAATGCGAATTTATTCTTTGACGATGCCACTTTTTATTCACGGTCTTGCTCGCGTGTTAAAGCAGCCTTTAATGACAGAGGCAATGCGACATGGAATTAATCCGTTCACTTTGATTCGATTAAAAGAGGCAGATCCTGTTGGCAAACAACTACTAAGTGAAGGGCACGGTTATCCTACGCAAAAATTTAGAATTGGATTTGGAAAAAAAGATACAGAAAAGACTCGGGAGAGAGCTCTTCAGTTGCTAGCAAATGAAAAACGTCGACGTCTCTCTTTGTCGAGTGCCATCGCTTTTCAAATTGCAGCTGATTCTTATTCTCAAGATCCATCGCTTGTAGCAGCTCTTGCAAATCTCAAGCTTGAGGACATTAAGGAAGAAAGCTTGAAGCAATTGATTAAGGATAAAGAGTTTCGTTCAAAATGGCTCTACCTTGGACAAGAAATTTCTGCCGAGTTGATCTCGCTAAAACAAAAAGAAGGAATTGCCGATCTCCAAAATCTTTCCAAAGAAGAAATCGGTGCTTTGTACGAAAAGGCAAAGCTTATTTGTGAAAAACTTCAGGGCATGTCTGGACTTCGCAAGAATTTAATTTTTGCGCGTTCTTCTTTTAAAAATTGGTATCAAAGCCAATTGAAAGAGTTTTCAACTTACGGCTTGGATGCCGTTGATTTTTTAAAGCACGGCCATCCTAGCAACTTTGTAACAAATCTTTTTTATACTCAATTTTCAGCTGATGTTGCTTTGAGCGTTTGGCAAATTCCTTTTTTTGGAACTCGTGCAGATTTGGGAAACACAAAAGCTCTTGCAGCAGATCCTCATGGGTTTTTATGGACAAACAAGAATCACCTGGGTGATATGATCGACCAAGTTCGTCTTTACAATATCAATGCTCCCTCTAGCTATGCATTGGCTTATGATTTTAAAGGAGCTCAAAACGCGGAAGAATCTCTACCTGATTTAGATAAATTAATGAGTGAAGGATTGGAACGCCAAGAAGGGCCTTTTTCAACGTTAACTCGATGGGCAAGAAACGCAGCGGATCTTAGAAAACAAAATTACGGGTTCTTTTTTTGGAAAACATTTAAGCGTCGACTTTTCTCTATTCAAAGTTATTTTCTGTGGGGAGTCACAACGCGATGTCTTTCTACAGATCAGTCTATTGGACAGTCTTTCTTAGCTTCTACCTGGGCGTATTTTATGGCACATTGGTATTTTGGTCTTTTGTGGGATTTTGCTAACAACGGCCAAGATGCTGCTCTTAGTGAAATTGCGGCTCGAACGGAAGCTTTTTCAGATAAAAAAACAAAACTTCTAAAACGTTTGAGAGAAGGGAGTTCCACGGGTGAGCTTATGTCTACCACGATTGAACTTCTGGATGCTTATTCTGAAAATACCTTACCCAAATCTGCTAACGAGAGCTTAAAGTTAATTCGTTCTCAAACCTTGCAGCTCAATCAGAGATTTTTGGAAAATAAAGAAAATATACAAGAGACTCAATACCGGTTGAGTTTGGAAAATGCTCTTGCAGAGGTTCATGATGTTATTTTTGCAAATTATGAAAAAATTGGTGAGTCGGAAAAAGCTGTTATTCAAGCGCGTAAAGTTGAGGCTCTTGATAACGTGATTTCATCTGCACAAGTAGAATTAAATGCTTCAACAAAAGATTTACCAAATGAAATTCGCTTGAACTCTTTGTCTCTTCTTCAATTTAGTTTAAAAAATCCAAACTTTGGAAACGCTTACAATTCCAAGATGAATAAGATGATTACGTTTTTCTTTGCGTGGACAACAACTCTTTACGGCACGTATTTATTTGCACATAGCCAGGTCAATCAACCGTGGCTCGCAAAAGCAGCCGTTGGAACATTAGAAGGTATAGGCCTGTATGTATTGGCCTTCCACGGTCAGAGAGCTTTCAATTATGTGTGGGATAATGGAAAAGAATTTATTTCTAAAAAGGTAGAGGGCATCAAGAAAGTTGGGACCGCGTTAGGTTGTCTTTCCCTTCTACGAGGCCCCAAGAAATAAGATTTTTAGAGATAGTATCCGTGTTTGCGTAGGACTTCTTCTGCTTCTGCGATACTGCTAAAGTCTGTTGGCCAAACGTCGAGCATTCCAGGATCTTGCATTTGCTGCAGAATGTATTTCACGGCTTTAATAATTTGCGGTGATTTTATTTCTTGTCTGTAAACTTTATAAAGTCCTTCGATGTAGCGAATGCTATCGATAGGTTCTCCTCTGACGCACCAAAAGCGACCAAAGCCACCATCGGGACGAATAGGTCCACCTGTCGCTCCATATTCAGCTGTATGGAAGTAATGCTGATCATTTACCTTCTTCTTGTCGGCTACGATGTAAGTTTCATCTTGAGCAAGCGTTATGCCGCCTTCTTGATATTGAGACAAAGAGCCAGCAAGCATGAGTTCCATAGCATAAGGGAGCCTTGCACCTTGAGTGCTGCAAAAAGAAAGAGCAAAGCCAGCATCATAGTGAGATTTGCCTGGAGGAGAGGGAATCCATTTTAATTCAGGTTGAGGATTGATCCACTCTTCATAGGTATTGCTATAAAAAAATGTGAAAAGTTGTTGGCCTAGCATTCTTGCTGCGTATTGAATTTCTCCAGATTGAGAAAAGGTTTGTGTGTCGCCAGAACGATAGTTTTGAAGAGTAAGGGTGATGTTGACTTCTCCGGGATAAGATACGCTCACGTTACCGTATAGGACGTAGTCAATTTCCATCATGGCCTGCAGAGCAGCGTCTAGAGAGAGTGTCTGACCCGTTTGACCGGCAAAGGCAACAGCATGAGTAAGAGCGGGACTTGCCGAAAATCGCACTTTTTGATTTCTAATCCCAAAGTTTGCAAGCTGTTTGTCAAAACTAGCTTTTAATAAACCGTCTAAGCTTCCAGAAATTCCTTCGTAGGCATCTTGAACGTGTTGACGGTGAACTTGATCAAAAGAGAGAAGAATTTTTGCTAAGACAGGTGCAAGTCGAGCAGCATCTTGTTTTGCAAGAAGCATAGGGTTGAGTAATGTGCCATTAAGCTCACTCCAAAACATTTTTCTTACAGAATCTCGAGTTTGAGAAATCGTATAATCAAAATTTGCAAAATCAGCTCCTTGTGTAAAAACAATCTGTGGCCAGATGTTAAATCTATCTTTTTTAGCTGTCGCAAAATCTCTCGAAAATGCGTTTGAGCATATAAGAAATGCTCCTAGAAACATGACGGACAAACGAAAATTTTTCAAAATATTCCCCCTATCAAGAGCAGCTGTTTGCTGTGACTCTTTTCACCCTTTGCTCCCAAATTTGCTTATAGACGTGAGAAAATTAAGAATCAAGTTTGTCTTGTTGAGTCTAACGCTAGAGCAAATATTATAAAGCAAATTTAAGATCGAAAAAGTTCTTAACTAACGAAGCAATAGAAGGCAGGATTTTTTCATAATTTCTGCAGCTTTTGGAGCAATCTCTCGTGTTGCTTCATAGGCAAAGTAGTTTTCGATTGTTTCCACAAGTTCTTTGATGGCAGCTCGCGGAGAGGCTTTGGGGGTGTAATGTTTTGTCATAAGTTGATCGAGTAAAGATTCTCTAAGTGCGTCATCAATCGTAATATTTTTTTGGTTTTTGGTATTTACGTTTTTAATAGTTGAAGCAAAATGCTGTTTTAAAATTTCACGAAAATCTTCTTGAGAATAATAAAGGACGGGAATCACTTCAAAGCGATCTATGAGGCTTCTGACGAGTCCTTCCTCAGATGCTCGTTTCTTGAGCTTTTCTATGTCAATGACGATTTTTGTTGCTTGTGTATTTGCTTTAGCAATTTCAGCAGCAAAGCCCATAGATTTATTGACCTCAGAACTTTGCTCTTCAATGAGCGTTGATCCAGAGTTTGTAGCGGCGCACGTGAAGGTGCGGCTTAGGTCAACGCTGATTTTATTGTGGTCTCCAGTGTTCTTTCCATAGTTAATATCAGCTCTGATCTTTTTGTCGTCCAAGGTGCTATTGAGTGCAATAATGATGTCTCGTGGGGCATCTCCCAATTCATCAAAGAAAAGAAGAGAGTAGGGATTTTTGAGCGCAGCACGAGCAATGTCACTATAAAGCATTTCACGATCTGTATAAGCGCTGAGAGGTATTCGAACATAAGGACGGCCTAGAGCATTTGCAATTGACTGAACGGTTGTACTTTTTCCAAGACCGTACGGACTGATGAATAATAATCGGCCATCTGATTTGTCAGAGATTCGAGAACGAGTGACAGAGCGAATGAGAAAACTTTTAACGCGTTCTTTTACTTCGTTAAATCCAACAACATGACTCAAAGATTCATCAATCTGGAGAAGTTTTGCATCTAGATCTTGTATTGCAAAATTTTGAACATTGTATCCATAAAGCCTAGATGCCACTTCAAGGATGTAGTCTTTGTTGTTTTCTATGGTCTCAAAGTCTAGACCATCATAAGCGGCTTCGGCGTAAAGTCTCTCAAGAAGTCGAGCTGCACGGCTAAGGGGCTCTCCTGTGGAATCAAACTCGATGGCAACATTACTTATGTATTCTAGAAGTCCTTGGCTGAGTTCAGGTTTGTTGTAGGCCTGCATCCATCTTTGGATTTTTTGAGGAACATCTTTTTCTGCTACGGGAGGAAGCTGCCATTGTGGAAGACGTCGTGCTAAGTCGGGACGAGCTGCTAATTGTGTGTAATTGTCTCCTGTCGTTGTCGCGACAATTTTTAAATAACCTTTTGAAAGAGGTGTGAGGAGTGAGTGAAAAACGTCGTTGTGGTTTCCGGAGTGAGTGCCTTGACCTACAAGCGAATGAATTTCATCGATAAAGAAATAAATTCTTTTGCCATTTTTACTTCCCCATTCAGCATATTTAACAATTGCTTCTATTTTGCTTTCAAGTGTTCCAACGTATTTTGATCCGCTTGAAATTTCTGAAGCCGAAAAATGATAAACTTCCACTTCTTCAGCGGTGACACCTTTATCTATGAACTCTCCATTGAGCAGACTTCGTGCAAAAGCTTCAAGGAAGGTAGATTTTCCACCTCCTGATTCGCCCGTGACAACAATACTTCCTCCGGTATCAGAGAAAAGAGGGATTGCCAGAGATCTAAAATCATCGGCGACGTATCCAAAGTCAGGAATTTCAGCGGCTTCGTATTTGCGGGCAAACTCAGCAAGGACTTTGTTAGCCGGCATTGATCCGTTTCCTGTGTTGATAGAGGGAATCCCGCTTCCACCACCGCCTCCTTTATTGGAATTTTTCTTGAAACTCTTTTTTGAGCCTTGGTTTTCGTTTGGAAAAGGAGAGTCTTTGGGAAGAGTATTTATTCGAGGATGTGATTCAGAGACCCATTCTTTATTTTGATTGTCAACAAATGCAAAACGAGGGTGGTATTTGCTTAATTTTTTGAAATCAGGATAATCACTTAGACTTTCAAAAGAAAAATTTGAGGGATTTTCAAGATCAACAAAAAGAAGACTGGAATTTTCTCGAGCTTCAACGAGAATGTCAGACTTTGTATCATATGTGTAAGAAAAATTTAAGGGGGCACGCTTAGTTGCGACAACGCTTATTCCTTTTGAATTTATGATCCAAGGATGTCCTTCGTTGATGCCGATTGTTTTTTGGCCAAAACCTACGACGGCTATGATTGTGAAATCTATCTCGTTGAATCCAATAATTTCATAAGAGAAGCTTTTGATGTTTTGTCCCTTTAAGTCTGGAAGGCTTCTGACAGCATCTTCAAATTTAAAGAAATGTCCATCCTGAGTAATGATTCCTAAGTGATTTCGAGTCACAGTATGAGAGCTTTTGATGCCCTCAGACCACATAATAGGCGCTGCTTGAGCGGGGCGGGTTTGAAGAATGAGAGGGGTATCGTGTGATTTTCCCAAGACGGTGTCCGCGGAGCCTTTACTTGTCTGAGATGTGCTTTCGGGAAGGAGGAGGACTTCTTCTTCTCCAATGGGAATTATTTTTTCTTTTAAGTTTAAGTTACCCGAGGGAGGCATGTAGTGAACCTCTCCATCAATGATGGCAAGGCGAGCTCCATTGGTAAAATAGTAGTAAATAGGCCTGTGTTTTCCGGCCGGCGAAAGGTTTGCATATGAAAAAGCAGCAACAACAATTAAGAACTTCAGCACCCTCATTTTTGCACCAATACTCCTTTTTAAAGTCCTAAAAGGTCATATCGAACTCTTGTGTAAATGAGGCCTTAAATAGTTTGTCAGCGAAAGATTTTTAGAAATCTTGCTTTGAAGCTTGGTTCTTAGCTTCTCTAGAAAAACTAACCCCTAAAGAGAACCAAGTTTAGCGTATTTAAAAAATAAGGCATATAGGTAGGCTATAAACTCGCTTGTTACTGTTCTATAGCCACCGCTTGAGGACCACCATGCATGAGTGTCGAATTCAATCGGGTTGCTAGCAATAATTCCAACTTCAACTTTGTTTTCAAAAGCTTTTTGAAATAATAGTTGTGACCTTTTACAGTGGGGTCCATAGGAAAAAAGATTGAAAGATTTAATCTCTAAACTTTTTTCCTCTAAGTATTTTTTTAAAGCCAGCGCGGAATGGTAGGTACGGTCTTTAGTGCTTTTAGGAGTAGGTACAGGGGTTATATTTTTAGCGGGAATTCCAATTTTTAAAAGTGTCTCGACACCCAGCTGAGCATGGTTTTTATGTTTTGTTAAAAAACCTCCGCTTTGAATTGGACCTCCCGTTACGTAAATATGGTCATAATTGTATTCTTTAAATTCCTCTGCAGCTAATTGTAAGCCCTCATCGTCTATCCATCCCTCTACAACTAATGTTTTAGTGTCAACACGTTTTGTAGGAGCTAAAAAACTATATAAGTTTTTTAAAACAAACATCAAAAAAGAAATCGTCACAAAACTGCTAATGAGCCAGCCTTTCCAGCTAAGTCCCCAGCGCTCTCGCTTGTTAAAGAATTCGAAGAAAAAAGTTTTTTTGTTTTTTTGAGCCTTCATGGTTCTCTCACGTTTAAGCTAGATGAATTTTATTGGAATGGATCTCTAAACCCCAAAAGCAAATATCGTGCGGAGCTGGGGAGCTTTTTTCCTTCTTTTCAAGTTGAAAAAGAATTTGGTTGAAATCATCTTTAAAAGATGTTCCTGATGTGTTTGATTTTAGATTTTTGAAAAAGTCGTGAGGAAGAGAGCGATTTAAAAAATACAATCGAGTTCCTGGTTGAAGGAAGAAATCATTTCTTTTTTTAATTTCCTCACTTCGGTTAAAAAGAGCAGGGCTTTCCCCGATGCTTGCTTCGCTCCACTTAAGGGTGGAGATATGAAGGTTCGCAACGAAGAGCTTTGCTCTTGAATCATTTTTTAAATCTAATTCTTGAGTGATTTCTTTTAGAGCTTTTTCAGGAGTGTTTTCGTTTTGATCAAAAAAAGCACGTCCCTGCAGAAGTAAGTAGGCCTGAAAAAGACTTGAGCTCAGGCCATATGATTCGACATTAAAATAAAAAAACCAAAGTCCGGTTTGTTTACTATTAAGAAAAAAATCAAAACCTTCGGCTCTGTTTTGTTCACCGGGTATATAGCGACTTAGGAATTCAACTCCTTGCAACTGAGGAAAGCGATTTTTAGAAACAAGATTTTGAATCTGTTTCGCTATCTTTTCTGTCACAGAAAGATCTTTCTGAAGATTGAGAAGTCTTGATTCAAGGTTTTTAAGGCGTTGTTCGAGTTCTTGGGGATTGCTGAGACCCATGGCTTTATTATGGCCTAGGAGCTTTAAATCCTCCAAGCAGTAATTTCTTCATTATTTGTTTCACTTAAAGACAATTGAAACTCAGGTTTGGAGCCTAAAACTTGACTGATATGTGAAATTTCAAAAGGATCGCTGCTACAGATAGAGATAAAAGCAATTCCTTTTTCTGCCTTCAAAGAAAGAGCTTGAGAGATGATTTTTTCTTGAATTTTAAAAAGATCTTTATCTGAAGAAGGTGACCAGTCTTTTAAAAGAATATCAGGTCTAGAAGCAAGCGTTCCAAGCCCCGTACAGGGAAGGTCGGCAATAATGAAGCTCCATTTTTTTGGCGGAGATAAAGCTTCTAGAGTTTGCTCTAAAGTCCAATCGTGGGTGTGAGTTTGAACTTTTTCGAAGCCCCAAGCCTTTAAATTCTCTTTAAGTCTTTCGATTCGTTTAAATTTAGAATCAACGGCAGCCACGTGTTCCATTGGAAGTTGATTTTGATTAGAACGACTTTGGTGACAAGTATTGAGCGAAGCAAGTAGTCCGATGAGTTTTCCTCCAGGGGCGGCACACATGTCTAAAAGGCTCTGGGACGAAAGAGTGAGGGATGTTTTATGAATCGACTCATTTATAAGAGAGGTCATCCATTTGATAAGTTCTGAAGATCCCTCACTGAGCGCAAGAGTTTCTCCCATTTGAAAATCTTTAAGAGAAATAACCTCAAAGCTTAAGTTTTTTTTAAGAACCGAAATCCCTGCAGAAGGTCGAGAGATGATTTTTTGGGCAAAGCGTTTGATCAAATCAGGATGCTGTTTCCAGCGCTTCATAATAGAGGGACCTAAAAAGATCTCAGGATTTTTTTGAATTTTATTTAAAATTTGCTCTTTTTCTCGAAGAAGCTTTCGGCAAAAAGCATTGCAAAGAGTTGCAGTGTGTGGACCAAAAAGTTTTTTTGAACTCTCGACTAAGGCATGCGTTAGTTGAGCTGAATTTTGGGAGTCTCGAGTGAGCAAAGATGAAAAAGCAATTCTTAACAAATCGATCATTCCAGGAGGCTTAAGTTTTGCTTTTAAAAAAACCTTTAGAAAATCTTGAAATAGGTACTCGTAGCGATAACTCATCATCAAAAAATCAAAATCAGAGTGACTGAGTTGATGGCTCTTGCGGTAGTCGTCTATGAGTTCGTCAAGGGTCAGGAGCTGAGTTCGTTTTTCATGCTGCCGATGATAAGGAAGCAAGTGTAAGAGATGAGGGTCAAATAACTTCACACGTCGGAATCGCTTATGCTGTGAGAGAGGTTCACTTCAGATTTAGAGCCCTCGCTACCCGTGTATTTTTGAAGAGTTCTTTCAAGTTTTTTATTGATTCGACGAAGCACAATGTTTTTTGATTCAAGAACAATCAATTCAACAATAAGAATAATGGCCGCAAGAACAGCTCCTACTAAAACAGCGCCTAAGAGGAGTTGCCACTTGGGGCGTGCTTCTGTTGTGTAACTAAAAATATTGAGAGTCATGAGATCGTTGTTTTGTGTTGCAAAACTTACACAAAGTGAAACGAGCGCAATAAAAAAAAGGGCCCAAAAACCTGTCTTGAGGGCTTTCATGTTTTTAGTTTAGGGCAGAAATTTTTTAAAGTCAGCAAAATGCTTTTTCAAAGTTTCAAAAACTGTCAGGTTATGAACGGGTAGTGAGCGCGTTTCAGCAAGAAGCGGCATGAAGTTGGTGTCACCTTCCCAGCGAGGAAGGATGTGAAAATGAAGGTGTTCGGCAATACTCGCACCGCCTGCTTTGCCCATGTTGAGTCCCACGTTGAGCCCATGTGGTTTGATCTTGTCCATAAGCAAATCTGTCGTGGCTTTGAGGCAATCGCTGAGGTCGGCCCAGATTTCTTTTTTTAGCTCCGGCAGGGTTCCTAAGTGCTTGTTTGGAATCACAAGTAAGTGGTTGGGATTGTAGGGGAAGCGATTCATCACAACATAACAATGTTTTGATTCGTAAAGCTTTAGGCTTTCTTCGTTACAAGGCATTTTGACAAGCTCACAAAAAACACAAGGAGAATCTTTTGCTTTTTCGGCATGTTTTTGAATGTGTTCCAGCCGCCAGGGCGCCCAAAGTCTTTCAATTTGTGTTTTTTCTTTCATGATTAAAATTTACTTTAGCGCGATTTAGGGAGCTTGAAAGTAGCTCGGTAAAAGCATGGGAACTAAGCCGTGAAAAGAATTTAAAAATGGACGCACCTCGTCGAGTAGGCCCGGTGCTTTTGATTCAGCAAAAAGTCCCCTTAAGCCTTTTTTGGGATGAGGTAGTTTTAAAATTTCTGTCTTTTGTCCTAAGTTTTTATCTTTTCTTAAAAATTGGAGGGCTTCATTGGGGCCACCTATTTGATCAACGAGTCCTTCTTTAAGGGCTTGTTCTCCAGTAAGAATTCGGCCATCCGCAACCAACCTTAAGTTGGCTTCGGTGATTTTGTTTTCACGTCCTTTGGCAACGTCTCGAATAAATTGTTCGTGCACTTCATCTAAAAGTGTTTGAAGATATTTTCTTTCTTCAGGTGTCATTGAACGAAAGGGCGATGCGACATCTTTAAGCTTTCCGGACTTTATTGTGACAGGTTTAATCTTGGCCCAGTTTGCAAGATTTTCTACGTTCATAATTTGAAAGATCACTCCAATGGATCCCGTTGTAGTTCCAGGAAGAGCAAATATTTTTTCACAAGCACTGGCAAGGTAGTACCCTCCACTTGCTGCAAGATCTCCAAAAGAACAAACAACAGGAATATTTTTACGAAGTTCAATCAGTCTTCTTTGAATATCTTGAGTGGGTGCCACCGATCCTCCCGGAGAATTAACGTACACTAAAAGGCCGGATACTTTTTTGTCTTTTACCCCTTCTTCTATATCTTCTAGGGCTTCAAAAATATCTTCCCGCGTGCCGTAAATCACACCTTCAATGTTAAACTGAGCAATCTTTTTGTCCCCTTTATTAAAAAGATGAGGGCGATTATTTTCGCTAAAGTTCTCGAAGAATTCTAGCGTTCGATTAAGGCTTGAATAAAAGGTAAGTGAGCAAGAGCCCACAACAAAAAATAAAAAACTAAGAGAGAGAATAAAGGTTTTGTTTGTCTTTTTGGGTGGCTGAGAATCTTGTGAAGGCATGTTGTAAGACATGCCTCAAAACTATCGAATTCCTAATTGAGAGTCTATGAAACGAAATTTATTTCTTTTCGCCTTGGTTTTTTAACAAAGCACCGAGTTTCGCAGCCATTTCAGGATTGATTGTATCGCTGAAAGAAGACTTAGAATCTGCAGATTTTTGATAACTAGCCATTGCTTCGCGCTCTTCACGACGCTTCATACTCTTAACGGAAAGACTGATTTTACGTTCTTTATTATTGATTGTAATGATTTCAGCCTTGATAGCATCGCCTACTTTAACAACGCTTTCAGGGTGAACGATACGCTCTTCAGAAAGTTCTGAAACGTGAATCATGCCTTCGATATTTTTATCAAGTTCAACAAAGGCACCAAAATTAGCAAGTTTTGTAACCGTTCCATCAACAATAGAACCTGTTGGATGAGAGAGAACATAATCTTGCCAAGGATCGCCCGCGAGTAATTTAACACTCAAAGAAACGCGCTCGTTTTCACGATCAACGTTGAGAACAACGGCTTCGAGAGAATCGCCTTTTTTGTATTCGTCAGCGGGTTTGGTAATTTTTCCTTCCCAGCTCAAGTCAGAAACGTGAACAAGGCCATCGATACCTTCTTCGATCTCTACAAAGAGACCAAAGTCAGTGATGTTTTTAATAACTCCCTTGATACGAGTTCCAGACGGATACTTATGCTCAAGGCTATCCCATGGATTAGGGTTGATTTGTTTAAGCCCTAAGCTCATACGACGGTTTTCTAAATCTATATCGAGAATAACAGCTTCTGTTTCTTCTCCAACGCTGATCAACTTACGAGGATCTTTAACTTTTTGAGTCCAACTCATTTCACTGACGTGAATGAGACCTTCAATTCCAGATTCAACTTCTACAAAGGCGCCGTAATCAACAACGCTGACAACTTTTCCTTTGACTCTTTGTCCAGGAATGAAGCGCTCTTGAATAGTCATCCATGGATCGGGTTGAGTTTGTTTGAGACCCAAAGAAATACGTTCTTTTTCAGAGTCAAATTTCAAGACTCGAACGTTGATTTCTTGGCCCACTTCTAAAAGATCGGAAGGATGACGAACGCGGCCCCAGCTCATGTCTGTGACGTGAAGAAGTCCGTCCATGCCACCCATATCAATGAAGGCACCGTAATCAGTGATATTCTTAACAACACCACGTACTACAGCTCCTACTTTGAGAACTTTGAGAGTTTCACCTTTGAGGCGTTCTTTTTCTGTCTCAATAACAGCTTTTCTAGAAACAACAACGTTTCCTTTTTTAGGATTAAATTTGATAACTCGAATTTTGAGAGGCTTGCCCACAAATTGTTCGAGGTTTTTAACAGGACGCACATCAACATGGCTGCTTGGTAAGAAAGCTTTGACGCCAATATCGACAATCAAACCACCTTTAATCACACTCGTTGCAACACCTTCAAGGATTGCATTGCTTGTGCAAGCTTCGCTAATCTCATCCCATGCACGCATGCGATCTGCTTTTTCTTTAGAAACAACTAAATGACCACGTTCGTTTTCAGTGCGTTCGACAAATACTTCGATGATATCGCCAACTTTAACTTCAACTTCACCAGCAGCGTTTTTAAATTGCTCAACAGAAACTTCGCCTTCTGATTTATGTCCAACATCTACGAGAACATAGTCTGCGCTGATGGAAACAATTTTACCCTCAACGAGTCTTCCTTCTCCAACGGATTGAGTTTCAACCGTTGATTCAAAAAGTTCTTCGAAGGTTTTTCCATCTTCTTGATAGTTATTTTCGATGATTTCGTCTTCTTCATGAAAGAGTCTTCGAATTTGACCGGAATTTTGAGATGAAGAATTGTGAGGGTTTGAGTTTGCAGTTCTAGTGAGGGACATTCGTTTTTTTTCCACCTGTGAGGCCTAAGTTAAGAAAAAATAGGGTATTTGAGCACTTGAGTCAATTACTCACAGAGGGATGGTGAACAATATTTAAAACAGATCTAAGACGCTTTCTTGAGGTTTCGTTTCTTCTCTATTTGGATGTGGGGAGAGGCTTTCTCAGCTGAAACTGCATTCCATGAAGGCTCGTTCGAAGAAACTTCGTTTTTGAGTTCTTCTTTTAAGGGAATATTGCAATAATTCCAAGCCCTTAAAAAAGCGTTTGTGAAGTTGTCTTTGCGAAGAGGTTTATCAATGAGGGCAAATTCTCCGTCTAGCATTTCTGCAAGGTTTCTTTTCATGGGAGCTGTTGCCATACCCGAGATAGGAACAATTCCCATTTTTGGATAACGTGTTCGAAAATTACGAATAAGGTCTATACCTGTAATTTGAGGGAGTAGTAAATCCACAATAGCCACGCGTACGTTGGAGAGATCGGCCTCAAGGAGATCCCAGCCGCGATCGAGAACTCTCACCTTTGGCTTACACTCTAGACCAGGAATAATAGAGCTATCTAGGTAGCGAGAAATCAAGGCGCTCATGAGATCTTCGTCCTCGATGACAAGCACCTCAGTGTTGCTTGTGTCTAATTGAGGATTAAGTTTGGGAAACTTAATCTCGGTCTGTAATGACATTATATCCTCCAGTTCTTAGTGTGACAGATCCGATACACCTTGTGGGTTAAATTTCTCCTAAGCTTTTGTTAATAAGGTGTGAAATCAAAATCTTTTGGGAGATAATCAGGGAGACAAAAAGATTGATTCTGAGCAGGTTGATTCTACATCTTCTCCATTGCCATTAGTGGATACAATTTTAAATTGATAACTGAATCCCGGTGCTGCGTAAAAACCCCCGGCTCCGGCATGTGCAGGTTCTATGTCAGCCTTTTGGTAATTTGCATCACTACAATTTGATCCGCTTTCATAGAGAATAATTCTTTCACTTAACCAACCTGAATCCCCCCCGAGTGCAGGAGTCCAATAAAAACTTAACCATATATTTTCGCCATCTCGAATCTCTCTAGCGTTATCTGTTATGGTCAAACCCCTTGCGGATGTTTGAGGAATGGTGACCGAAAAATCGATGCATTGGGAATATGTTAATAGTCCGTCATTGTTTTCTGTTACGACTCGAGCACTGTAACTGCCAGCACCTATAACGCTTACCTGACCATAAGATGCGATGCAGCCAGGTTGGTAGACTTCTACATATTCGTTGGCGATTCCAATGGAGCTACTTCCAGGATTCCAAGTAAAGCTAATGTCTCTTGAAGCATCATCGTAGATATATTCTCCCAAATTGATATTTAAATCTGTAGCAGGATTTGGAAAGCTCAAGGTAAAGGGTTCTGAGCAGGCAGATGTAATGACCGAGTCATTAACCTCATCAAGTGTATTTAATTTGAAAGTTAGTTTTTGCAAATCTTGGAAGGGACTTAAATCTATTACTTGAGTCATGTATTCATCTAAATTTTCCTTCGCAATGGTCACAGTATTCACAGAAAAACCCATCTCTGCGCATTGAGTGGAGCATGTATCATCACAATACAAAATGAGTTCTTGGGAGCCGATGTCTTTTAGGAGATCATTTTTCCAACTCACTTTTAACTCGGTTGGTTGAGTTCGACTGAAGCCAAGTTCGTAGGCTCTTGGATTTTGGGGGAAAGAAACGGATGCGGAACATGGTGAAGTTCGAGTAGTATCTTCATCGGAACGTATTATCTTGTAAGCAAAAACTGCACCTCTTTGAATAGAACTTGTAAAGTCATAGGTTGTTGCAGTTTTTGTGAGCGTAATATTTTCTCCACTGGGGATAGTACAAGTCTCATTCGTGTAGAGTTGAATTTTTTGAACGGTATGTGTTGAAGGAAGTGTATTCGTCCACTGTGCGATTAGGGGGGAGCTGCCGCTTTGATCACCGGCGCCATTAGCCCATGTTAAAGTGCTGGGGCTAGTGGGTCCTGGTATAAGCTTTCCTCCGGAGCAGGTTGAGGTTGTTAAGGTGCCGTCTAAGAAGTTTGTGACAACCATGAAACTATAAGTTTCTCCTTTTTCTCCAGTAAAAAGATAGGTCGAGTCTGTTTTGGATAACTCAATGGCGCTCCCGACTTGTTTATTAGGATCGTTTAGATCCATACTGTTTGTACAAGTTGCGCCACTGAAGAAAACAATTTTTTGATTTTTGATGTTTTCAGAGCTGTTGGGTGTCCATAGAGATGTCAAACTGGTTCCTGAAGCAGAAGTCGCCCACCTCACACTCGTTGCCCTTCCTCCTGAGCTTTCTTGAAGATTCATATTAACGGGTGTGGGGATGTTACGAGAAATTTTATCGGGTATGCCCAGTTGGCCATTTCCGTTGTATCCCCAACATTTGAGCATTCCGCTTGAGGTGATACCGCATGTGTGGAGTCCTCCAGCTTCGATTCTTGTATAGGTTGTATTGGGGTCGATAAGGGTAGGAACATTTTTTGAGGTCCATGTGCCATCACCTAATTGCCCTTGTCCGTTGTAACCCCAACATTTTACTTTACCAGCTTCGGTGATTGCGCAGGTGTGGTACTGACCACTTGCGATCATGTAGTAATTTGTATTGGAATCTACAAGTACAGGAAGAGCTCTATCTATGTATGTGCCGTCGCCTACCTGACCGTGATCGCTGTTGTGTCCCCAGCATTTTATTTTGCCCTCAGTTGTTGTACCGCACGTGTGCCATGCGTTTGCAGTGATTTGCTCGTATTGGGTTCCAGCATCAACCACAGTGGGATTATTTTCATACAATCCAACACCCGTTCCAAGTACTCCTCTGTAATTCGATCCCCAGCACTTAAGAACTCCCGCAGTTGTAATACCGCACATATGAAGCCAGCCTGCAGCAATTGCTTTGTAGGTACTATTTTGGTCTTTAATAACGGGGTATGGATTTTGTTCCCAACATTTGAGTGTTCCGCTTGTTGTAATAGCGCAAGTGCGACTTTGACCAGCAGCGATTTGATCGTAGCGTGTATCTTCATTGTCAACGAATACAGGGTTTTGGCCATAATTTTGCCCCCAGCATCTAATTTTACCGTTCGTTGTGATGCCGCAGGTATGATAGTAACCAACACCCATTGTGTAATAATAAGAATTTAGATCTGAGGGGGTTGGGTCGAGTGCTGTTGTTGTTGTGCCGTCGCCAATTTGTCCGTAGGTGTTATCACCCCAACACTTTAAGTCACCGGTTGTGAGGATCGCGCAAGTATGAAGCGCACCACCTGTGAGTTTAGCAATGATAAAGTTTGGATCGTCTACGCATTTTCTATTTTGCTCGATTTGACCTTCAGGGCATTCGAGTGGTGCGTCAGGGACGCAAGTGAAATTGTCGTATTCTTTATGAAAGCCCTCCGCACAGGGAGCGCACTTATCTTTGAGGGATTGTGAAAGTGAAAATGCAAGAGAAACGGAAGTTGTTTTGAGTCCTGTTTTATTGGATGAATCGCTAAACTCGAGGCTACACTTAGGTGCACCTGTGTTGATTGCTGAACAACGTTCTTCAAAACTTTCTTCGCTCAAAGAGGAGTCAGCAGAAATATTTAAGATAGCTTGTTGTTGAGGAGCAGAAAAATCAAGTTCACTTGTAAAGCTAGATAATTCAGGAATCATATTTGCAGCTATCCAAGCTGGATTGGAAGGTTCGTCAGTGCTGCAAGTAAGCGTAGCTGAGGGAATAGAATCTTGTGCGAATATAATTTTTTGAGTGGATAGAAGGTTATCGTAGTTAAAAACGTTGATGGATCCGATGTTAGAATTTGTTCCTCCGATTTCGAGATTGAGATCAACATTTTGATTTTTAACATAGATACATTGTCCAGCCTGCTCGTAGTTGAGAGCTTTTCTGTCGGCGCATGCTGTGATGTTACAGGTATCGCCCGCCCATCCCTCGTTACAATCACAGGTTGCGAAATTATTTCCTAATTCGAGAATGGAAACACCATGAGAGCCGCATGATTTTTTAGCAATACATAACCCAGTTGATGCTTGGCTGTGATAGGAGGCACCACATAAGCAACTGTTTTGTGCAAGGCTGTACTGAGATCCAGCCGGACAAGAAGTACTGCACGAGCTTCCATAAAAGAGGCCACCGTTTTTACATTCGCAAAAAGTTGATTGGCGATCATTCGATATTTTTAGAAGGCTACTATTTTGGCAATCCGCTTTTGCAATACATTGTCCGTCAACACGAATTTGATTTTCTTCGCACGCTTGTTCACGTACTTCTTCTAGAATGGCACATCCTTGAGGGGGCGCAACGTAGAGAGTGTAGATGTTAGAAGCTAAATTTCCGTATACAGTTTTTTTGGTGCTGCCAGAGATGACAGTTTTGTAGAGACGTAAAGAATAGACAGCGGGTTTGCTTAAGCTTAAGGCAGCACTTGAAGGAGGAGTGCAATTAATCTTGGTGTCGTTTTCGATTTCGCAATAAAATTGGTTTATTTTTGAGGGAAACCAATTAGAGGAATCAAATAAAGCATCCGTAAAATTTTTACCTTCGATTGTAAAAGATCCTTGGTTGGGGCAACCAGAGGAATCTTTAGAGCTAATTTTTGTAATGGTAGGTGCATCTAAAGAAATGTTCGCTGGAGGGGTAATGGTTGCTTCTTCTTGTTCTCCTCGACAAGAGGCTTCAGACTGACCAAAGAGAGAGACTTGGACTTCCGGCAATCGAGCCCCTTTTGAATTAGTTGTAGCAGAGGTGACACCTTCAAGTTCGTTTTTAACAGAAACAGTGACAGTTGTTTGACCCTGGATGGGAACCTTAACTCCTTTCTTGTCGAGTATGAAGTTAGAAATTTGGCATTCAATTTTGGTTGAATTTACAACTTTGCAAGCTTCCCCATCCATAAGGGGAAGTCCTAGGACATCAGCGTCCGATGCGAAGTTTGTTCCTACTATGGTTATGGGGGTGCCAAGGCATGCAGGAAGCATAGAGGGAGTGATAGAGGTGATGGTAGGGGGAGAATAGTTCACATCCAGAGTGACAGAGAGAGATTTATAAAAAGTTTTACCGCGCCATACGTATGGAGCTTTGAAAGCGGCAACGGCCTTGGTTCCTGTTTTTGCGATTACTTTTTTACCTTTGGAATCGTTCATGCCATAGGCTTTTTGAGTAGAGCAAGTAAATGAGTAGGTCTGAAGGGCATCCGGAACAGGGGTTGCGGTTTGGCAGGAGACAATGTTGTTGGTTGAATTTAAAAATTGAGGAGTTGCGGATGTACTGCTGACTTGAATTGTAAGGGTTTCTCCTCCGTGGGCACTGATAGAGGTTTTTGAAGAGGATATCAATGGGACTGCGCTTTGGGCAAAGGTCTTGTTTGGAAACATGAATATACCCAAAGAACAAAATACTAATAAGGTGTAAAAATTAAATTTAACGTTCCACATTTGTACTTAGATTTTCGTCATTTCTGTGGCAGCTTTTAGATTAATTTTTAAGCAACTCCTTGTTAAAATTAAGTCAATGCGGATGAAATACTGGGCAGCTTTTTTAGGTTTATGTGTAGGTTCCGCTTGGGGAAATATTCCCGTTACTGTCACTAGTTCTGCAAAGCTTTTTGCAGAACCCACTGAGCGATCTGGAATCCTCTCTCAGGTTTCTGGAAAATCAGGTCTGAGAGCTCTTAATCAAAGTGACGATAAACAATGGGTTTTTGTTTCTGATGGGCTCAGGTACGGATGGATACGTAAAAATTTTGTTTCAATTTATAAAGAATCCGACGCAGTTGTGACTCAAAATAAACCTCCTAAAATTACTCGTGAAAAAGTTGTGTCTAAAGATTTGAGGCCAAAACCCAGATTTTCGGATGATCCGGATCTTCCTGATGACGATGTTTTAGATGATGTGGCCCGTGGATCCTCTAACCGCAATCATTTTGGAGAATCAATCGAAAATTCTAAAGGCGAAATTTTTATTGTTAGAAAATCTGGATCTCTTTTTGAGAAACCTCTTCGTAATGCTGAGCAGTTTGGAAATATTGAGACAAATGATCGAGTTGAGTTTTTAAGTCTTTCAAATGATGAGAATTGGGTTCGAATAAGAGTTTTAGAAACAGGTGAAGAAGGATGGGTCCCACGAAAGGATATTACGCGAAAAGTATTTCGCGATGAATGGGAGTCTTATGATCGTCCTAGTAATCGAACAGCTCATTTAGGGCTTTATGGTATTTTTGCTCCTAAGCCTTGGAGCTTAGGTGTTTTGGGAACTCTTAGTAGAACTATGGACTATCTTACGATTGCAGGAACTCGTTTGGAGCTTGGTTTAGGACTCGGGTACAGTGCTGGAAATACCTATTCGCAATTTTTAACTTCAAGTTATATCGATACGCGTGTTTTTTTAAGATGGGAGCCTCGTTTAGCCCTCAAGGTGAATATTCCTATTGAAGTTGGATTTCTTTATAAGCGCGGAATTATTCGAACGACTTTAACCAAACAAGAGTTTGATGCTGCCAATAGTCGCATAAAATTAAATGAATCAGGATTATTGTTCGGAATCGGAGGCAGCTATGCACCGAATGATGTCTTCAAGCTTTTGGTGATGCCAAAACTTCAAGTAACAAGTTCAGTTGATCTTATAGTAGATGCGGGCATTATTTACTCCTTTTAAACTATTGATTTAAAGCTGCCATCAAAGGTGCCAGCAATATAAGAAGTGCCGAGGGAAGGCTCAATAAAAATAAGGGAATCAAAAGGACGTAGCAAAGTTTTTCACTTTTAAGAACAATCCATGATTTATAGTGTTCTTCTTGAAAGCAAATAGAGCGATCTAGCATCTCGCTTAAGGGGAGTCCCTTCTTATGGCTTTCCAGGAGAGCATTCCAAATGCGTGCTGCTAAAAACCAAAGGGATGTCTTTTCTAAGTGTAAAACAGAGTCTAGAGAGGGAATGTTTTGTTGAAAATTGGGGGGAAGCTTGTCTAAGCATGCACTGGCAAGATTTTCAGAAACAGATGCCGTGAGAGAGAGGCCACATTTTAAAGAAAGCTGGATACTTCTTAAAAAGAAAATCCACTCTAAAAAACAAAGATTTTTTTCAAATTTCTTTAGGCATAATTTTATAACGAATAAAGAAGTTCCGCAGAGAAAAAGAGAAATGACTAATATTTTTTTTGAGGGTTTGAGTTGATCAGGAAATAAATAATAGGAACATAAAACAAGGAGTGCGGAGAGTGTTGCAATGACAAAGGCTTGTATCTTAGGTGAAAGTGTCTTTTGTTGAACGAGTTGAAGGAGCTTTTTTTCATTTTCTACCTGATCTGAAAAGGCTTTGATGGCCGAAGAGGCAAGAGTTCGTCCCTCGAGCATGAGTTCAGCGAGTTTTAAGAATTTTACTTTTTTTGATTTTGGAGCATGTAGTGGACACCCCATTGTTGCTAAGCATTGGTAGAGTGATTCGCCTGCTTCAAGACGGTTTCTAAGCAGGTTTAGTTCGTTGATAAAAAGATCAGAGACCACTTCGCTCATGTAGAATTTTGGATGATTTCTCGAATCATACGCTTTCCGTTATTTTCTATCTTGATATGAAGAACGAAGTCCCAAAGCTTCCTTGAAAGGGGGGCTGTTGTTTTGGAGGAGCTTTCCACGAGTTCTTCAAAACGCATCAGAGCATCTGTGCAGGATCCCGCATGAAGAGTGGTGATCACTCCTTTATGACCCGTCATGAGTGCTTGGTAAATGGCACGAGCTTCGGGGCCTCTGCATTCTCCAATAATGATTCGATCGGGACGCATTCTCAGACATTCAAAAACAAGATGGCAAAGATCCCACTCTGCCCCCTCACGAAAACCAAAGCGATCGGATCGTGCCACTAATTTGCTACTGAGTTCGTTGGGAAGGGGAAGCTCCGGGCTGTCCTCGAGAATCACAACGCGATCATTTTGAGGAATTTTGTTCATAAGGGTTGTTAGAAGTGAGGATTTGCCTGCTCCTGTGCTTCCAGCAATCAGTATTGATTTTTTTTGACTAAAAGATGTGAGTAAAATTTCGAGAAGCTCTGGATTGTCTGAAAAGTTTTGAAGATCAAAGTTTTGGGGAGCGCGAATTCTTCGCAGTGTGATTTCAGTTCCCCGTAAAGACATGGGAGAGATAACGACATGAGCTCTAAAAAAATGCTTATCTTGAAAATCGACGTAAGAATCTGCACTGGGTTGGGTAAGTCCCAGCGTAATATTGGATCGATCGGCAATTTTTCGGGAAAGAACAAAAAGATTTTTTTCTTCGCATATAGAATCTTGAAAGGGGCCGTGCCATGAATTGTTTTCAAAATAAAAAATACCCCTTTGCGAAATGACGATATCTTCGATTTCTTTTTTTTCGAGAGTTGTTTTTAGAAAGGGGCTCACAGAGAATCCTCAAGGGTGATGGGAGTTTTTTGTTTTTTTGAACTTTCTATTTCATCCCACGAGGGTTTAAGGGAGAACCAGAGTTCTGAATTGTTTTTATTTTCTGCGCGCTCTCCAAAAATTAAGTTTAAAAGAGGAACCTGGCTTAAAAAATAGAGACCGTCTCGCGCTTTGCTTTCTCTAAGGGTCAGCATTGTCGTGAGAACGGTTTGTTCATCCACTCGAAGATCAAATTGACTTTCCAGTTGTCTCTGAAGAAGTCCTGGAACTCCCTCTATTCCAAAATCAGGATGGGGTTCTGAAAATTCCATTTTAAAGCTTACCGAGACTTCACGATCTCCGGGTAATGCACTTTCTTGAGGAGTAAGGGAAATTTTAAGTCCATAACTTTTCCAAGTCGTTTCTGAATGAAAAGCATTTTTATTTCGAATGGGAAATTCTCCTCCTGAATGGAATCGGCTCTCAACTCCGGGCTTTGTTCGCAGTGTGGGGCGAGAAAGCACTCGGCCCACACCTTGGCTTTCTCCAAAGTCAGCCCCGATTAAAATTTCATCTCCTTTTGATGAATTTGAGTTTGAAACTTTTAGAAAAGACTTTCCTTCCGGATCAATCTTTAGCATTGAAATATTTTTCGGCCATTTAATGCCAAGGTTTTGTGCTCGATCTCGTGAAAATTCAAAAAGAGTGAGCTCAAATATGAGATTATTCCCGGGTTTGTTGAGATCACGCATATTAAATTCATAAAAAGGATATAGCTTGGAAGAAAAAATTCTTTTAAGAGATTCAAAACTTGTTGTTGAATAAAGATTGAGGTGTCGTCGACCTTGTTTCCATTTGCCCAAACCTATGTGCGGAAAATGTTTTTTTATTTTTATTTCTTCCTCATGAAAGATATTTTCTATTTTCGATGAGGGCTCATCGTTTTGGGTTCTTAGACGATTGAACTCACAATCATTTTTTTTATTTTCTTCTAAAAACGATTCCTCAACAGCTATTTCACCTTCGATCAAGCTGACCTCATGCGAGCTTTTGCATTTTTCTAAAGCTCGAAAATTTTGAGAGCTTAATATAATGACTTCTAGAGGATCGTTCACTTTTCTTTCGTTAAAACTTGCTCCGCTCAAATAAAATTGACCAAGCTTTTGAGGACTGAGCGTGACTTTTCCCGGTAAACTTTGAACGCGGACAAGCTCTTTTGAGGAAATCCATAAAGTGTTGTGAGTGATCATCGTAATGGGTTGATGAAGATTAAGAACTAGGATTGATTTCCAAAAAAAATAATTTGCCAAGAAGGGGTTCTCTTTCGAGCATTTTTAAAAAATACTCATTAATTTCTCCCTAGCAAAAAAAATGCCTAAGAGAACACCTTTGAATGACTGGCTTAGTAACGGTTCAAGAAATAATCGTTTAGGATCTCTTTGTGATCAAAAGCAATCTCTTCGGGTAGGTTGAATTGATGATAAAGTTGAGCGTTCTTGGCGTCGTCGCCTGCTTTGAGGGCGCCTTTCCCGCGAGCAATAAAAACTGTTGAAACAGTGTGGCCGCGGGGATCTCTTTTGGGGTCAGAATAAGTATGAAATTGGCGTATGATTTCTATGTCTAGGCCTGTTTCTTCTTTGATTTCTCGAATGACAGCATCCTCAAGACACTCTTGTTCCTCAACAAAGCCACCGGGAAGAGCCCATCCTTTGGGATCGTTGCTACGTTCTATCAGAACAATTTGGCCCGCTCCCATATCTATTATGGCATCAACGCATACTTTCATAAGGTGCTAACTTTCATAAAGCAACTTTAGCGAGGGTCGCGCTGCTTCACAAGAGGCGCGTTAGTCTTTTGAGAGGTGATGTGGATTTAAGGCTTAAGCTCGGCTATTCTTTTTGCATGAAAATTGGTGTTCCCAAAGAAGTCAAAAATCTAGAAAATCGTGTTGCACTTGTTCGCGCAGGGGTTCGTACGCTTGTGGCTCAAGGCCATGAAGTGGTTGTTCAAAAAGGAGCAGGTGTTGGCTCTGGAATTTCAGATGAAGAATATGTTGCAAGTGGCGCTCGTATCGTTGCGACGGCACAAGAAGCATGGAACGCCGACATGGTGATTAAGGTTAAAGAGCCTCAAAAAGAAGAATTCGATTTTATGCGTCCGGGGCTTTATCTCTTTACGTACTTGCACTTGGCAAATGAGCCTGTGCTTGCTCAAGAATTAATCAAACGAAAAGTTCGTGCGATTGCTTACGAAACCATCCAGTTAAATGATGGAACACTTCCTCTTTTGCGTCCTATGTCTGAAGTGGCGGGACGTATGGCTCCACAAATTGGAGCACATTATCTCGAAAAATCTCAAGGAGGTTTGGGAATCTTACTCGGTGGCACACCTGGAGTGGCTCGTGGAACGGTCACAATCATCGGGGGTGGAGTTGCGGGAGCAAATGCTGCAAAAATAGCGATAGGCCTTGGAGCGCGTGTAAATATTTTGGAGCGTAGTCAGAAGCGTCTTGAGTATTTGGATGATATTTTTGGAACTACCATCAATACCTTGATGAGCAACCCTGTCACTTTAGAAGAAACAATTTTGAAATCTGATCTTATTATCGGAAGTATTCTTATTCCGGGAGCAAAAGCTCCAAAGCTTGTAACGAGGCAGCATGTCGAAGCCATGCGCCCCGGAACGGTCCTTGTTGATATTGCAATCGATCAAGGGGGTTGTTTTGAAACATCTAAGCCGACTTCGCATCAAAATCCTATTTACGAACACAAGGGGGTCACTCACTACTGCGTGACCAACATGCCGGGAGCTGTTGCCCGAACTTCAACATTAGCGCTTACAAATCATACTTTGGCCTATGCTGCGCAGATTGCGCACGATCCGATTGGAGCTATTCGCCATGATCCCGCTTTAGCCTTGGGGGTGAATTGTTGGGATGGCCATTGTGTTTACAAGCAAGTTGCTGAGGATTTGAGTTTAAATTACACGCCTCTTGAGAAACTTCTTTAGAAAATAGGTTGTGATTTTTGTCTTCTCCTCGGTCTTTGATTTGTATTCCTACTTATAATGAAGCGGATAATATTGCGCTTATCATTCAAGAAATTTTTCGTTTTGTTCCTCAATCTTGCGATGTGCTTGTCATCGATGACGGAAGTCCAGATGGAACGTCCCAAATTGTAGAAAGATTAAAGCTTCAAAATTCTCGTCTTCATCTTTTAAACAGAAGTCAAAAAAACGGATTAGCTGCTGCTTATCTAGCTGCCTTCAAGTGGGCTTTGGATCGAGGATACGAATGGATATTTGAGATGGATGCTGATTTCTCTCATAACCCGCGACATCTAAAAGAGTTTTTTCAAACGATCAATGAGGGGCATGCGGATGCTGTTTTAGGTAGTCGCTATGTTAAGGGGGGCGGTATCTCAAATTGGAGCAAGCAACGTTTAATGCTTTCAAGATGTGGAAGTATCTACGCGCGCTTTATTTTACGCTTTGATCTAAAAGATTGGACAGGTGGCTTTAATGCCTGGTCGCGAAAAGTATTAGAGTCGATTGATTTACCAAGTATTCGATCTAAAGGTTATGCTTTTCAAATCGAGTTGAAATATAGAAGTTTAAATCGTCAGTTTCGTCTTCAGGAAATTCCTATAATTTTTGAAGAGCGTCGTGCGGGTGATTCCAAAATGAGCGGTTCAATCGTAAAAGAGGCTATTCTGGGAGTTTTATCCCTCAAGCTTCGAGAGCATATTTAAAGACAAAAAAATAAGAGAGTTGTCTATTCTTTAGACAAAGTGACGAACTTTGCTGGCTTAGTTTTCTTAAATGAGGTGCTGAGTTTAAAAAGAATTTTGTTCTTCTGGAGTAAATAAGAGATAATACCAAAGCTTATGAGAAAGACATCTCGTGAATACGCGCATGAATTGTTACGTGATTTAATTTTTTGTTTTTCTTTAGTCTTGTTGCTTATTTCTTGTGCAAAAGCACCCGTGATTAGTCAGCCAGTGGAAGGCGAAATTTCTCCAGACTTATCTGACTTTGAAATTATCTCAGCAACACAATCTTTAAAGTTTGAAGATACAAATCCGAAAGAAGTTATTACTGATAAATTCAGCGTGGGGGTTTCTCAGTACATTCGAAGATCAGAAATTGTTGAAGATTCTTTTTCAAAAAGGGTAAAGTATGATGCTACTTCTTGCACGGCATCTCTACTAGAAGACGGTCACGTCATCACAGCAGCTCACTGTGTTCCAAAATCGGTTCTTGATAGTACAAAGAGCTGTCGAAATTTAGTTTTTTTAAATAAAACTTTTAAGAAGCCTTATCGATGTGAAGCTATTCTTTGGTATTCTTCCATTTATCAAAAAGAAGCACTCTCTAGCCGTATAAATTCATCAGCTGTCAGCCCAGATGTTGTTATCTACAAACTTTCAGAAAAGCCAAAAGAAATGAAGCCTATGAGGCTTTCATCTGAGTCAGCTTTAGATTCCATGCGCTTGAGTTCTTTGTTATACACACCAAAATTAAAAGAAGTAAGAAGCCTCATGAAAGAAAGTAGAAGTTGTCGATTAAAAGATTCTGCTCACTATGGATATGCTTTTCGTGTGATTGATCAAGAGTTTGTTCAAGGAAATTCAGGTTCTCCGATTATAAACGAAATGGATGAAATACAATTTATTGTTTCATCGGTTTTTAAAGGCAAGGGAGAGTCTTTTGTTGTGGATGTAAGTTGTTTGGAAAGAAAAGGCAGTGAATATTTCTGGAAAGAAACGTGTTCGCAAAAAGGACCCTTGTACTTTAAATCAAAGACGTAATCAGATTTGTTTTTTTAAAAGGGTTTTGACTTTTCCTTCTAGCTTAATCTTTTCATCTCTAAAAATACCAATAGCAAGAAGAGTTACTTGAGGAATATGATTTTTGAGGCTTTGACCGTACCTTTTGAGTTGCTCTTCAATTTTATTAAGTCGATCATCCGTAAAATCTCCGGGTGTTGATGCTGTCTTCCAGTCTATGACAATAGCCTCTGTGGGTGAGAGCATTAAAACATCGGCTCTCAGGTTAAGGTTTTTTTCAGAGGTGGTTTCTATGAGGTTTTCTTCGCGAAAAATAACCCAAGATGAATGTTGATCACGAAGAGCTTTCCAGTAGTTAAAAAGGTCTGAATGATTTTTTAAAGCTTTTAAACAGGACTTAAAGTTTTCTCGAAAAGCGACATCTTCTTTTTCAACAATTTTATCAATTTGATCTTCGTTTCCATTCCAGTATTCAAGACAGGAATGAAGACTGTTGCCCCAAAGTTGCGCTGAAGTTTCAATTTTTTTCAATTTTATTGAATTGAGGTGTTCCGTTGCGGTTTCTTTTTTTAAGGGGGCAATAAAAAAGTTTTCGTCTTGATTAGATTCTAAGTTTTGTTCTTTCCAAAAACAATGAGGTGAGTTTTTTTGAGGTAATAAGATTTGGCTCCATTTGAATTTTTCAATTTTTAAATCTTCTTTCCAAATTTGATACCAAGGAACATCTGAAGTGCTTGAAGTGGTACTAGGTTTTTCTTTATAAAGATAAAAGTCGAGTGTTTTTTTGGCCCGAGTGATAGCGACATAAAAAAGTCTTTTTTGCTCCGCTTCGACTTTTCCTTGTCGCTCTGCTTTTTGAAGTTCAAAATAAAGACTTCTGCTCTTTTTTTGAGGAGTTACTTGGTAGCTAAAGGGAATTTCGTCTTCTTCAAATGAATTTCGATTTGATGAGCTTTCTCGTGGATCGGGAAGATGAACGCAATCAAACTCAAGGCCCTTTGAACCATGTATTGTTAAAAGGGTGATATTAAGTTTTTCATCTTTTATGTTTTCTGGAATTAAAAGATCAAAAGAATCGTAATTCTTTTTTATGAGGATTTGAAGAATGTCCTGCCAGTTTAGAAAGCCTTTCTGAATTTTTTCAAAAAGAAATCTTTCCATGCAAGAAATCCATTCTCTGCCTTGAGGCCATCTCTGAGGTTGAATTTGAGAGGTGAATTCGTAAAAGGCACTCAAAAAATCATTGTTTTCTTTAAAGGATCTTGTTTTTTCTTCTGTTAATTCGATGTCAAAAGCAACAAGAGCTTCATCGCGTTTTGACTGATTGTGAAAAACACATGTAAGGAATTCACAGAATAAGTGAGTGAGATAGTGGTCGAGGTAATTGTCGGAGCCCTCTATTTTAAAAGAAACTTTTTGTTGTGTTAAATATTCTGAAAATTCATAGAGCTTCTTCCATTCTCTAAATAAAACCGCATGGTTTAAATCGGAAGCTTCTTCGTGTCTTTTGAGAATATTTTTAAGGATGAATTCGTTTTTAATTTGTGTGTACTGGTGTACTCGAATTGGTTCATTTGGCGAAGCTATATCTCTTCCGGGAGTGAGGATTTGCGCCTTTGGGTCTGAAGGGTTTACAAAAAGTCGTTCTTGAAGAATGTTTACAAAATTCAAGATTTCTTTCGATGAGCGATAGTTTTTTTCAAGCGATTGTAATTCTAGTTTTTTTCTGAGTTCGTTATAAAGTCTTATGTCCGCTTTTCTGAATCCATAGATGCTTTGCTTAGGATCTCCCACTAAGTACCAGTGAGTTTCTGTTTGCGAAATTTTTTCAATGATACTCCACTGTTCTGGGCTTGTGTCTTGAAACTCATCGACAATGATAAGTTTGAAAGGGGGAACCTTTAAAGATTTATCTTCTAGACCTTCGAGGGTGAGTCGCTCTATTTCAGAAAAAGTTAAAAAAGGAGGAAGTTTTTTTCTAATTTTTTTTATTTCTTCATGTAAAAAAATCAGAGTATTTTTCTCTTTGTTCCATTGGTTTAGAAGTGGAGTAAAGCTATTTTTTGAAAGAAGGTCTCTGATGCGTTTGATGTTTTCAACTAGAAGAGGGTTGTTTTGAGCAAGGTTTTTGAGGCTTTTCTTTTGGGAAAAAACAATCTGTGCCTCTATGTTTCTTTCTTCAAGTAGTTTCAGGCTCTGCAAAGGCCAATCGGTTTCTGAAAATTCTTCAAGATCTAGAGAATTGATTTCTTTTTTTAATTTGTTTTCAAAATTATCCCATTTGTTTTGAAGTAAACCAAAAGCGTCCTCTAACGCTTTTTGAGGAGTTGAGCCTTTGAGTGTGAGTTCTAGCACATTAGAAAGAGAAAGTGTGGAGAGAACTTCAGATAGATTTTCCAGTTGAGAAAGTTCTTTGAGAAATTCATTCTTATATAAAACAGAAATTTCTTTTTCACTAAAAATATCTGAGTTTTGATCTATGCCTGCATAAGAAGATGCTTTTAGCAGACGAAGGCAAAAAGAGTGAAAGGTTCCGATAAAGCCTTTGGTCAGGTCTAGGTCGGGGCATTGATTTTCAATTCGACCTTTCATTTCTTTTGCAGCAGCATCTGTAAAGGTAAGAAGCAAAATATCTTGAGGACTTAATCCCAGGCCACCTTCTTTTTGAGAAGCACAAGAGGATTTAAATTTTTGAACAATACTGGTTGTTTTGCCACAGCCTGCACCGGCTTCAACAAGAATTCTTTTAATGTCTAACATGGATGAACTCCGTAGGGGTAGCCACAAAACGCTTGGTGGGAGCATTCTACGCAGACTTTAGAGTTCAAAGGTTTTGCTTGACGTGTAGGGCTTAGCCAAATCTTTGTTTGTTCCTCAATGACTTGATGAAGTCTTTGACTCATTTGATTTTTGTCAGCTTCTTTTAACTGCTCAAATCGAATACTTTGATCGCTTAAAAACTCAAAGAAAGAAGCGGGCAGGGGAGCATTTTCAAAAAAAATGAAACGAGATTTTTTAAGGTCTAGAGGATTAAGATATCCTCCTCCATAAATAGGAACTCCTTCTTTATCAAAAATTTCTTTATAGAGAAGCCATTGAAAGCGGCCGTTTTCTAGAAGTGTTGAATATTTCAAATGACTGTAATTTGAGGTTTTGTAATCCCAAAGCAAAGCTCCTTCTCCAATAAAGTCTAGCCTATCTACCCTTCCTCTGAGATTAAGCTGAGAGGACCATGTGCAACTTATGTCTTTTTCTGTTTCAATTTTTCTAAAAGGAAACAGCTTTTGTAGCGGTTTCTCCAGAGTATCGATATAAAAAAATAAGGATTCACTTAATTGAGGAATCTGAGATTGAAGAATTTTGAGATAGTCCTCAGAGGCAAATCCCTCAAAAGCTTTTCCGAGCTCTGAGTGAAGTATTTTTTCGAGATCAGTGATTCGAAAATTTTTTAAATTTCTAAAATCAACTTTTTCCAAGACCTCGTGAATCCATTGGCCTCTTTTGATAGGGCTTCCTTCTATGTCGTTTGGAATTTCATAAAGAGGGATTTTACATTCACGAGAATAGTAGAAGTTTAACGGACATCTTGCTAGGTTTTCTAGCCCGGAGGGAGAGAGCATTGATTGTCGGTTTGCTTTGACTTCAAAGAGTTCTTTTTTTATTTCAAATTCTTTTTTGTGAGAAGTCTTAAGATATTTAAAAAGAGATGAATAAGCACAAATTAAACTTTTTAATTTGTTTTGCTCTTCGGTGTACTGAGGAAGTCTAACTCCTTCTGCTAGAAGGGCTTTTTCAATATCTTCAGGTACTTTTAAGTGCGAGCTTTCAGATGCTAAATTTAAATAAAATTCACTCCACGTTTTTTGGTTGCCCCAAATAAGAGTTTGAAGGGGGTTCATGATTGGAAAGTCTTCAATCGTAAATAGGATGGGTGCGTTTTGAAAAAGTTCTCCGCTGAATGATCTCTCAATGCGGGAATCCCGAAAAAAATTGAGAGATTCCAAAATTTTAATCTCTTCGGCCGCTCCCTTTTTAGCGATTCTTCGAATCAGTTTTTTTACGTTATCTTCGGTAGTATTTTCTTCTTTTTTTAAGAAATTTTCTTTTTTAAAATTTAAAATTAATTCTTGAACTTCTTTATTGATATAGCGAAGTTTTGGATCGATTTTTACTTTAAGTGAGCTTGGGTACTGGGTCAGGGCCTTTGACTCCAAGGGTCCTGGTGGTTCGAGATTGGAAATCCATAGAAGGTGATTGTTTTCCTGAAGAGTGGAGTTTTCCATGCTAAGTGATACTTCACATGGCTGTTTTTCTTTTGAGAATTGAAAAACGATTTCGTATTTTTTTTCAAGTTCTTTCAAGAAAGCCTCTTCTGCTGCGTATAGATCTCTAAAGCCGACCATGAAGATTTTGTTTTCGCTGGGGAATCTAAACTTATGAAAATCTAAAGGAACCGTAGGGTTTTCTTTAAGAAAAAACGTGGCCTCTTCTATGTATTCAAAAAAATGGGCACTTTGATTTTTATTTTTTGCATAATCATTTATTTGAAAAAGAGTGAGGAGGGAATAGAAAATATTCTCGCTTAAAGATTTTTGTAAGTCTTTGTCTAAGATTATTTTTTGTAAATCAGTAAGAGCTCCTAGTTTTCGAACCTGCTTTGCGAGATCAAAATACCTTTTTAAATCTGAGAGTTTTTTTTCTGGATCCCGCTCAGCAAGATGAGCAAAAGCTTCAAGGTCGTTGACAGGTTCACGAAAGAGATTGTTTTTTTTGAGGATATTTTTTGCAATATCCGCAAAAGTGTAAACACCTGCAAGTGGCCATTTCGAAGCAATGCTTCTTAATTCTTTGAGGTTTTTTATTCCGAAAGTGCTCAGAGATCTGTCGGGAACGATGATAGGAACAGCTTTATCGAGGTAGGAATAAAGCAAATTAGGATTTTTTATTTTTTGGTTATGTTCTATGTTTTCCACAATGGACCGTCAGTGACATCTAGTTTGACGACGCTTCGAAGAGTCCATTCGTTGGCTTTATCAAAGCATTCTGAGTTTGGAATCATGGAAATTGTATCCCAAGGACAATATTTAGAGCAAAGTTTACAGCCAATACAGCGATTGAGATCAACTTCAACAAGCTTACCCATGTCGACGTATTGAGGGCCGGGGACAATTTCAATACAATCTACAGGACAAAATTGAATACAGGCTTCACACCCCGTGCAACCTGATTGATTGATGACAGCGAGTGTTTTGGGAAGTTTAATTTTACGTTCAGGTTTTTCAGCAACGTGATTATGAATTTCTTTGGCTTTTGCTTCTGAAATGTCGCTGTAATCAAACATGATCTTATTATAGCCCAGAACAAGCTCTCTGAGAATGCCTTTTAAATCCCTCTTGAGACCTTAAATTCAAAGAAAGAAGCCTGGTCAACGACCACTACAAAATCCCACCTTATAGAGAGTGTACCGTCTTTAAGCATTTCTTGAGGAGGATGGGGAAAGGGGGCTGCTTCCCTAAAGCTTTGTATTGCTACTTCATCAAATCGTTCAATTCCGCTCAAGCCAATTTTTTCAATATCTTTGATGTTTCCCTCTTGGTCCATTTTTACGATAAGACTTGTGATTTTTGAACCTGTGCTTAAATTACTTTGTGAGGAAGCAATGTCTCTTTGCTTGGAAATTTCTCTTTGAATATGAGTTTTCCATCGCTCTACGAGCATTTCTCGAACACGTTCGTAAAAACCGTAGAATTTAAATTCTTGAGTATTAAGAAGTGTGTTGGGACCGATAGAAACCCCTTTTATAAAATCATCGCTCGCCGAGAGACCAGAACCTTCTTTTCCAACTTTTTCTTCATCCGGACGGCTCAGAATGCTTGTGGGTGCTCTTGTCTGACCGAGAGGAGAGGGGATGGGCTCTTCTAAAACTTTTGAGGCTCTTTTAGGGGAACCCGTTAAATCCGCAATTCCTTCTTCCAGCACATTTTTAAATTTACCAATTCGATAAGCTTGTGTGTTTCGATCAGCTTTTTGGTTATATTTTGAGAGAAATATTTTTTCATGAAGTGTTGTGGGGGCCTCTTCGCTTTTTAGTTTTTCGTCCATCTGAACGACTTGGTCTGACTTTCTTAATTTTTCACGAGCCTTCATTTCTTTTTCAAATTCTTTTTCAGTTATGTTTCGAACGCTTAAAGGCAGAGAGTTACTTGGGGCTGGAATTCGGCTGGAATTTTGAGAATTGAACAAGTTAAGACCGCTTTTTGTGATCGTCCAAATAACTACAAAATGGAGGACAAATGAACCTCCTACGTAACGATTTAACATTCCAATGAGAGTTATCGGTATTTTTTTTGACGCTTTGAAGAGAGATTATGGTTAAAAACGGATTAAGTTTTGATGAATGAAGTCTTATTTTAGGAAACTTTGAGTTGAAGACGTGCTATAGTGCCTCCTCTTCCAATGAATAAGAATTTAATCCTTTGTTACCTTCAAGAAATCCTTAAATTTAATGAGGAGGACTTCATGAGGATGCTTTGTTTAGTAGACGTGAGAGTCACATCTGAGGAGATCTCTTCTTGGTTAAAACCTATGGATCAAGAGAGGCATGAAGAGTTGAGCGATAAAATGCTTGGCTTTTTTTTGGAGTCTTTAATTCTTTTAAAAAGGGGAAAAAAAGAAGGAATTGATCGATCCTTGGAATTACCGGTCACTAATAATTTAGTTCTTAAAAAATTACGAATTGCTTTTGACCTAAGGGATGAAGATATATCATCTTTGATGGCAAAGTCTGGACTCACGGTTTCGCCTAAAGAATGGAGTCCATATTTTAGAAATAAAAAACATAAACATTTTCGAAAATGCCCAGATAATTTTTTAGAAGCTTTTTTAAAGGGATTGATTCCATGAGTACTTTTTACGATTTTAAATTATTGTCTTCTCTTCTTGCGACTTTAAAAGAAAAGGAATTCAAAACCCCAACAAATATACAAGAAAAAGCAATCCCTGCTTTGTTGGCTGGACGTTCTCTTGTAGGTATTGCCGAGACCGGGAGTGGAAAAACTCTTTCTTATGCGCTTCCGCTTCTTCACCATGTTAAGAATTATGAGACAAATGAGGGAGCGATTTCTGAAAATGGAAAACCTCGAGCTTTGATCGTAGTTCCAACTCGTGAATTAGGTGAGCAGGTTGCTAAAGTTTTTAAAGTCTTTACTCATCAAACACGTTTAAGAGTGAGGACTTTGTTGGGTGGGACGGCTTTAGATGTTGCCAAAAGAAATGTCTCAGGCCCTTTAGATATTTTAGTAGCCACTCCTGGGCGCCTTGTTCAATTGATGGATCGATCTCTGGTAAACTTAACAGATACTCGGATTTTAGTTTTTGACGAAGCTGATCAAATGCTCGATCAGGGCTTTATCAATGATGCCCATCGAATTGTAAAATCGGCAAACCTTGATCGACAAATGGTTTTGTTTTCAGCCACAATCTCACCTTCTGTTGAAAAATTAATTCAAAATCTTTTTTCGGATGCAGAAATCATTCGTAGTCAGGGAAGTCGTAAAACGGTTCCTACACTAGTGACGGAAAATAAGTTTATTAAAGATGGAAGACGTTTTCCTGTGCTTGAAAAAATTCTTTCACAGGAGGTTGAGGGGGGAACGATTATTTTTACAAATACTCGGGAACAATGCGATAAACTCGCGGATGAATTGAGCGAAGCAGGAATCAATTGCACAATTTATCGAGGAGAAATGGATAAAGTTGAGCGTCGCTCGAACTTAAGGGCTTTTCGTGAGGGGAGGGTGTCTTTGTTGATATCTACGGATTTAGCATCGAGAGGATTGGATGTGGAGCATGTGGGTCGTGTGATTAATTATCATCTGCCTCAGCAAATTGAAAATTACATTCATCGAGTGGGTCGTACAGCACGTGCAGGACGTAAGGGTCTTGTCATTAATTTTGTCACCGAACGAGACCAAGCTTTGATGGATGAAGTTAAGAAAATCTAAAGAAAATTTATTTTAAATAATTTTCGCTGAATCATAGAGTTTTCTTAAGCACAGGGCATTGTTGTATGCATCTTTTAAATCAACCAAGAGTTTTTCTTTTTTCAAAACCGCATTGGAGAAGTTTTCAATCTCTGTATGATAAGGATCTCTTGGCTCGTGGACTTCGATTTTAATTGTTCCACTTGGAAGATGAAGGGAGAAACTCTCATCGATCAAAGGCTTAAAGGGCTTTGGTATCTTCAGCATGCCCTTGGTGCCTTTGATCGTCATAAATTCGTAGCGAGGCTTATGGTAACTACAAGTAAAAGTCGCTTTTGCTTTTTTAAATTTTAATGAGCCCGTAAAATCTATATCAACTCCTTTTGAGGAAAGATTCATCTTTCCTTTCACAGATAGAGGCTCTTCATTCATCAAATATCGAATCAAGTTCACTTCGTAGCAGCCGAGGTCCCATAAGCAGCCGCCTCCATTTGGATTATCGAAGCGAATATTGGGGCCTTCACTGAGGGAAATATTAAAAATGGAATCAATTGATTTTATTTTTCCAATGACTCCACTTTTAATCACTTCTTTTACTTTTTGTGTGTGCTTGTGGTGCCGATACATAAAGCCCTCGCCCACAATGACTTTATTTTTTTTGGCAAGACTTATGATTTTTCGAACATCTTTTGGTTCGGTTGCAAAAGGTTTTTCGCAAAGTACATGTTTACCCTTTTCAATAGCCTTAAGAGTCCATTCGGCGTGAAGGTGATTGGGAAGAGCATTGTAAATGATATCAACTTTTGGATCAGCGAGGAGTTCTTCGTAACTTCCATAGGCTTGAGTGAGCTTCCATTCATTTTGATAGGCTTTTGCTTTTGCAAGATCGCGGCTCCCCACGGCATAGGCAAGGTTATTTTCTTTAAGCCATGGAATGATTTTGGCGTTAATTTTAGCTGTACTTAAAAAGCCCCAGTTTAAAATTTTCATTTTAGTTTCCACTTGTTTTAGGATCAAAGGCTCTTCTTAATCCATTTCCAAGAAGAGTTAAAAAAACAAGAGTAAGAAATAGGAAAAGAGAGGGGTAAACAGCAAGCCACCAAGCAATTGTTAAATTTGCTTTTGCTTGAGAAAGAAGTTCTCCCCAGCTTGGAGTAGGAGCTTGTAAGCCGAAGCCTAGGTAATCTAGAGCGGAAAGACCTGCGATATTTCCGGCTATCATAAAGGGAGAAAAGGTTATAATAGGAGTCATTGCATTAGGGAGAATATGAACGAAAATAATTCTTAGATTTGAAACTCCTTGAGCTTGTGCAAATTCTACAAAAGGAAGATTACGAAGTCTTAAAAACTCTCCCCTCACATAGCGAGAAAGCCGCATCCATCCAAAAATTGTTGAAATGAAAACGAGAAGAAAAAGATTTGGTTGAAAAACTGAAACTAAAATTAATAAAATCATAAAAGTTGGAACAGTCTCCAAGACTTCCATGACTCTTTGTCCAAACAAATCGATTTTTCCTCCAAAGTAACCCATGAGACCTCCAAAAAATATGGCAAGGAGGCTACAGGTTATCCATACAAGAAGAGCGTAAATCATTGAGTATCGAAAACCATAAAGAAGGCGAGAAAAAACGTCGCGACCACGATCATCGGTTCCAAAAATATTTTGAGAAGTGGGCTCTGATGGGTAGCGTTCTATTTCGTTATTTGTTTCAAAGGGGGTCCATTGAATAAGAGGCCAAACTACTTTATCTGCTTTCAGTGCGATCTTGCGGTAGTCAACATAAACCTCGTCGCTAGAAGCATGAAAGTCACTAGGCTGATATCTTTTGAAAATAGGAAAAAAACTTTTGTTTTGGTATTTCAAATAAAGGGGCTTGTCGTTAGACCAAAGCTCAGCACTAAAACTTATAAGGCAAAAAATAAATAAGATAAAAAAACAAAAGAGAGAGAGTTTTTCTTTTCGAAAAGCATCCCAGCGGCGAGCGTGTAATTCAACTTTTTGATTCATAGCTATTTATAATCAATTCTTGGATCAACCCATACGTAAATAAGATCGCTTAGAAAGTTTCCTAGTAAAATGATCATGGCATCAATAAAAGTAATCGCCATAATCACATTGTAATCTCTTTGCTTGAGAGCGTTGAAGCTTAATAAGCCCACACCATCGAGTTGAAAAACTTGCTCAATTAAAATACTACCTGCAAAAAAAACTCCAAGAATTCCTCCCAAACCTGTTGCAATAGGAATGAAAGCATTTCGAAGAGCATGTTTGTAGTAAACGGGTTCATCTGCCAATCCTTTTGCCTTTGCTGTGCGGATATAATCTTTCTTTGTTTCTTCCAGCATAGAGTTGCGCATAAGAAGTGTGAGTGTTGTAAAGCTCCCAATCATGTAACACAATCCTGGTAAAATAAAATGATAAGCTCTGTCCAAAATTTTTCCCAAAAAAGAAAGGTCGTCGTAGTTGTCGGAGCTGACTCCGCCTAGGGGAAACCAATTAAGGTAGGTACCTCCCGCAAAAAAAACAACTAAGAGAATGGCCAGCATGAAATCTGGAATTGAGTAAAGAATTCCCAAAATAACATTGGCAGCTTTATCAAAAAAAGCATTTTCTCGAAGAGCCATTTTGATTCCAAGAGGAATACAAATCAGATAGGTCAGGAAAAAAGATAAAAACCCAAATTGAATAGAAACAGGAAGCTTTCTTAAGATAACATCTAAAACAGGTTCTTCGTAGGTAAATGAGTTTCCAAAATCTAAGGTGCAAAGGCGCTTGATCCAAATAAAGTATCGAATGTGCAGGGGCTTATCGAGACCATATTGTTTTTTGAGCGAATCTAGAATTTCTTGGTTAACAAAACCACTGCCAGCTTTCGCTTCTCCGTTGCCTGCAAAACGCATTTGCTGAATTTTTTGCTCTACAGGACTTCCCGGAGCGAGATTGATCAAGACAAATGAAACAAGAGTGATTCCAAAAAGAGTTGGTATGAGAATGAGAAGGCGACGCAGGATGTATTCGCGCATCTTTACTCAGCTACCTTCCAGTAGTTAGAGCCTGTTGTGTATTTGAAGGTATCTTTAGGTTTCCATATCCTAGAGTTATGTGCGTAGAGATCGTAGTGACGAGAAAACATAAAGATGTAAGGAGCGTCATCAGCAATCAATCTAAAGATTTTATGGCTAATTTGAATGCGTTTTTTTCGATCGAGTGTTACTCGAGCTGTATCGATCAAAGCATCTACTTCTTTGTTCATATAGCCAACATGATTTGAGCCACCTTTTTGGGCGCTCTCACTGTGCCAAATTTGTTTGAAGTCTTTTTCGACGCTTCCGCCACCCCAAGCCATCGCGACGGCGTCGAAATTACTTTCGTCCAGATTTTTTAAGAAAGAGTTCCATTCAAGAAGTTGGATGTTCACATCAACACCTACTTTTTTAGCGTCTTCTTTGTAGATTGTGAGCCATCGTTGCCAGTATTCGCTTGCTATCAAAATAGTAAAGCTTAGCTTTACCTTTTTTCCACCGATCATTTTATCGAGGATTCCGTCTTTGTCGCTATCTTTCCAACCTTCTTCTTTGAAAAGAGCTTTTGCCTTTTCAGGATCAAATGGCGTGGGTGCTAAGCTTTTATCATTATAGTCAGATGTTGTACTTTCAGGACCATTTGCAGAATCGTACATTCCGTAAAAAAACTTTTCGAGCATCATGGGTTTGTTCATGAGGAGTGCTAAGGCCTTGCGGATTTTTTTACTTTGAAAGAGGGGGCGTCTGAGGTTCCATCCGACGTAGTTATAGCCCTTAGGGGCTTCATTGTCGGCTTTCACTTTTATAAGCTCTTTACCCCACTTTTCCCCTGTCATTTTAACTTCAAAAACCTCGGGTCGGACATTGTCTAGTGCATCAAACTTACCCTTTTTAAAAGATTCAAGCTCTACTGTGGGGTCGTTTACAAAATATAAAAAAACTTTATCAAAATTATTTTCCTTTTTAGGATTACCTGCTTTAAATGCCCAATAGTCTAAGTTTTTTGTAAGAACAATTCTTTTGCCACGTTCAAATTTTTCTAACTTGTAGGGCCCGCTTCCAATCATGCTAAGGTTTAGTTTTTTTCCCTCAGTTGCGTTTTTATAAATTTTGGAGGGAAGAGGGGAGAGACTTGATACTGTTTCGAAGTTTAAAAAGTATTTTTGCTTAGCTATGAATTTAACGGTGAGTGGATCCACGACAATACACTTATCAATCAAACTATAATAAGGACGCAATTGAATGGCGTTGTATTCGTTATCGAAAATTGCATCGAATGCGGTTTTGACATCTTCAGCTGTAACGGGATCTCCGTTATGAAATTTCATTCCCTCTCTCAGCTTAAAAGTAAAAACCAATCCATCAGGGGAGATTGTGTAAGATTCGGCAGCGTTTGGTTTAAATTCGTAGGTTTCAGGATCGCGACTCAGAAGAGAATCTAACATGTAACCATTTGCAATTTGAGCATATCCATCTGAAGCGGTGATGGGATTGAGGCTTGCCGGTTCGCCTACAATATTTATATGAATTTCGTTTTTCTTTCCACGCGATTCATTTCCTGTGCAGGAGGAGAGAACAAGACTTAGAGAAAGGGGAAGCGTAAACATCAAAGCAGATGCTGTTTTTTTCATTAAAATTGAGATTAAGCCACAGGTTTCAGATTCTCAAATCTGTGAAAAATTTTGTTTGGCACTACTCGCAATTATGAGGAGTTATTTCCAGTCAACGCGAAATTCAACTCGATCTTTTTCGGGCATTTTTACGGCAAGAGTCCCTTTGTCTAATCCGTGTCGAAAGATTCGATGCGTAACTTCGACGTCTCTTGCGCAATACTCGGCAAGTTCCTCAAAACGGCCTTGCTTATACCATTCAACAGCAATTTTTCCGTCGGCAGATTTACCTTCGCCAAGAGTTCCCTGAGCCACATATTCAAGTTTTATGAAGCGACGATTTAATCCGCGCTCCACTTCTTCCATCAAATCAAAAATGTCGATGTTTTCCATCTTCAGCCCGTAGCCAACCATCACAGGCAAGTCGAAACGGCGTATGTTGTAACCTACCACTAAGCGTTCGTTCATAAGCTTTACGAGTTGAGGAAGGTCTTTTTCAAAAAAAGTGAGCATTTTGCCAACTTTTGAATCAAAAGCGCAGGCGACGCTGACTCCAAGGTTAGAGAGTGCCTTTGAGTCGTTAATGTTGGGGGCAAGATCTTTCGTTTCAACGTCAAAGCAAAGATAGTGTTTGTTGCGTCCAAAAATAGAGGCAGGTGCGAGGTCTAGTGAAAAGGTAAGGCAGTGATCATGTTCCCAGAAGCTAGGTCGAATTTTAACTTTTGCCACGTTTGG
>CAYOWH010000009.1:51304-55553 GCA_964407615.1 uncultured Bacteriovoracaceae bacterium | reverse complement strand
GGAATTTGTCTTCTTGTTTTAATATCGCAAGTTGAAAATTCCATTAAAAACGATCTTCTTTCGGAAAACTCCACAGAAAGAGCCGATCTTTTTGTGTTTGATTTACAAGAAAACGATCTTGAAAAATTTCAACAAATCACTCACCAACACAACTTTAAAACTCAAATAATATCTCCCATAATTCGAGCAAGGTTTACAAAAGTAAATGGAAAAAACCTTTCCCAAGACGAAGAGCAACTTTACCAAACCAGAGAAAGCGAAAATGAGGAAAGGTTTAGAAATCGCGGAGTCAACTTGAGTTATCGCGAAAATCTTGCAGCCTCGGAGCGAGTTGTGGAAGGCTCAAGCACTCTTCAAAACTGTAAAACCACAGGTGAGCCCTGCGAGCTCTCACTTGAATTAAACTACGCTAAACGCCTAGGAATCAAACTTAATGACCGCTTAAGCTTCGATGTGAGCGGTATTGAAGTAGAGGGTATTGTTAAAAATTTACGTCGAGTTAAATGGACGAGTTTTGATCCGAATTTTTTTATTCTTTTTCCAGCGGGCGTTCTAGAGGAAGCTCCCAAGACATATCTGGCCTCACTAAAAGTAAAATCTTTTGAAGAGAAGAATCTTATTTATCGTGAGATATCAAAACAACTTCCCATGGTTTCGATTGTCGACATTTCAGAAGTGATTAAAAAGATTTCTAAGATTTTTGATATTATGGCCTGGGGAATAAAACTGAGTGCTCTTTTGAGTTTGTTTATGTCTGTGCTAGTTCTTTTTTCAGTTGTGTTTAATCACTTAGAACTTCGAAAACGAGACATGCAATTATTCTTTTTGATGGGCTTAAGCAAAGCAAAAATTGTGTCTCTATTTTTTAGAAAATTTACCGTTCTTCTTTTTTTAAGTGTTTCCGTTTCAACTCTTGTAGCTACAGGTCTTTCTTACTTTTTGCTCACTCGTCTACTCAACGTAGAGTTTTCTTTTAACTTTACGAACAGCCTCTTGCCGAGTGTTTTGATCAATATTTTTTTAATCTTCGTAATTTTTCTAAAATTAAAGCTTTTCAACCTACAGAGTAAAAATTGATTTCGCTCTTACAAGCCAATAACTTCTGAATTTTCGAAAGGCTAAATTATAAGCTTTTCCGCTCCCTGCTATTTTGTGTTTTTAATAAATTCTGACATATTGCCTGCATGAGAATCAGATCCAAGATATTAGAAATTGCGATTGATAAAATTATGAGAGAGATAAAGACTAAACTTGGTGCCCATTATGCAATGCCGCATAAAGAGCAGAAAATTAAGTTCGAACACGGGTTAGTGGTAGCGGGCCACAGTAATGGCCCGCATTTCCAGAAATTTCTCGACGTTTTTTGAACCAGAAGACTTTTAAGCAGCATCATCAAAGATAGAATGCTCAAGCTTCATGCGAATGTATTTTTGATAATCCACACCAGCTTCTTTAGCTTTCTTCTTGAGGAGTTCTAGTAAACTCTTACTGATTCTAATGGTGACTGATTTGTCTTTAGGTTCGAATTCATATTTTACCCAGCGGAAATTTTTCCTGTTTTTCCACATGAATTCCGACCTTCTCTAAACATTCGTGCGAGCTCATCTTCATCGTCAGATTGCATAGCTAAATTATAGCCAAAAATGCATAAATCCTATGCGGCCCAGGGAAATTTTATTTCTTTCTCTGGGAGCTTCATCGCATTGGCGATTTTGTAGAGGGTTATCCTCCTTGGCATCGCGGCAGAATTGAAAAATCGACTTAGTGATGGCTGCGGAATCCCAGTTGCATCTGCAAGCTTTGAAACCCCTCCCCATCTATCAACTTTTTCTCTCAATTCTTTTTTGAACTTCATGATTTGAGAAGCGATGTCTTCTAATTCATCAAAAGAAATCTTTGGTCTTCGCACAGGGCCTTTTTTAGTTTCGCTATGTGAATCTATTTCTTCTTGAAGATCAGAAATAATTTCTTCGCGCTCTTTTTTGCTCTTTTCCTCAGACCAGAGCTCCATCAAATTAAAAGTTCCCTCGTATTCACTTGCCATGTCGACAACCTTTGAAACGAACTCAGCAGAAAGTCCTGCCGTGCTCATTTCAGTTGCAATGCGATAGATTTCAACTTTTTGTTCGGGTTTAGTAGTAAATGGAATCATAAAAGTCCTCTGTATTCGTAATTTCCTACATGGATATCTCGAATATGGTTTTTAAACTTTGCCATTTCTCTTCGATCAACTTTCTCATCGGATTTGACATAACCTCTACACAGAAAAGATTCTTCGCCAAGAATTGCAATAGCAAGTCTTAACTGAACTTTTCCGTTTCCGATTTGCCTCCATTTCATTTTGTATCCATCTTGGATGGTTTGACCTCGCAAATCAGTTGCGCGTCCCCAAAACGTACTCACCTGGAACTTTAGATCATTCGGATAAACCTTCAAACGTTCCACATCTGGACGAATCGTCTCCTTGTACTCTTCCTTAGAAAAAGTTTTTGCGTGAACAAGCTCCAGATAACTATCTAAAGCCCATTCGGTGATGATGATATCCACCTGACCTCCAATATAACACAATATAACATTGCATAACAATACATAATATTCAGACACCTACGTTTTCAGTATTTTCAAGTACTTACTGAAAACGGGATAACTCTAGCTAGCTTGTCATTTGGCAATGAAAAGCCCAATCTATCAGTTACCCTTTCAAGATCTGCACCAGCGACCCTGAGATATCTATGACAATTTGTGACGATGTTTGTTGATTACGATAAAAAAAGACTTTTTGAAGTGACCGATGGCAAAGCAAAAGATGAAATGGCTTTTGCTCTTCAAAGTAGAACAGGAAGAGAAAACGTTAAACGTGCAATCATTGATATGAGCGATAGTTACAGAAGCTTTATTGAAAGCTATTTCCCCTATGCAGAAGTCATTGCAGATAAATTCCACGTTCTACGATTAATCACGCCAACTTTAAATCGAAGAAGAAAAGAAATCACCGGAGATAAACGCAATAACCCCATTAGAAGTTTACTCATGGAAAGAAAAGCTTCATGCTTTTTATAGAATTCATGGTTTTCTAAGAGCACAAAAAGCCTTCACTCACCTGACTGATGAAATGAGTAAAAGTTCTTTGCCTGAAATAAAAACTCTTTGAATAACTCTTATGCGATGGAGAAAAGAAATTCTTAATTATTTCAAACACAGGCTGACAAATGCTTGCACTGAAGGATACAAGCCAACATAAAGCACTGTAATTAAAGCTCGACACGGGTTAGTGGTTAGCGGGCCATAGTTTTGGCCCGCCTTTCTAGATATTTCTCGACGTTTATTGAACCAAAGTACTTTTAAGCTGCATCATCGAAGATCGAATGTTCAAGCTTCATGCGAATGTATTTTTGATAATCCACACCAGCTTCCTTTGCCTTCTTTTTAATGGCGTTTAGCAAACCTTCACTGATTCGTATGGTGACCGACTTGGCTTTGGGTTCAAACTCAAAACGCACAAGTCGTGCATTCTTGATGTTCTTTCGTATGAACTCCGACATGTCTCCATCGAGAGGATCATCACCACTTAAGTCAGTTTTAATCTTCAATGGTTTCTTTGACTTCTTCATAATACCTAATTTCCTTCTTATGTATGTATCTTGCAGTGATTACCCGGAGGAGATCCAATTGATCTCGATGCCTCATCGTATACACTGCAAGTATATAGCGACCTTCATGTGACTTACCGAAGGCTAACACTCGATTCTCCTGACCTGAATGTTTAGTATCTGGGATGATAAGTACTTTTCTTGAAAAAAAGTCCTCAAGTATCCCGACACTGAGCCCATGCCTACAAACCTTGTAAACATTCGCATCGTCCCAATCGAAGCCGTTTCTTTTTACAAAAGCTACAGCTATGTCCATATTATACACCAATTGTAATACTTTTGTATGTACATAAGCAAGTACGTGAATTTGGTGGGTTTTGAAAGCTTTTCATCACTCTTTCCTCTGCAAATTCCTGTCCATCATGCTGATAATCTTTGCTTGCTCAATATTTGGAATATAGAAAACAACCCCATTTAGGATCGGAGAATCAGAATGTTTAATTTGGTGCCCGGGACTGGATTCGAACCAGCACGCTTACGCGCCACCCCCTCAAGATGGTGTGTCTACCAATTTCACCACCCGGGCAAGGATGTAGCCGAATGTATCAAAGACTCGCTGTTTTTCAAAGGCTTATTCCAAAAATTGCCTAAAAAAACCA
>CAYOWH010000009.1:0-51204 GCA_964407615.1 uncultured Bacteriovoracaceae bacterium | reverse complement strand
AAAAACTTTTTAAACTCTACGCGATGATATTTGGTTTCAAGCACAGGCAATCGAGTAAGCACCGCCTGATCAATTCCACGTTTATCAGGAGAATCCACATGATAAACGCTGTAATTTGCTTTTTTTAAATACTTTTGATTCCACTCTTCAACGATGGCCTTATTTTCAACCTCTTCAATGATCAACACATCAGGCCCCCGAGAAGCTGGACTTTTAAAAACCACCTCAGCCAGATTTTTCATCTTAAAATCAATTTTTTCCAGAGACCAATCCAGATACAAACACTCCCACAAACGATGTCTTGATTGAGCATTTTGCTTTTTGCATTTTTCCTGATGCTCTTTTGTTTGTTTTGATTTAAGCGGCAAAAAAGTTTCGTCTTCTATAAGCGGATCATCCACAGAATCAAAAAGATTTTCTAGATTATAAGTTAAAAGCGAAATCCTCTCCGCATTTAGAAAAGACAACGACAGCAAAAAATAGAAAATTAAAAAACGCACACTCAAGACCTTGCAAAAGCTAGGCTCAATTTTTAATCATTCACGTCGAGCAATTCGACTTCAAAAACTAAAGTCGCATTGGGAGGAATCACATTTCCCGCACCTGAGGGGCCATAACCTAATTCGGATTCAATGGTGAGCATGCGCTTTTCTCCCACATGCATTCCTTCAACACCCAAGTCCCAACCCTTAATCACTTGACGTTGACCCACGCGAAACTCAAAAGGCTGGTTACGATCTCTCGAAGAATCAAACTTTGTTTTGTCTGTGAGCCAACCTGTATAGTGAAGCTTAGCCAACTGGCCTTTTTTTGCTTCTTTACCCATTGGCGCTGATTTAATGATTTCAACAGTTAACCCCTTTGCAGGTGAAAATTTCTTGTTACTCATAAGCTTCCACAAAACTACAACAGCTAAAACTCCCGCTAAACCCAAAACAATCATTTTTATTTGTTTTTTATTTTTCATCCCGTCCAGAATAACGGAAAGAACTAAGAAATCCAACCACCGCCCAAGCACCAATCATCTTGAAAAAAGACGCAGGCCTGCCCAGGGGTCAAGGCTCGCTGCGGAGTGGCGAACTTGAGGTGGTATTTGTCTTGTGAATCTTTTTCAAAGGTCGCCGTTGCCGATTCCGCTCGATAGCGAATCTTCACTTCTATTTTTGTATTCACAAGCTTTGAAGGATCGTTGATCCAATTGACTCGCTCAACAACACAGCTTTCTTTTTTCAAATCAGCCGCACTTCCCATCACCACTAGATTTTTATCAGCGCGAATCTCCACCACAAACATATCTTCGTGATTGAGTTTTAATTTTTGCGCTTGCTCAAGAGCCAGGCTCAATCCCTTGCGCTGACCGATTGTGAATTCATGAATTCCTGTGTGGCGCCCCAGGATGGCTCCACTTGTTGTGACAATAAATCCATCCTTGCGCTTTAAAGAAGCATCTTGCTGCAACCGATCTTCGATAAACTTTGCATAATCATTATTTGGGACAAAACAAATCTCTTGGCTCTCTGCTTTGGAAGCCACAGGAAGACCAAATTTTCTTGCAAGCTCACGCACTTCATCTTTAACCAAATGCCCGACAGGAAAAAGTGTACGCGCTAATTGCGCCTGATTGAGATTAAACAGAAAATAACTTTGATCTTTGCGCTGATCACTTCCACGAATCAATCGATAGCCATGAAGCGGATCGTGCTCAATGCGCGCAAAGTGGCCCGTAGCAATATAGCTCGCATCCAAATCCATCGCCTTGCGATAAAGCGCATTAAACTTCACGCGCGTATTACATTGCACACAAGGATTGGGAGTGCGACCATCAAGATATTCACTCACAAAATAGTCGACTACGTTTGCATCAAAAGTTTTTTCGGTATCCACAACATAGAAAGGAATTTGAATCGCTTCTGCTACACGGCGAGCATCGTCCATATCTTGCAAACTGCAACACGTCCCCTTGCTCCCCTCTTTGTGATACTTTGAATAATCCGTCACTTGCAAAGCCATGCCCACCACATCGTATCCTTGCTCTTTGAGCAAAGCCGCCGCAACAGAAGAATCCACCCCACCCGACATCGCCACCACCACACGTGTTTGAGAATTCTTTAATTTATCGGTCAATTTATCACTCAATCCATCTCTCATAGTGAAACTCGCTTTGCATCGCTTGCAATAGATTGTTCTGAAACTTTGGTGACACTAGCCTTCATCTCGGGCAACAGCTCCGCCCACTTCGATCGGCTCGAGCGAATATGCTTCACTCGATGAATCAATCTCTCCGCGAAGAGAGCCATCTCTTTTGCACTTGTTTCGGGCCCACAGCACACTCTCATCGATGAGAGAGCTTCTTCTTCGGAATATCCCATCGCCGTTAACACGTGCGACGCTTTGAGCGAGCCAGAATGACAAGCCGACCCCGAGGACACGTATAATTTTTCTAAATCCAAAGCCAAAACTAAACTTTCGTCTGTGCAATCAAGAAAGTGAAAATTCAACGTGTTGGATAAAAACTGCACAGGTTTTGAAATGTTTTCATTTTGATGAACCACAAAGCCCTCTAACTTAGACAAAGCCGTGAAAAGCTGCGCTCTTCGTTGCAACATATTTTCTCGATAGCGACTTCCGTTTTGTCGCCAGTCTGCAAGAGCCACGCGCAAGCCATAAATCCCCAAAGTGTTGGGTGTGCCCGCCCGTCTTCGCTTTTCTTGCGTACCTCCATTTAAGAGTGGCTGATACGGCGACCGTGGGCGAATCCACAAGGCGCCAATCCCTGCGGGTGCTCCAATCTTGTGACCTGAAAAAACAAAATAATCCGCATAATGAAGAGCTAAACGAATAAATGATTCATCAAGCTTACCCACAGCTTGAGCGCCATCGATCATCACAAATAATTTTTCTTTGAGTTGGCTCTTAAGCCACGCAAGCGTTTCGAGATCAAAACAAATTCCTGTTTCGTTGTTGGCCAATTGCCACGAAAGCAAAACTTGCTCGTTTTGAAGCGTTCCTTCGCTCACGTCTTTTACGAACTTTGCTAAATATTCTCGCTCAAGCTGACCATTGCGATCCACCTTGAGTTCAAAAGTTTTTTTAAAAGGAACAAACTTATGCGCATCAAACACAGCGGCGTGATCGACACTCGAGTAAGCCAAAACTTTGCCACTAAACGAATGCAAAACTGTATTGATCGCTTCTGTGGCCCCGCTCGTAAGAATCCACTCTTCTGTGTCTTTGATTCCCAAAAGCTCACAAAGTTCACGCTTTAATTCGTAAAGTGTTTCTTTACCTTTTTGTCCAAGTGTATGAATAGACGAAGGATTTGAGAAGAGTTCCTCTTTTTCAAGGATGGCGCAGGCCAATGCCTCTCTCACTGATTTTAAGAGGGGCATACTCGCATTGTGATCAAGGTAAACCCCTTTCGGGAATGGGTTTACATAGGACATTCGGACTCGGATTATACCATCGATGAGGACTCATCGAAACAAATAAATAGGGCTCCAGCCACCTGGGGCTAGAGCCTTTTATTTAAAATCACTTAATCAATAGAATAACTACAGATTACTTATTCAAGTTCTGAATAATCCACTTTTAAGTTTAAAAGTATAAATCCTCTACCATAAGGAACGAATTCCGAACCCTTTTGCAAAACTCGTTCTAAAATCCATTGATTGTAATCAGAGATGTTGCCTTTTTCAGGTTTTAAGCGAATAACCTGATCCACATCAAGTAACATGTTTTCAGATTTGCCCGGGCTTTTACCACCGTAATAACTTAGTTGTTGCATCAAACTCCAATGTCCCTCGTTTGGTCTCTTGGCTAATATTCTGTAGGTAATGGACTCATCTGAAGCTAGGGCAGCAACGTTTTCGAGGGGAAGAGCCATTACTTTAAATTCGATGAAGTTTTCATCGTAATGAACCGTACTGATTAAATGAGTATCAGAATATTCACAATCAGGGGGGGTTTTACAAAAATCAACAGGATTCCAAACCCAGTTCGCAGAGATGGCTTGAATACCTCTATGCGATTGCATACAAGCTGTTGCAAGAAACAAAACGCTTAATAAAGAGATTGTTTTGAATAAAGATTTCATCCTAGGCTTAGGACTGCAACCAACATGCCATGCGAAAGCTTCTTATATTCACACCTTAATCAAGCCTTAACGGAAATCTAACAAACAGGTGACTAGCGTTTAGACAGGCCTGACAAAAAACGTAAAAAAAACAGACAATTTATATGATTTAAGCGCTCCAAAGCTATCAAAAGCACCTAAAAGTCTTGTTTATGCTAAAGTCGACTCTTGAGAGGCTAACACCTTATGGCTCAAACAAGCACAACAAGAAAAACTAAAAAGATTAAAAGCACATGGGGGGGCTCACGCGAAGGTGCCGGCCGACCCAAAACTTCAGCCTTCGTTCCTCACCTCACTCGACCACGCGTGGGTAAAGAACGTCCAGCGCTGATCACACTCAAACTCAGAACAGCCTTCGAAGACATTCGAAATCCTGAGTTTTTTGAAACTTTTGAAAAGGCCACACTTCGCGCACGACGATTTGGTTTGCGAATTATTCATTTTTCACTGATTCCCAAAAAAATTCTTCTCTGGGTTGAAGTCAAGAACCAAGAGCAACTTGAAAAAAGTTTTAAAAGTCTCAACACATGCTTGGCCGTTTTTTTAAAAAAAGCGTTTCTCAAAAAATCGGGCCTTGAGCATAAAGGCCCTGTATTTTTAGGTCGCTTTGAAATGCAACTCCTTCAAAGCCCTGAAGAAGCTCGCTCTGCTTTGAGAAAAATTCTTTTGGCTCCCTCAGAATATTTTGCTCGCAAGGCTTACCCCGATGATTACTCCTCCGCTCCTTTGTTTGGCGCGTGGAAAGATTTGCTTGAAAAAAACGAAAAGTTTGAAGAATTTAATTTTAGTGCAGACGAAATTAATCGCGCCCAGAGAATCACCTCCACTCCTCAATTTTGGCTCAGTCAAAGTGGCTGGAGAAGTGAACAACGAAAACAAAGCAAGGAAAAGTCTAGTGCTTCCAATTTGTTGAAAGAGGCAGCTCTGTAAGGATCAAAGCTTCAACGCCCACTCGACCTTGGGTCAGGACCTCACCCCAAGGCGCAATCACCATCGACAAGCCTGTGTTTGTTGGACGCACCAGAGGCACTTGCTCACGAGCTACTTGCCAACGCGCCAAATGTGAATGAAGAAAAAGTTCAGCGCCCTCTCCAAACCAAGAATCATTTGTAGGATTTACAAGAACAAGATCGCGATCTGGATGATCTTTTCGAGCACTAAGAACGGCTTCTCGTACATAAGACTCATTCAAAATTTCAAAACAAATGAAGGGAATAAAAGCTGGCCCCTTAGGATGATCGTGCAAAAGTGCTACTGAGCGCTCACCTTTCCCAAACTGATTGAGAAATGAAAACTTTTCATAAATCCACGGATAATACTGATCACCCGGGACATATTCGCCAAAAGGCATGCGTACAACTTTTTGATAATGACCTCGAAAATCACCCTTAGCGCTATAGGCCGTTACAATATTATACTGAAACATTTTGCTTTGTGAGGGATTTAAAAGTGCAGGAACAGCTCTTTCCTCATAAGCACCAATTAAATGGAAGGCGTTCGTTAGCCTTGACCATGAAGAAAGCTGTTCCGACAAGGAACTATCATTAATCGGAAAACCTGGGAAAGCCGTTTCAGGCCAAAAAGCAAAATACTCCTCTTTAATTTCAGAATTTTTTTGCTTTAAAGCCAAACGCTCTACGAGATCGCGATAGATTCTTAAGACATTTTCATTGGTTGGACTTTCATTACGATTTTGTAATTTTTTTTCAAAATTTCCAACCGCTCCTTGGAGAATCGCAATTTTTTGCGAATATTTATATTTTGATTGAAGTTTTTTTATTTCACGAAACCCAATAAAACCCGCAACAAAAAGCACAAACACACATGAAGAACCCCAAACAAAAACACGCTGTAAGGTTGGTTGTTTTTTAAGTGAATGCAAAAAAGCTACAAGCGCATAAAAAATATAATTCCAACCCCAAGTTCCCCAAACCCCTACACTAGCTAGAAGATATTTCTGTGACCCAAAACTCTGAGCAGGTATCCAAGGGAAAAATCGATAATCACAAATGTCCCATAGAATCCAAAATAAAAAAATCAAAGGAATTCGGAAAGATGATTTTTTTTGAATCCATTTTTTCACAAGAGGAAGAAGTAACGCTCCTGCAAGAGCACTCGGCAAGCTCATGAGAGACAAACCCAACACACCCAAAAGCCAAGCCACCACAAGGGGAATTGTTGAGAACTCAATAAGCGTATGAGGAATCCAATACAAAGAAAACCCCTTGACCACTAAAGAGAAAACAAAAAAAACTTTGAAAAAATCTTTAAACCTTTGTCCCTCAAACTCCTCGAACAAATACCATGATAAAAGACCAAATGCGGGAAGACTTAAAACCCAAAGGCTTGCAGGCGGATAGGACAGTACGAGTAACAACCCACAAAAAAAACTCCAAAGAAGAGGATGGCTCTGTTTTTGAGCTCGAAACATAACTCAACTCTAGCAGTTAAAAGAAAAGTTCAAAAGTTACACTCAAAGATACAGAGTGATTTTAAAGGTTAATTATTACGAATAAAATCTCGAACTTTTGAAGCCATCAAAGTCACAACATCATCAAAAGACTTGTTCGTAGAATCAATGACAATCGCATCAGAAGCTTTTTTTAAAGGAGCAATTTTACGATTCATATCTTGATCATCGCGAGCTTTTGTTTCTTTCAGAATTTGTTCATAGGATAGATCTACGCCCGCCTGCTTGAGCTCCAACTGTCTTCGATTCGCTCGACTTTCCACGGAAGCTTCCAAATAAAACTTAACATCCGCCTCAGGAAAAATCACAGTTCCAATATCGCGACCTTCCATCACGATACCTCCCTGTGATCCAAAATCTCGCTGCACTTGCAAGAGAGCCTCACGAACAGCTGGAAGCTTTGAAACATTTGAAGCCGCCATACCCATCTCGGGGCTACGAATACTTTCTGTCACATCAATTCCGTTACAAAAAATCTTAATCTGCGGAATGGCATCCTTATCTGGATGAACGGGTAACTCTAAATTTCCAAATTGAATATTTAAATTTTTGCACAATTCAGCCAGCTTAAGCTCATCGTCAAAAGCTACGTTTTTTTCCATCGCCATCAGAGCCAACGAGCGATAAAGCGCTCCTGTATCAATTAATTTAAATTGAATTGTATAAGCTAACCAGCGAGCGGCTGTACTTTTTCCTGCACCCGCAGGGCCATCAATAGTCACGATTGGCAATCTGACAGATGCAAGTTTCATTGAGACTAATTTTTAGCGTCTCTCGCTCAGACTCACAAGCTTTTCGTGCCCAAAATTTCTTTAAGTGAGCCCTCAACCCACTCCGCTTTAAGATCTTTCATACATCGATGATGACCATAAGGACATTCTCGTGGACCATGAATATCACATGGCCGACACGCTAAATCCACCCCCAAAGCTTTTGAATGAAAGCGCCAAGGCGCAAAACCAAAATCTGGAATAGTAGGTCCAAAAAGAGCAAGAGTTGGGACATCTAAATCGTTGGCGACATGAACGGCCGCGGAATCTCCACTGATCAAAACCTCTGCCTTTGAGATAAGATCTACCCACTCATCAATACTCGTTCGAGCAACATAATTTTTAAAAAGACGAGAGTTTACTTCTTTTTCTAAAAAATCGGCACTTTTAACAAAAGAAGCATCCCCTAAGATCCAAAGCTCTTTTCCCTCTTTCACAAGTTTCTTCATGAGCTTAAGAGCTTCCTGTAAATCCCAAATTTTTGTTCCCCAAGGACTGTTTAAAGAAAAAGCCACCACATCTTTTTGTGTTTGTTTTTTTCCCAATAAAGAGGCAGCCGATCGAGAATTCCACCTATCAACTTTTTGAAAAACACGCAGAAGATCCATGTTTTTTTCTATTTCATGCTGCGAACTTTCCCATTCACGAGGAGCACAATGAGTGTACAAAAGGCTCGAAGCACCTGAAGCAAAACCCACTCTCTCCTGAGCACCCGAAAAATAAGCGAGCAAAGACGTTGAAAAACTACGATGCACGCAAAAAACACGTTGAGGTGCAAAATCTTTTTTTAAATCTTTGCTGAATAAATAGAGTGAAAGTGGTGAACGATGCTTTTTTTTATCCCAAACCACAAGATCTAAAAGACCTGAATATTTCTTGAAACCCTCTCTTTGGGCTCTTTCAAAAAGGGCTTTGTTTCGAGGAGCCGCAATCAGCTTAAGTCTATGTCCCTGATCTAGAATACAATCGATCAAAGGAAGAGTTAAAACAGCATCCCCCAAAAAAGAAGTTTGTATCAACCACGAATTCACACGGAGAGACTATTTAACTTCTTCGTTCGAAACAACTGTAGAAGGATCCAAATCAAGGGGAGTTGCAAAACGTGGAATCGGTAAATCCCATGCTGCCCCTGGAACATATTCCACCAAATCTCCCGTGATGGATCCAATACGGATTTTAACTTTAAATTTGACGAGTATTTTGCGAGGATCGTCCGAGATCCAAATAAGAGCCTTGCCTTGGGGCTCGAGATTTCCCTGAACACGAGGATAAAGGCTATAGCGGTTACATTTAAAAACACCCGCCTTCGTATCGAGCTCTTCTTTTTCTTCAAAAATGTATTCATTATTCCAGTGCTTAAACCGATCATGTACGGGAAATCTAATTTTCTTAGGATCCTTGATGAAACGAGAAAAAAATAAAGCTCCTAAAATATCTTGAGGATTATTAAATAAATCATGTTTTTCATCTATGATTTTTGTCGGACGATTAGGACGAGTTGTACTGGAATAAAAGTGTTGCCTCTTTTTAACTTGATCAAAGATCACAATTCTTCGACCCCACTCTCCGCTTTCATTTTGCAAAATTTCATGACGAAGGGGCAAGTGATCTTTCAGCCGCACCCAAGATTCTACTGTGTCGTCGATTCGATAAAAAAGATCAAAAAGCTTGTCACTTCTCGCACGTGTTATGTAATGAAGAGCGACTTCTCCCTCCACTTTTTTAGGGGGAGCTACTTCGATCGTGGCACGCCCGCCTTCGATAGGTCCATAGCGCACAACAAATGTGCTTTTTTCATTCACCCCAAAAGGCCACTGTTGCACGAAACCCTCTATCGGCTTTTGTTTTTTTTCCATAGAAAGAAGCTCTTTTTTTCTTTTGCCACTTTTTTTATTCTCCACCACAACTGTTTGTTGCGTGGAAAGCTCTTCAACTCGTTGAAGCATTTTTTCTGGAGCACGAGCGATGTCGTCCTCTTCTTTTAACTGAGAAGCACAAGAAGTTAAAAATAAAACAAATACACTTACAAAAATAGAGCGACGGCTTCTCACCTCTTTATTCTTTCATGGAAGCCTCGAAGAGAAAAGAGTCCCTGAGCTTATCTTGCTCTCCAGACACTTAAGCCCTAAACTTAAAACTACAGGTTAAATGTGTTGATTTCTGGAATCCTTCTTCTTGTTCTTTGTGCTCTTTCTTTTTCAGGACTCGATATCTGCCGTAAAAAGCTTTCTGAAAAATACTCTGCTTTTCGCATACTCACCTTGGTCATGGGAGCCCAAATTCCCCTCTACGGTCTTTGGTACTTGTTTAGTTCTGAGCCAAATATAAATCTTAACTCCTACCCTCCTTGGGGAGTTTCAAATATCATTCTCAATTTAAGTGCCAATATTTTAATTGTCATGTCGCTCAGACTTTCTCCACTGTCGAACGCCATTCCGTTGCTTGCATTGACACCTACCTTTGCACTTCTTTTTCAACCTTTCTTTGATATTTCATTAAGCTCAACTCAAATAATCGGGGCAGGTATTATATTTGTGGGAGCAATCATTCTCAACGGCCTTCCACGATGGAAAAGCTCAAAAGACAAAGGCCTTTTTTATATGTTTTGTGCGGCTTTCTGTTGCGGCCTCCTCATCCTCTTTGATCAAAAAAGTCTTCAGTTTGTTTCGATTCCTTTTCATGGCTTAGCGCAAACAGTGGGGATGACAACTCTTAGCCTTATTGCGGAGAGAGTTTTCAAAATACCCCAGCACGAGATGAACATGTCACTTAAAGAAGCCCCTTGGAAGTTATGGATGGGAGCCTCAATCTTTGCTTTTTTAGCAGGCATTTCTCAATTGGGCTCTCTGAAGTTTTTTGATCCCGGAATAGTCGAGGCTGCCAAAAGAGCTCTTGTCTTATTTTTAAGCGTTACTTTTGGCTTCGCTATCTTTAACGAAAGGCTCACAACTCGAAAAATATTAGGCGTCCTTTTTATGGCTCTCGGGATCATCCTCACTTCAAGACACTAAAAAAACGCTATAATCAAAACATGTTAAAGGGTCGAAAAAAAGTTAGCCCTCTTGTTCTTCTCGTTTTGCTAACTTTTTATGCTTTTAGAAACTCTCCTCAAAATTCTGCTTCACCTAAAAGCTCAACCAAAAGCTCGAAAAGACAAACAGCTTCAAGCCTTTCTGATCATTTAACAGTCATTTCCTGGAATGCGCTTAATTTTGGCGATGATAAAAAGAAAAAACTCGAAGAAGCTTATCTGGAACGAAAAATTGATATCATCAAAGTTCTTGTAGAAACCTTTCGGAATGCAGATATTATCGCTCTACAAGAAATCAATACTCAAAACTTTGAAAACGCCCTCAATCTTTTTCGCAACAAACTGCAAGAAGCGTGGGGAGAGGAAGAGACAGCCTGCTGGGGATTTTCTCAACCTGCTTCCTTTCAAAGTCGCGAAGCTGAACGTTTTGCTTTTTTTTGGAAAGATTCTCGAATCAATTATGTTACAACAGAGGGAAAAAACATTTCTTGCAAAGATTCTCAAAACTCAGGAAAAGTAGCCTTTATCAACACTCCCATCATCAAAGAACTCATCATTGAAGAAATTGGAAGACCTCCAAGCTTTGCAACTTTTTACTTCAAACCAAAAAATCAAAAATTTCATTATGTTTCTTTACATCTCAGGCCTTCTGGAAAAAAACCCCAGGAAGAGCTTATTCCTCTTTTTAAATCCTTAAGCCGAGAAAAAAATGAACTTCAAAATCCTACACTTGGGCCCACGCAGTACCCTACGATTATTTCAGGTGACTTTAATCTCTCTGATGCACATCCTGCTTTTGAAATTGCTCGCCTCAATGGATTTCAACCAACCTTTGAAAACGAAAAGACTTCTCTTCACATGAAAACTCGGGAATTAAACAAAGCCTACGACAATATATGGACTCGTCCCGGAAAAGAAACTTCCCTCAAAATAATCGACAAAAAAGTTTTTCCTCTCTTTGATCTTTTTCCTAAAGAGTGGGAGCAAAAATTTATCTTTTACAGAATTTCTGATCACAGTCCGATCCAGGCAACTTTTGAATTTAAAAATTAACCACTCTAAAAAGGTAAAGGCGTTTTTTTATAATCAAAATGAGCCTTGAAACGTCGATGTACCCAAAAATATTGCTCAGGATGCTTTCGGATCCACGCCTCCATTCGATCGTTTGATCTTTGAACATGCGCTAAGATTTTTTCGGGCTCATCACATTCACCCAAATCTTTTACCTCAAGTTCTTCTTCAAAAACGACATGAATGATTCCCTGCTCACGATAAGAATATGTGGGGATAATTGCCCCACCTGTACGCGAAGATAAAATTGCAAGCCCTTTTGCAGACCACGCTTTGAGACCCATGAAACTCGCCAAAACTCCATGCGGTTCTCCAGTATGCTGGTCTAAAACAAAACATACTAGATGACCTTTTTTAAAAGCTTTAAAAGCTGTGATACCCGAAGATTTTTCTGAAAGAAGATTGACCTCAAAAGAAGTTCGAGAAAGCTTTAGGACTTCATCCCAAAAAGAGTTTCTCACGTATCGGACAATACACGACAAATGAATTTTAACAATTTTAGAAAGAGCCAACATCACTTCCCAATTTCCGATATGTGCCGTCAAGATATAAACGCCCCTGCCCCCCTCAACAGCTTTTTTGAGATGCTCCATCCCCGAAATTGAAACTTTTTCTTGAAGAGTTTTGTACGACCACGTGGTTTTTTCTAAGCACTCAAATAAAAGTAAAAAATAATTTTGAAAATTTTTTCGGCCTAAAGAATAAATTCTTTTTTTAAATTCTGCATTTGATTCTTCCTTAAGACGTGGAAAAACATAAGCCAAATTGAGCAAAACTGTACGAACTCTAAAACCTATAACATAAAACCAAAAGCATCCCGCAATAAAAGCAAGGCCGTTTTTAACCTGATAAGGAAGCACTCTTAACCACCAGCCCCAAGACTGAAGGATACGAAAGAAAAAACTCCCTAAGATGCGATTCAAAAGCTTCATGAACGAGCATCCATTTCTTGAAGCTTTTCTTCAAAAATTTTTTCAAATTTTAAAAGATCCCACTTCAACTCAAGGGTTGATATATAAACCTTGAAACACCTTCCAGAGACTTCAAGACTAAGATGATGTTTTAGGTCTAAAAGTTCTCTCAAAGAAAATAATTTCACAGCTTCTTTCATGCCTAAAATTAACGTATCAATCTCAGGTGGAAGTTTGTGTAATTTTCTTCTGAAAAATTTTGCGCTGAGGTGATCTCGAAATTCTTTTTTATGGACAGAAAAACCTAGCCATTGAGAAAGGTCCTCGAAGTAACGGCTTTGATCTCCCGCTCTTGTGGTAAGCGCCATAGTTTTATTTTTTGAAAGAGATTCTTTATCCACTTCAAGGAATGTTTTTTTCTGACAATCCTTATCTAAGTTTAAAACCAAATCTGCTCTCTTAAGTGCTTCGGGGGATTCTCTTAATCTGCCAACGGGAAGCAACTGATCATCTAAATCCCGCTCGTTAATCAAAACAATATCGAGATCTCGCTTAAGAGCCCAATGCTGAAAGCCGTCATCAAGAATAAATATTTTTTTAGATAACTGATCTTTTGAGTTAGCCTTTCGAAGCAAAAACTTAAGCGCATTCTCAGCTCTTTTCGCTCCTACCAAAATTTTTGCACGGGTTTTGACATAAATTTCACAGGGCTCATCACCTGCTTCTTCAACTTTGGTGGACTCGTCGATTTCGAGAGAAAGCGAAGTTTTTCGACCGTAACCCCTGCTAAGAACGATCGGATCAAAACCTTTTTTTTGAAAAAACCGAATGAGTTCTATCACAAGAGGAGTTTTCGCTCTGCCACCCACTGAAATGTTACCTACGCTAACAACAAAAGCAGGCAAGCGCGTTGCTTTTGTGTATTTTTGATCTAAACGCAGACCCCATTCGTAAAACTTTTCAAGAACATTTTTGACCATGAGAACAACATTGATTCCAAGATTGCAGCAAATCGTCTGCGATGCGCTCAGAAACTCCACTTTCACCTAATTTTTTAGGAATCCATCGCAAGTATTTTTTCATCACATCTAAGCGATGGGGATCTTGTAACAAATCTAAAGTCTCCCCAGCAAGACGACGCGGATTTAAATTTGATTGTAACAATTCAGGAATCACTCTTTTTTGAAGCAAAATATTAGGCAATCCCGCAAAAGCATTGGGATCACTAAAATAAGTACTCAGTGTTTTTAAAATTTTCACAGAAATAAAGTTAAGCTTGTACATCAATATGTGAGGAAGCTGATAGTACGCAGCCTCTAAGCTTGCCGTCCCCGATGTGATCCACCCGAAATCACTCGCCATTAAACTTGCATGATTTTGAAAGGATAATTTCCAATCAGACTTTAAAAGCTGCTCCAACTTTTTTTGATATTTATGGTGGAGTTGTTGATTTAATTCTTCAAGTGTCCAACTTGGAGCTAATGTCAGAAGACCTGTCCAAGATTGACGAAGGCCCCACTTTTCTTGATATTTTTTGAGCTGCTCCCACGCATCAATCATCAGCGGCAAATTACTTTTTATTTCTCCCTTTCGTGAACCCGGAAACAGAGCCAAGATTTTTTCGTTTTCTTCAATCTTCAAAACCTCACGAGCCCCTCGACGATTACGGGGAGGCAAGTTGTCTCTAAGGGGATGTCCCAAAAAGCGCGCATCTACTCCTTGCTCCCTAAAAAGACCCTCTTCAAAAGGAAGAGCCGGATAAAGGCGGCGTAGCCATTTTTTCATGCCGTGAATTCGACCTTCACGCCAAGCCCATACTTGAGGGGCTACAATATAATCTACAGGCTTTCCTTTTTTACGAGCTACTTGCGCAAGCTTAAAATTGAAATCTGGAAAATCTACACAAATCAAAGATTGCGACTCAGACAAAGAGCTCGACAAAGTCTTTAAAGCTCCAAATATTTTTTGAACGTTTCTCAAAACCTCAACGGCACCCACAACTGCTACGTCTTTTGAATGAACCAAGAGTTGCACTCCCTCGCGCTGACTCAAGGGGCCCGCCAAGCCCCAAAACTCGTATGCGCCAGGAGCTTTTAAATGAATATTTTTAATGATTTTTGAAAGCAACTGATCGCCGCTAGGATCTCCCGCAGAAACAAGAATTTTTTTCGGAGAGGCAACGCTTTCCATTTGCACTATTCCACAACTCTCATGACCCTTAAAACTTCATCAATGATTTCATGAGTTTTGAGAACGCTTCTACTTTTAACACCAAGAGTAGAAAGATCTGTTAAATCATACTTACCCTTATACACTCCGTTTTTAATAGTCGAAAAAAACGTCATGAGTTCAAGCTCAATGGGCAATCCTGCCGATCCCATTCTTGAAGTTGCATCAAACGCATTCAAGCTACTGCCTACTTTTGTAAAGCGTTGAAAACTTTGCTTTCTAAAATCCAATGTTCCGTGCCACTGAGGACCCGTAATTTCCCAATCGTGCATAGAAGTAGTCGACAACCGACTTGCAAAAAAACGGCAAATCCCGCCACTTTCTAATTCCAGTGCAATACTTACCCAATCAAAATAATTGGAGCGAACCTTACGCCCCCACGAACGAATAGATTTTATGGGAGAAAGTCCAAATACCTCATCCAACATCACAAACATATCGATATCTTCAACAACATAATCAAAAACAATATCGACGTCTGAAGCTCTTGGAACAAAAGGACCTGTTCGCATAGAGTTAATGGTCCAGGGGCCTTTAGTGGGTTTAAAATCTTTCCATAAATGCGCCAGTGTCCAACGCAAAGGTAGAATCACTTGAACATGTTTGCTTTTTGCACGAGCTTTTTCACGAATAAGTTGAGCTTCCTTGGCACTAAAAGCAAGAGGCTTTTCAACCAAGCAATGCAACCCGCTATCGAGAACCTGCAAAACAGTTTCAACTCGAATTTGAGCTGGAACAGTCACCATTGCAAAGTCACAAGAACCCTCAAAATTTTTTTTAAAATCTCCCAAACTGCTGAATGCAGGAATTTTTTCTCCTACAAGTTGTTGAAAGACTTTAGCCTTTGAAGCGTCAGGATCGACAATCGCAGCTAAGCGTACATTCAAACGCTTGCCCGCAATCAATATATCTTTCAAAAAAGAACGACCGACGTTCCCAGCACCCACTAAAACAAAATTCTGCATCGCCGCTTTTGCCATTCTTAAAATTACCTAGCCTCTCATGATTCCGACTTTAGATGTTTTCACAAAATCTTCGAACTTATCAAAAACACTTTTACCCGAAAATTGTGAATGAAGTTTTTCCATTTGCTCTTTTAAAGTTTTCTCTTTGTTGACATAAAGAGCTTTATAAATTTCTTTGACGATTCGTATCTCTTCTTCTGGATATCCCGCGCGCTTTAAGCCTACCAAATTGGGCCCTGTGATTTCACAGTATTCTTTAACACATAAAAAATGTGGAAGATCCTTCATATAGCGAGTCATGCCTGCTGAATAGGTAAAACTTCCCACTCGAACAAATTGCGCAAGCCCACATAAACCACTGATCAACGCATGATCAAAAACCTCAACATGTCCGGCTAATCCGGAATGAGAAGCAATTGTAATATGATTTCCTAATTTGCAATCATGAGCGACATGAACAGAGGACATAAGATAATTATCATTTCCAACCTTTGTCAGTCCCCCCGCTTTTGTACTTCCTCGATGAATCTGAACTCCTTCGCGCAAAACATTTCTATTTCCAATAATGGCCCGTGATTGCAAAGCTTCATCTTTTAAAACTTGAGGAGGCGCACCAATCGAACAGTAAGGATAGATTTCGTTAAGCTCTCCAATTTCACTTTGCCCCCAAATACAAACATGAGACTGAATGCGAGTACCGTTTCCGATACGAGCCCCTGCTCGGATATGAGAATAAGGCCCCACCTCAACATCAAGACCCAGCTCAACACCCTCTTCAACAATTGCCGTAGGATGAATTTTTTTGTGACTTGTCATAATTCTACTTTTTGTCCCTTCAAAGCTTCTTTCATCACAGCATAAAGCTCAGGAAGCTTCTCTTGTATAGCCATAATTTTAAGGTCTCTTCGAATAGGTCGAGCAGGAACTCCTCTCAACTGAGATCCAGCCTCAACATCACTACCGATAGCAGAAAATCCACCAACTTGAACTTGATTTCCAACCGTTAAGTGCCCCTTACTTACAACAAGTCCGCCAAGGGTCACAAAATCTCCCATGATGGTTGAACCCGCAAGTCCCACTAAACCGCACAAAATATTATATTTCCCTAAACGACAGTTGTGTCCAATCTGAACAACGTTGTCTGTTGCTGAAAAATCTCCAATAACGGTATCCTCTAAAACTCCTCGATCAATCGCTACAAAAGATCCCAATTTCACACCATCCCCTAACACAACACGTCCGACATGAAGACGATGTCTTGGATAGGGGCTCTGAGGATATTTTGTAAAACCAAATCCCTGTCCTCCAAGGCTTACAGGGCCTCGAAAATAGCAATTATTTCCTATGATGGTGTCATCCGCTATGCGACTTCCACACCCAATTCGAGTTCCCGCTCCAATCTTCACTCGGGCGCCCACTCGAACGCCCGCCTCTAAAACAACACCCTCTGCAATTTCACAGTGAGGACCAATCACAACACCTGTTTCATATTTTACATGGGAGTAGTTTTGAGAAAGCTGCTCAATCTCTTGAATCGACCCTGTCCATTCTGTATGAGCCAATTTTCTTAACAACACATCAAGCGCTGCTTCAGGACAATCAATACCCAACTCAAAAGGAGCCAGAGGAGTTGATTTTTTGAGATCTCGAAAAACGAGTCCCCATGTTGAGGGAAGCTCGCCGTTTTTAAGATGATAAGAAAAGTTTTTAGCAGAGGGAGCTGCAAAGGAAGAAGACAAAGGAACTTCTAACTCATTCCAATTTTTTTCGAGACAAGAATTATCAGAAACTTTGAAAGTAAAATTTTCTTTTTTTAAAAAATCTAAAAAATCCTTAAGCGTGCGAAAGCAATCTCTTGGTTTATATAAAAGAGTTGAATTCATTCACGCTTATGACCTTATTTGTTTTTGCTATCGTATTTTGAAACTAATTTCTCAGTGAGATCTATTTTATCATTTGCAAAAAGCAATCCTGCTTTACTTTCAAAAACCATCTCGACTCCTGCTTCTTTACCAATATCGCCCATCATCTCTGATAGTCCCTTAAGAATGGGTTGAGTCTCTTTGATTTCATCTTGTTGCATTTCTACTTGTGCAGCTTGATTTGCTTGTTGAAGAGCTGCAAACTTTTGTTGCAACGCCATCATTTGCTCACCTTTTGCTTTTTCACTTAGAACAACGCTTTTCTTTTTGAACTCTTCTTGAGCGACTTCAAATTCTTTTTGTTGTTTTTCAAACTTTTCTTTTTTCTCTTTAAATTTTTTCTCAAGACGCGCTTTTGCTTCGCGACCTTTTTTGACGCCCTGAAGAGCCTTTTCCAAGTCAACCACGCCTACCTTGATGGCAGACCAGCCTGTTCCCAAAAAAGCTAATGAAGATAAAATTAATAATGTTTTTTTCATCATGCCGTCACCTTAAAACTCCCCCTCTAGCAAGTCAAAAAAGGTCCCCAGAAAACGCCCTTACGCGTCGGATTGATGCCTAAATAACACGTTTCTTACTAGAAGGTAGGCGCAATCATGAACTGAAATACGCTTTCCCCTTTTTTATTAAAGTGAGAATCAGCCATAGGAAATCCCCACTCAAATCGCAAAGGACCCATAGGGGAATACCATCGAATTCCCCATCCAAAATTAGAAAGAATCATGGGTTTCTGCTTAAAGATATCTCCATCCCATGAATTTCCAAGATCAAAAAAAGCAACGGCTCGAATATTAGCCTCGGGAATCAAAGGAAACTCAAGCTCATGGTTCATAATAAACTTATGAGTTCCACCTATGACATGAGGTTTTGATGCAGGATCAGAGCCCGGCCGGGTTCCCGCGAGCTCTTTCACTTTACCAATAGAACCACCATCATATCCACGAAGGGAGGTCACTCCTCCTAAAATATAGCGCTCAGAATCTGGCACGTTGTCGCGATCAAATAAGTTGAACAAATAACCAAACTCCAATCTCGTACGATAAACAAGCTTCCAAGCAACTCTGTGATAAAATCTCAAAGAGCTATCAAACTTTTGAAAAGGACGTCCGCCTAATCCCGCCACTTCTAAACCTGAGTAAAAATACCACCCATTACTCGGATCCATACGATTATTACGCGTATCGTAGGTAAGGTCCGTGCCGATTGCACTGATCGTCACATGAGCATCTTCGGGACGTGTGAAAATACCTGTGTTGATAGGCTCTGATAAATCTGTTTTTGAAAAGCGATATTTTCCATCCAAAAGCCAGTGCTCAGCAACTTCTTTTCCAAGCCTAAAACTAAATCCACGTTGATCTTGAAAATAAGTGTAATCTTTATCTGTTTGCGGCCCTACTCTGCGACGAGACCAGAACACGTTTGTTCCAAATAACCATTCAGAATCGAAAATTTTAGGATCCGTAAAACTTATATCGAAATTCATCGACTTACTGGAAGCCCATGAAGCCTGTAAACTGATGTCCTGGCCTCTCCCAAATAAATTACTCTGCATCACTCCCGCAACGATGCTAAAGCCCGCATCGTTTCCGTATCCTGCTTGCAAGTTGATGGTTCCAGTTGGCTTTTCCTTGATCTTTATTTCAAGATCCATGATGTTGCTTTGATCTTTTCGAGTAGAGGTTAAAAATTTAATGTCTTCGTCGAAAAATCCCAGACGACGAATATTCTCGATACTCTTTTTTCTTTTAGTGGAGTTTGTTAATTCTCCCTCAATAAACTTCAATTCTCGGCGAATCACCTTGTCGTGAGTTTTGGTGTTTCCAGTAATTTTTACCTCACCCCAATAAATTTTATCTCCTTTTTGAATATCAATTGTGAGATAAACCTTACGATCTTTAGACTTGATTTCGGGACGCGGAATGACGTTTGCAAAAGCATAACCTTCATCTCCATACAAATCCCCCAGAGCGAGAAGACCTTCTTGCATCAAACCTGTTGAAAAGACGTCTCCGCTTTTCATTGCAAAAACTTCACGTAACTTTTCTTCTGTAAATTCAATATCTCCCTTGAACTCAACATCTTCCAGGTAAAACTTTTCACCCTCTTGAATATCCATAAGGATATCGATGTATCTGCGATCCTGACTCAAACTCACACGTGGCTTTGTAATTCTAGCCTCAACGAAACCCTCATTCCCATAAAACATGGCAAGAGCATTCACGTCACGATCAAAAAAATCATCTCTAAAAGTTCCACTTCCTGTTGCCCAAGAAAACATATTTCCCTCAGAAGTGAAAAGAACCTGCTTGAGATCCCCCGTAGAAATCTTTTTATTTCCAATCACATTAACTTTACGGATTCTAACCTGCTCATTCTCCGTTATATAAAGCTTGAGCTGAACATCTGATGAATTTTTTGAAAGAGGAAGAACCTCAAAACGCACCTGCGCAAGATAGTAGCCTTTATCTTCGTATTTTTTGCGTAGAGCAGCGATACCTGTTTGAATTTCTGAATAGCTAAGAACTCGATAGGATTTTAATTTAGTTGTATCTTCTAGTTCTTTATTTTCAAACTCGGATGATCCTATATATTCTATTTTTGAGACATAGGGACGTTCAACAACTTTGACAATCAGCTTTCTGCCATCAAGATCAAATTGTATATCTTTAAAAAAACCCAAAGAAAAAATATTTTGAATGTCTCTTCGAACGGCCTCGGTTGTGAGAGGCATTCCTGGACGTAAACTCATTTTTTCAATCACGGCAGATTGTTCTATTCTTTTGTTTCCACGCACTTCGATTTCGCCAAAAGATTCGGCATTCGCGCTGTGCACATAAAATAGGCAAAGAAAAAAAGCTGCGCTAAGCACACGATGAAGACACTTAAGAGATTTATTCAACTGCATTTCTTCAATATTCCGTTCTGAAGCGAGTATTTTGTTTCATAGCGCATCGCAAGAGTTGAGTCATGCGTTACGGACACAAGTGTCATTTTTTGCTCCTGATTCATTTCAAGAAGCAATTCCAATATTTCGATTGATTTTTCACGATCAAGATTTCCTGTAGCTTCATCTGTAAAAAGGATTCGGGGACCATTGATAAGGGCTCTCGCAATTGCCACTCTTTGCTGCTCGCCCCCAGATAACTGTGAAGGCGATTTATGAGCCTTCCGCTCCAAACCTACTCGCTGCATTAAATATTTTGCTTTATCCATTGGTTTTTGACCCAACAAAGATGCTGGCAATAAAACGTTTTCTATAGCACTTAACTCAGGAATCAAATGATGGAATTGAAAGACAAATCCTAATTCCGTCAAACGAATGCGAGCACGATCTTTCTCCTTCAGGTGGGAAACTTCGTTCCCATGAAGACAAATCTTTCCTTTATCCGGTAAATCCAAAAGTCCCAAGCAATTCAAAAGAGTAGATTTGCCCGATCCTGATGGACCCAAAAGAGCGACAGATTCTCCCGAACTAATTTCAAGATCCACACCTCTTAAAACATGCTCAACAACCCCTGTCTTGTAATTTTTTGTGAGTCCTTCAACCTTAATCATGTGCCCTCATCGTCTATGCCCCAATACCTCAACAATTTTCATGCGCGAAAGCAAGTAGGCAACGCCCCAAGAGATAAAAAGAGCACTTAAAATTCCAAAAACATAGACCCCAAATTGTTCGGTCCATGAAAAAGAAAAGACGAGATGATCTAGATTATAAACTTCAGGCGGTAAACGTATGAGCTTTCCCTTTTCAAACAAAATGGCAGCAGCCCCCGCACCCAACATTCCCAATGAGCTTCCCAAAAAACCAATCATAAAGCCCTGAATAAGAATCCAGCGTCTCATCTGCACGGGAGACATGCCCAGAGCTCTCAAGGTCATCATGTCTTTGTCTCTTTCAAAAAAAATAACAAACAAGGCAGCTGCAACATTTAAACAAGCCGCGAGAGTTAAAAAACCCAGGACAACACTCAAGACAGTACGATCAAAGCCTAAACTTTTAAAAAAATTTCGATTTTGCTCTTTTGAAGTTTTCACCACAGGATGAGCATCGCGAAGATCTTCCTTAATTAATTTTTGAAGCTGCACAGCTTCTGTTAAGAGAGAAGCTTCATCGCTGGGAGAAATTTCTGGATAAAAACGAAGCCCCAAGTAATCTCCCGGACGCTCCTTCAAAGTTTTTCCATAATTTTTTAAATAACAGCGCAAAGATAAATCGTCCAAGATTACTCGGCGAGCGTCGAGCTCTTGTAAGCCAAAACTTTTAATAGAGGCAACTTTGACCTTTAAACTTCCAGTAAGTAACCCTGGCAAAAGAAGCTTCAAGTCTTGTCCTTCTTTTACTCCCAAACTATCTGCTAAATTTTGACCCATTGTTAAAAAAGGAATCGTATTTGAAGAGGAACACTCTTGGGACTGTCCCCACTTACGCCTTCCCTCAAGACTGACTCCGCGGCCTAATTTTGGTCCGACAAGAAGTCCTTGACCCTGCCAATAACTCTCAACAGGATAAGAAATTTTTCGAGCAAGTCGTTCATGCTCTTTTTCCATGCGCCAACCAGATTTATATGAAAGTGGACCTAAAAAATCAGAGACTCCTTGGGCCAATTGAGTCTCAAAACCCGTCACAAGTGCCCGAACAAAACTCAAAGCGCCGACTCCCAAGGCTGCCGAAATAAGTGCAACCCACAAAGAAGCACCCATCAAATAAGAAGACTTTCTAATTTCTTGGCCAGCTTTTTTTTGCCCAAAAAGCCACTTATAAGTGAGAAGCCACCACTCTCTTGTCAGCACAGCACAAGGCTATACGATGTGTGGGCGTGTATCTAGGCTGGCCCTAAAGAATCTCAAGACGTATTTTTTAATGTTCGTTTCTTAATTGAGTAAAAAACTAAGTTACATCTGTTAAGATAAACTCATGATGGTTTTTTTTAAAAACACCCTTAATGTGAAAATTGTTAGTTTACTTAAGTATTTCTTATATCGTTTCTTAAAGGGTGGGAAATTTGCCTTAAATAATTTGGATAAAAAATTAGAGAAGTATTTAAACTATCAAAATGGCTTCTTTATAGAGCTTGGAGCCAATGATGGAATCACCCAATCCAATACATTTTATTTAGAAAAAAGAAAAAAATGGGGAGGCATATTAATTGAGCCAAGCCCAAACCACTTTGAGAGTATTGCTTATTTTAGAGGTAAAAAACATAACAAAATTTTTTCTTGCGCCTGTGTGCCTTTTGATTTTAAAGAGAAATATGTTGATATTGAATACGTAAATCTCATGTCTTTTTCAGCCAATCTTGACATAGACTTAATAGATAAAAAAAAGCATATGACTAATACTAAAGAAAAAATTCAATTTGGTGCTCTCGGTAGAACTATTACAAGCATTCTTGATGAAAGCCTAGCACCTAAAGAAATAGATTTTATATCTTTAGATGTTGAAGGAGCTGAACTAGATGTTTTAAAAGGTTTTGATTTTAATAGGTATAGCTTTAAATATTTACTCGTTGAATCCAAAAATATTGATAGAGTTGAAGTGTATCTTAAAGAAAAGAACTACTTTCTAAAAGAAAAATTAACTCATCACGATTATTTATTTTCAAAGTAATACTTATTTTATTCGTTATTACACCTAGCACGTAATTAATGTTCGTTTCTTAATTGAGGGAACAAAATGACATCGCGAATACTAGGAACATTCGCAACAAGCATCACGAGACGATCGATTCCTATTCCTTCACCTGCCGTTGGAGGCATACCGTATTCAAGTGCACGAATGTAATCCGCATCGTAATCGGTCGCTTCATCGTTGCCCGCATCCTTTTCTTTCATTTGATCAAGAAACCGATTTTTTTGATCATCTGGATCGTTCAACTCATTAAAGCCGTTCGCGATTTCAACTCCGTTGATAAATAATTCAAAACGATCGGTCACATCAATTCCCAAGGCAGAAGGTTTTTCACTTCTTCGAGCCAAAGGAGAAACCTCCACGGGATAATCCGTAATGAATGTTGGCTGAATCAACTTGCGATCAACTTCTTCATCAAAAATCTTTGTCAAAAGACCTCCCAAGCCTTCACGACCTGTGATTGAAATTCCTTTTGATTTCAGATGCTGAATAATTTGCTCAGAACTTTTAAGGTCACCCTTAAAAGTTGAAAATTCCTTAACCGCATCCTCCATACTCATTCGACGCCAAGGACGCTTAAAGGAAATTTTGGCTCCCTGATAATCGATCTCATCACTTCCGGTAAGATCGATCATAATTTTTGTCACCAACTCCTCGGTCATATCCATAAGATCTTTATAATTGGCATACGCCATGTAGAATTCCAGCATGGTGAACTCGGGATTATGACGAGGACTAATTCCTTCGTTTCGAAAATTTCTGTTGATCTCAAAGACGCGTTCAAGACCTCCTACCACGAGCCTCTTCAAATAAAGCTCGGGTGCAATTCGCAAAAAAAGCTTTCGATCTAAGGTGTTATGATGTGTGACGAAAGGCCTAGCTGCAGCCCCCGAAACCAAAGGATGCATCATCGGTGTTTCCACTTCAATAAAATCACGCTCATTGAAGTAATCGCGCACGGCTTTCGTCACAGCTGAACGAAGAACAAAAGTTTTGCGCGTTTCTTCGTTGCTAAACAAATCAATGTAACGATGACGATACCGTTCTTCCACATCGGTTAAACCATGAAATTTTTCGGGAGGCGTGTGCAAGCATTTTGCCATGACACGCAACTGAGTCGCATGTAAACTCAACTCTCCTGTTTTAGTCCGGAAGAGATGACCCTCAACCCAAACCTGATCACCCAAATCTAGCGACTGATACAATTCAAAACTTGTGGCATCCACTTGATCTTTGGCAATATACATTTGAAAAGGTGTGCCTCTTGAAAGAATTTTTACAAAACCAGCCTTACCAAAAGAACGCAAAAAAATCGTTCTTCCGCCCATTTTGATATTTCCAAAAGCCTTTAATTTTTCAGGATCTTTTTCATCTTTGAACTTTTCTAGAATCTCTGCAGCTTTATGACTTTCTTGAACAAAATGAGGGTAAGCAAGCCCCCTCTCCCTTAAACCTTGTAACTTTTCGCGACGAATACGAGTCTGTTCATCAATTTCATCATGGGACATGGCAGAGTTTTTAACATAACTGCCTCTAATAATCTCTCTCTTCTCACTCTTTCTTCTAGATAAAAGAGGCACTAGAATAAATTCATGACGAAAGTTCTTCGTTTGGGGTCTCTTTACGTTATATTTTTCATTGCTCTTGGCTGTACGACACTTCCAGGCACAAACAAACGTGCTTTTCTGATTACCTCTGCAGAAGAAGAAACTCGGATGGGAATTTCAGCCTATCGAGAAATTTTGAACAAAGAAAAAGAATCTACAAATCTTAGGGCAAAAAAAATACTCGAAAGGGTTGGTAATCGAATTGCTCAAATTGCAGAAGCCCGTCATCAGCTGGGATTTCAATGGGAATTTAAACTTATTGAAAGCGAACAACCCAATGCCTTTTGCTTACCTGGTGGAAAAGTTGCCGTTTACACGGGTATCCTCAAAGTTATGCAAAACGAAGCTGCTCTAGCGGTGGTTCTAGGTCATGAAGTGGCCCATGCAACCCTTCGCCATGGCGGACAACGGATTGCGCAAAACATGGCGGTCACCGGGCTTGTGACAGGAGCGGCTCTCGCGGGAGGACTTATCAAAGACCCCGACACTCGCAGAGTCACAATTTCTGCACTGGGGGCAGGAGCCACTGTCGGACTTATTCTACCTTTTTCAAGGTCTAACGAGAGTGAAGCAGATTCTTTTGGCCTTGAGTACGCAGCAGCTGCTGGATACGACCCCCGAGAAGCACTCGGTTTTTGGAGTCGCATGGCAGGATCTGGGGGAAATAAGCCACCTGAGTTTTTGTCAACTCATCCTGCTGATAGCTCTCGAATTCGTAATCTAGAAGCGCTCTTAAAAGACGTTGAGCCCCTTTATTTAAATTCACCCCGATATGGTTTAGGAGAAAAATTATGAGCAACACGGAAGAAACAACAACGCAAGAAAACTTTGCCATCGATATAGACTTTGAAACTTATGAAGTTCCTGCTCCCAAAGCAGAGACTCTTCGAAATGATCTTTTAACACTCAAAAAAATTACATGGCTCCATGATCTTTTTGCATGGGTCAAAGAAAAAGGTGAAGATTATCAAAATTCTGATCAGAGTGAGTTAATTGAAGCCACTTTTGCAAAGCGCCTAAAATGGGAAGACATTCATGTTCTCTGCAATTTAGAATTAATCCTAGAAGCGAGTGATTTAGAAATTCTCATCTCTCGAAAAAAGTTTGCTATTTTGCAGCAACTTCCCAAAGGGGAAGAAGTTTTAGTGAGTTATTACAATGCGCAAGAAAAAGAAAACTTTGAAGCTCTTCAGGGATTTCTTCAAAACGAACTAAAATTATTTTCAAAGGCTAAAGCCGATCGCAACAAACTCATTCAAGAAAAGTTAGCCCAAAAGAAACTTGCGCAAGAAACTTCGACTTAAGAATTAGATTTTATCTCAAAATTCTTTTTCGACTCGAATGCAGTCTGGAATAGCCAAAAGACCTTGCAGCTCACTCACGAGCTCACGAGAGGGTTGTACTCGATACTCTTCACCCACACTCAAGCGTGTTTGAAAACGCCCCCCCTTAAGAAGAACCAAATCCACAGGCACAGGTCCATTGTGCTTAGTCAAAACATGAGCAATCTCAGCAAATAAAACATCATGGCTTAAAAAATTTGCAACCTTATCAAGAGCGACTTCAATATGAATCAGTCGCGGCCACTCATCTTGTAAATCTTCTAAACTTTGAACCGAAGCCTCACCTTGCAAAGAAACTTCACCGCAAACAAGACGTGCTTTATCTTCTTCAAAATCAAGCTCGGCTCTCAACAAAAGAGCCTTATCGCTCTTGATCAAATCTGCAAATTCTTTGTAGTGATCCGGAAAACTCACAACTTCCACCTGGCTCGTGGCATCGCCAAACTTGAAAGTCGACATGAATTCCCCCGCTCTGCGACCGCGTTTGATTCTGAGTTCTTTAAAATCACTCACAACTCCTGCGACGAGAACTTTTGTCTTAGGCTTCATTTCTTCAAGAACATGCAGAGGCATGGCCTGGAAGCGTTCAATTTTATCGGCAAACTTGTCGAGCGGATGCCCCGAGAGATAAATTCCCAAGAGTTCCTTTTCCCATTGCAAAGTTTGTTTATCTTCAATCTCTAGAGCAGGGAGCATCGGCGGTTTAGCCGTGGCTTGAGTATCTTCAAACGCACCAAACAAAGAGAACTGTCCACTACTTGCCGCTTCACTTTTGCTCGTCGCCCACTTCAAAGCACCTTCAACGTTAGCCAAATAAAGTCCGCGAAGTTTTTGCACACTCATCCCCGCTTCGACAAGAGTGTCAAAAGCCCCCGCTTGAACCAAACTTTCCACCACTCGTTTATTAATTTTTCGAGTATCAACGCGAGAAAGAAAATCCCATAAATCTTTGAAAGGCGCCTTTCGACGAGCTTCTAAAATAACTTCTGTTGCCGCTTCTCCCACGTTTCGAATAGCCGAAAGACCAAAGCGAATGGTTTTATTATCAACGCACTTGAAATCACTCTCACTCGAGTTGATGTCTGGGGGAAGAATTTTTAAATCGCGACGTTTGGCATCTTGAATATAACGAGCCAGCTTGTCGGTGTTTTCTTTTTCAATCGTCAAAAGTGCTGTGAAAAACTCAACAGGATAAACAGCCTTCAAGAAGGAAGTCTGCACAGACAAAGTCGCATAAGCAGACGCATGACTTTTATTAAATCCATATCCCGCAAATTTTGCAATCAAATCAAAAAGCTCAGAAGCCTTGCGTGGGTCTCGACCTAATTTTGTCGCGCCTTCTACAAAGATACTTCGCTGAGCTTCCATTTCTTCGGCGATTTTTTTTCCCATCGCACGACGCAGAAGATCTGCTCCACCGAGTGAATATCCCGCAATCACCCGCGCAAGCTCCATGACCTGCTCTTGATAAACAATCACTCCGTACGTATCGGAGAGAACTTCTTTCATCTCGGGGAAAAGTGTTTCGACGTTTGCTTTTCCTTGTTTACGAGCAATAAAATCATCGACCATTCCACTCTCAAGAGGACCAGGTCGATACAGTCCGTTGACCGCTGCAATGTCATCTAATCTGTCGGGCTTCATTCGGACGCAAAGATTTTGCATTCCAGAACTTTCCAATTGAAACACTCCCATGGTGTCGCCTCGTGCAATCAACTCATAAGCACGAGGATCGTGAACGGGAATTTTATTGTATGTAAATTGAGATTTTTCTGGATCATCGGGATAGCGCTCGCGCACCCATTTACAAGTGAGGTCCAAGAGATCGAGCGTCACAAGACCCAAGAAGTCGAACTTCACAAGTCCCGCTTCTTCGCTCATCTTCATATCCCACTGAATGAGAGGACGTCCCTCAAGATCTACGGACATAGGAGCCAGTTCTTTCACGGGACGACTTGCGATAATCACACCCGCCGCGTGAACGCCAGGTTGGCGCAATCCACCTTCAATTGAACAGGCCAGATCAACAAGCTGCTTATTGCGAGGATCAGAATCAACAAGCTCTTTAAACTCACGAACTTCTTTCAAAGCTTCTTCAATCGTGAGCGGCTTTCCTAAAATAACTGGAATAAGTTTTGTGATGCGATTGGTTTCTCCAAATGAAAATCCCATCACACGACCCACGTCTTTAAGCGCAGCCTTACTTTGCTCTTTCAAAAAAGTGACGATCTGACAAACTTGTTCAGTTCCGTATCGCTTCGAAACATAATCAATCACCTCAAAACGCCGAGCCTGACAAAAATCGATATCAAAGTCAGGAAGTGAAACACGCTCTGGATTTAAAAAGCGCTCAAAGAGTAAGCGATTTTCAATCGGATCAATGTCTACAATATCCAAGGCATAGGCCGCGAGTGATCCCGCACCTGATCCACGACCAGGCCCTACGGGAATTTTTTGAGACTTTGCCCAACGAATAAAATCAGAGACAATCAGATAATATCCCGCAAAACCCATCTCAACGATCACCTTAACTTCGTAATCGAGGCGGTCGACATAAATTTTTTGCTTTTCAGCTTCTGTAATTTTTAATTCTTTGAAGCGATTCTCTAATCCTTCACGAGCGAGTTCGGCAAAAACAACATTTTGATCTTTTTTTCCAACTTCAAAACTCGGTAAAAAATAAAGACGTTTCCCGTCTTCTGTTTTGAAATTAAATTTTACATTGCATCTCTCAGCAATGGCCAGAGTATTATCGACAGCTTCGGGAATACTTGCAAAAGCCATTCGCATTTCTTCAGAGCTTTTCAAATAAAATTCAGAGGAAGCCAAACTACTTCGTGGATTCTGATTGAGCGTGAGCCCCTTGCCCACCATCATCCATACTTCTTGTGCAAAAGCGTCTTCACTTTTGACGTAATGAACATCAGAGGTTGCCACAACTGGGAGGCCCATTTTTTTTGCCTCATGTATCAACCATTCATTGCAATCAGAATGTTGAGAAAGCCCGCTCTCTTGCAACTCAAGGTAAAGAGATTCAGGAAAAATTTCTTTCAGATCTTTCAAAACTTCTCGAGCTTCTCCTTCCTGATCTTGAAGAAGATAAGAATTTGCAATTCCCTTCATTCCAGCAGTAAGAGCAATCATTCCCTGACAAGAATCTTTTAAAATTTCAAAAGGAATTTGTGGACGAAGCTCACCTTGCTGAAAACCAAACTCTGTATGAGCACGAGAGACGAGTTTTTCTAAATTTTTATAGCCCTCAGTTGTTTCGGCCAACAAAACAAGATGCCTTAGAAGTTGATCCTTACGTGTGACTCCTATTTCCACTCCGAAAATGGGTTTGATTTTAGCTTTTTGTGCGGCTTTTAAAAGATAAAGAGATCCGTACAGATTGCCCCAATCAGTAACGCCAATTGCAGGCATGCCCATTTCCGCTACCATCTTTGGAAGATCCTGCATTTTGACAAGACTGCGCCCCAAAGAAAACTCGGAATGCACATGTAAATGGACAAAACTCACAACTTTGGAACTATAACACCTTGCCTGCGTATTGAGGACTCTTTGAGCTTCAAAAGCTCACTAAAAAAATTCTTGCGCGGAGCGTTTAAGGCTCTCTACTATTACCTGAAAGCTTGCCCGTGAGAGCTCTCTTGCTCTTGTGTTTTTTCAAAGAGACAATGACGTTATGCTCCTTAAAAAACCCCTTCTGCTCAGTGGATTCTTTTTGTTTTTTTTGTCCAATGGGCAAACCCCTCATACGTTGCTTAAAGAAGAACTTCTCATCACTCCTCAAGTAAAAGCTCCCTGTGATTTAAAAAAAATTTCCGAAAAAAAAGAGCTCCCAACAATCAAAATATACGGAGAACGCCACTCCTCTCCTGAATCTCAAAAACTTAATGAAAATCTCACCTTAGAGGCTCGTAGAGGTCAATGCGTTGTGGGCTTAGAGGGAGTTCTTTGTTCAAACTCACAACACATTTTAAAAGACTATATTTTTTCAGTCACTCACAGAGAGCCCATTCCAGGAGATCAAAATCGTTTTTTTGGCATTGAAGATGAAATCTCTTATTGCCTAGCAATTTTATTCAAAAATCACACCGAAGCCAAAAAATATCAACAACAAGGCAATCTCAATGCCCTCGCAAAGTTAATTAGCAAAATTAAAAAAGACTTGGATCGTTATCCTTTTTTTAGAGAGGCCTTTGAGAATTTTAAAAAACAAGAAACAGATCAAGGATTTCCTCATCGATCAAAGTTCTTGCTCAAATATTTAAGCAATAACTTTAAAGAGCAACCTCAAGAATCACAAAAAAACACTGAAAAGAACCTAAACGAGATGCTTCAAGAGTTGCCGCAATCTCTTGAAGCTTTTACTCTCTCTTTAATTGAAACACTAAAATCAAAAAAAACTTCTAGACACGTTCCCGCTAACCTCGAAAAATTAGCCCAAGATTATTTTAAAAGCGGAGACGACTCTTTATTGAAAAAAACAGTGGCTCTGGAATGGAGAAATCTCATATTCGCAGAGAATATTTTGAAACAATATTGCCAAGCTTTGAGCAAAGAAAAAGCTCCCAACTCTTTTGATATTGTTGTCGGAAACTTACACGTTGCGGGAATTGAAAAACTTTTGAAAGAAAACTTTGAGGGCCCTTTGAGTACTAAAATTTTGACTTCATATTCTGCTTACAACTTAAACAAAGCCCCGTGAATGTATTTAGAAAAAAATTTTAAATTAATCTTTTAGGGTTTTGGATAAACGACAACACCCTTTGTTTTTTCAGAAAGGATGAAGTCATAGAAGTTTCTTTGCATCCAAGGAGGCAGCTGCCACACATAATTGAGACCCAATTTTTCTCTCATGGTTTGTAAACCACCAACAGCACCCTTACCCAAACCCTGCAAAGTAATAAACTCTTTAATCGTCTGCTCTGAGAGACTACTTGCTAAATAGGGAGTTAGCTTAAAGAGACTTTTCATAGCGTCTTCAGGCAATTCTTTATTTTGGATTTTCAACTGATACTCCGCAACCTTCTTTTTCACTGTAGGTACCGACAAAAGAAGCATTGAGTAATTACGAAGCAAATTTTCTAATTTCTTATATTCATCTTGATTAATTTTTTTTGCTTCATAATGAGACTGTGTCAAACGAGCCATGGTTCCCAAAACAGGCAGCTGACTTTCACGACCTTTGATCATCTTTAATAAGTCTTTAACGCTCAATTCATCGATAAACTTTCTTAATTGTAAAAAATCTTTTCGATTGAATTTTTCAGTGCCATTTTTTTTCATATCAGAAAAAAACTTTGTCGCTCTTATAATTTTTTTAGGATCGTCGATTGAGGGAACGTTTTTAAAAACTGTGGTTATAGTTAAATTTTCAGACAAATTAGCTTCTGCAGCCTCAGCAAGCGCTACCCTTTCGGCATCTAAGCGCTCCAGTATATCGAAAAATTCTTGAGGCTCTTTTTCATCAAGATACTTGAGAGAAACTTTATTTTCTAAAATTTTGTTTTTGAATAAAGAATGGCTGTGCACCTGACGAACATAGCCAATCAAACCCCTTAACATGTCTCTGTTTTCTGCAAGAGGCCCAAAAACTTTATCTATATCGCTTGGAACATTCACAGTCGCTCCGCGGTCAATAGCGTTCACAAGAGCTTCTGCAAAAAAGTAGGTATCATTAAAGGTTTTGGTAAGATCGGGCCGAACGTAATACGCAATCGTATCAAAATTATCGAGCGTTAAAAAATCTCCAGAAGCAGGAAAAGTTGTTTTTGACTCTTCTACTCCAAACTTCGCAGAAAACTTTCGAGATAGACCTTTTCTCAGAGGGGAATAACCAAATGGAAAGAGGAGAGAGACTTTGTCAAAAAGATCTTCGCCTTCAAGTTTGCTAATATCAAAAAACGCACTCGCAAAGCTCATACTTGCTAAAAAAGTACAAAAATAACCTTTGCGGTTATCGGCTGAAAAATCATACTCGGAACCAATTTTTGACTCCGAAAAGTCAGCCGCCTTTTTTCGAATCTCAAGATTTTCTGCTTCTGATTTTTTTCGATCATTGTATCGTAAAACAAACTGCTCATAATACTTGTCCCGTCTTCGGTAGGAGTCCCCATAGGTAGGCCAAACACCTTCTCCCATAATGGCTTCCACAACATGGCCTTCATTCGAATCACGTTGACCGCGATAAACCCACATGTGAGTAAGACGACGCTCAGGATAAGTATACTGAGGGATGATTGCTGAAAAATAATCAGAACTCACGCTGAGACTAACATCTCCATCTTGAAAATCGTAATCTGCTCTGTTTTTGAGCGTCCATTCAGGATGCTTTTCATCTTTTTCTTCTCTAAATTTCCACGAGCCATCCACTTGAGCTTCGAGCCAATAAGAAGTGGGATTACTTAAATGATACTGCTCAAGGGCCATATCAAAGATCCAGTTGAGAAGCTTTAAGCTTTTTCGATATTCAGAACCGTACTGTGGATCATGAATTTTTTTTAGACGTTGAAGACGAAGAGGCACTAGCTCTTCAATAATACTCTTGGAATAAAAGAAGAGGCCCTGTTTCGATAAGCACTCTAAGAATTGATTTCGTGAGGCCATGTCATCTGCAAAATAACCAAGACAATTTTCCATTCGAGAAGGACGGTTTTTTTGAAGCCACAAAGAATCATTGAATTTTAAAAGAGTTTCAGGAGAAGCCCCCGCTTGTGATGCATATTCATGGAGAGAAACATTGCCTCGAACCCGCGCTTCGATGGTAGGATCCATGCTGTGTTTGGAACAGGAAATAGAAAATAAAACGAAAATAAAAAGAGCAAACAAAGAAATTTTTGATTTCATAAATTAAAGGATTCGAAAGCCTCGAGAAACGAAAACTGAGTTTTGAAAAGACTCAAGTGTCATACAAGTTCTGAGCACTGTATGAGAGAGGGCTATCTTCTGTCAACGAGTTTGAAGTTTTAGAGATAGACAAAAAAATCAATAATTTCAAGTGCTTGTATCTACAAAATACAAATGGAACGCTATTGACATAGCGTTCCATTTGTGTGGTTCAACCTTTTAATAAATCAATTATTTTAACGAGAACGGATAGTATTCTACTTCCACAGAAGCGCCTGATGGAGGAGAAGGAAATCTCCACTGCTGTAACCGCTTCATAAAACATTCGATCAAAGCATTATCGCCCGTCGAGTTATCCATTTGCCTTACTTTTCCGACAGCGCCTCCACTAATAATCGTCCACGACAAAGCAATTTTTCCAGCAAGACTACCATTGCGCTGTTTTGCTTGCTGATAGCAAAATTCCAATTCATTGTAGTGAGACTTCACAACGCGATCGATTTCTTCTTTTGAAATTCCCGCTCCTACAGAAATTCCACCTGACTCTGTTGAAATCAAAGCCGGTCCGTTGCCCGGGATTCCACCGAGTCCACTACCCTTTGCTCCCTGACCAAACCCTTTAGTTCCAAGTCCGCCAACTCCCACAACAGGCTCTGTGCCGCCACCGCCTGATCCCGTACCTTGCAAACCACCTCGAGGGCTTACACCTTTAGCACTTTGCAGACCACCACCTCCAAAGCCGCTAAATTTCATCTCAAGATCATCATTGCCACCATCTGTTCCAGAAAGTTTTGCAAGTTTACTTGTAAGACCTGAGCTCTTTAAAGAATTTAGAAGACCAAACTTACTTACTTCGTGAGATTTTCCTTTTCCTGTTGCGTTTGTGTTTGTAGGACCAGGTTGTTTGGAATCTGGACCTTTTACTTTGGGCGCAACCGTTACTCCGGTTTCATGAGGAGAATCTTTCACACCACGCTTACCCTCTGGTCCAGGACTACGCTTGCCCTCTCCTTCATTTCCACCAAGCTGATTACGCTGCTGATTTTTGATGGCATCAGGAATATTTTTCTTTTCTTCTAAACCAACACCCGTTTTAGCCTTGTCAGCCATTTCCGTAACAGGCTGAGGAGGCGGTACTTCTTTTTTAGCCTGATACGTTTTAATTAGAATTTTTCTAAATTGCTCAGGAAATTCCTTTACCTCTCCCTCAATAGGCTTTTGAAAAATCATACTCATTGTTATGAGAAGAAAAACTGAGGCAAAAACAGTTACAAAAAGACTCCAGAAAAGAGGATCTCTCTCAACAATAGGACCTCTTTCAAGTGCCGGTGGATCTGGTACAAACATCAAAAAGAAATGAACGGTTCCAATTCTTACTTTAGCTATATCATTTCCACCAAGCTCAATTTTTGTACGGCCACTTTTTACAAGTTCTTCGTTTGTATACATATGGCCATTGATACGAGCACTCATCTTCATTGAAGGATGAAGATTTACTTCAACTCGACTTCCATTGATTTCAATAAACTTGTATTTAGGAGGAATCGCAGAGTCTGCCACCAAATAGGTTGTTTTAATTCCATCACCTAAAGTAATCGTTTCTTTTCCTCTCTTGTAATGATCGATCGCTAGAATGGTATCTTCCCAGTACATTGTTACTTCGAGTTCTTCTCGAGCTTTAGGCGAAGCCTCTCCGCGAACGTTTGCACTTTCCTTAAGACTTCGAATGACCGTCGCCTCACGCGGCCCTTTTACGACAGGTGCTTCATAAGAAGGGGGCGTTGATAAAGAGGCAGCTTCCATCCCTCCGCCAGCAGAAACAGCAGGCTTAACAGGCTCTGGAATAGGAAGATGAGTTGGATTTCTCTTAGAAGGAGCGGGAGGTGTTGTCACAGGACGCGATACGCGCACAATTTTAATATCAACATCTGCTACTTTTACTTGATCATTTTCACGCAAAATCGCTTCTACAATTTTTGAACCATTTACAAAGGTTCCATGAGTAGAAGCTAGATCTGTGATTTTCATTTGACCGTCTTGCAAGATTTCGAGCAATGCATGAATGCGAGAGACTTGAGGGCTCGGAACTTTAAAGTCAGCAGAAGAAATTCGACCTAAGATAATTTTATCTTGATCAAAAGACTGCCTGGCAATCAGTGTGTTTCCTTGAAAAACCGATAATTCTATAACTGCTCGATTGTTGCTCATTTAATCCCCCTAAATTCCTTTTATCGACCCGAGTATCCACTCGCATCGAGCACTTCACGCTTGAATGATGTTCTGACTGGAATCAAACTCTTACTTTTTCTTGATGGACGCTGATCAAAAGTTGCTTGATAAGGAGAGTAAGCTTTTCCAGACAAGCTTAAGCCCTCAAAACGAAAGTACTGCTTAGCTGGAACTTTCACCAAGCCTTTTTCTGTTTGTCGAACCACCCAACCTTCACTTCGATCTTGTGCATAAGAAGTTGTGACAAAAAGTAAAACAAAGAAAAAAATAATTTTTGATTTCATAAATTCATTATCCTTATCGTTTCTCATCACTCTTCCCCTTTAGAACTATCCGCTGAAGCAGAACCCAAACCAAGAGCTGCAAAAGATTTAAGCTTTTTCACATCTGCATCTTCTTCAACTCCTGACAAGATATCTTGTGCTTGTTTGAAATCTCCTACTTGCAGATAAAGAGAAGAAAGGTTTTTTACAACAGTTCTTCTATTGTTGGATTCAGCACGGCCACTCAAATCCAGAAGAGTAGCCTCTGCAGCTGCCCCTCTTCCCTCTCTCCAATCAAAGAGAGCTCCTAAAAAATCCATGTAGAACTTTTCTTCGGGAGAAGCTTTTTCAGCAGAACGATCCAACAAATCCTGAGCTAAGAGAAAAGATCCAATTTTATTTTGCTTGAAACTTTTTTCTGCGAACTCGGTCAAAGGACGCTTGTGATTGAGCTTTGGTATCCATTGCAAATCAGGAACAGACCGACTCATGAGTGCCTGTACCCCTTTATTCCACTTTGCTTTTGTACGACAAGAATTCAAACCAGCTCCGCGAATTTTTAGTTCACTTGCTTTCGCCAAACATAAATCAATCAAAGACTTCGATTTATCGTTAAATGATTTTGAAAACTTTTCGAGTTCTTTTTTAGCTTCAGGATCACTGATTTTATCAAGTTCTTCCGCTAAGTTTTTATACATATCTGACAAACGTTCAAGCGACTTGAGCGCAGAAGTCCCATCGCCGTAACCGACAACAGAGGTATAACTTTTTTCAAGCGACTCTAAGCTTCGAACTTTTTCAGATAAAGATCCAGCAAGCCTAGATAGGACCGTTGAAACTTTTGAATTTGTATAATTTTTGTATTTCCCTTCAATTTGCTGAAACGCAACTTGTCCCATTGCCTCTTTCACAGGAAGTGAATAATTAGCACTTGGAGGAAATCTTTTTAAAAGACCAGGGTATGCAGATGAATTTCCGGCTCTCACTTTCAACACAGCATCTGCTTCTTCAAGTAACTTACGTGTTTTTGAATTAAGTCCTTTGACTGATTTAAACTCTTCAACTTCATTAAGTGTCGCTCCTTGTCTATAAGCAAGCACCGTCACAACGTAATCTTTATTGGATCCATTTTTAAAATCCTTAAGATATTCCTTACCTGCCTTCACTGTTTCAGACTTAAGAGAAAACTCAGGTTTCAACTCAGGGATCACGGCGTTTTCTAAGTGAGATTTTACAAAGAAAAGATTTCCAAGAATTTTTTCTCTTTCTTGCTCACTTCCTTTGTAATCTCCCAAGACTTTTGTATATTGGCGAATCGCCTCTTCAAAATCAGCCTTTTCAAGTAGGGAATCAGCTTGGTTGAGATAAATGTTTTTTGCAAACTGACTCTTTGGAAAATACTTGATCAATTCAGCCTGTGCCTTATCCGCTCCAGACTTGTCATCTGCTCTTTTATAAAAAACAACCGCATTGTTAAGAACCTTCTCTTTTATTTCGCCAGTAAGTTGTGCACTTACATTTAAAAAAGCAGCGGCTTTTGCAGATTGTTCGGACTTATCTCCATCTGGCATTTTTTCAACTTTTTTCACAAGAGCCTTCTTGCGAACATCAACGATCATATCTTTGAACTTTTCACCGCCGGTTGCCATCAGAGTTGAATTTGCAGCAAAATCATTTGCATCTTTTATGAGAGCATCATAATTCTCAGCTTTTTCATGTAAGAAAAGAATTCTCTCAGCAGCATCTACTCCTCGCTCCGTATTTCCAAAGCGAGTTATAATTGTTCGAAGAGTATTCAGTGACTGATCTTTTGACCCAGACTCAAACGCTTGGTTTGCACTCGCATACATTAAATCTCCTGCACGTTTGTCGTTGGGATAACGAGAGACAAATTCGTTAGTCACTTCTAATAAATCATCGTTATATTTTTTATCTGCCTTTGCTGCTTCTCTAAAGCACAGGATTCTGTTGAACGCAGCGATAGTCTCATATTTTCCTGCTCCAACCTTTTGATATTCCGTAGCAGACTGAATGTATTCTCCTGCTTCATATAGCAAATCAGAATAATAATAACGCATTTCATGAACATTCTCGGCGGTATCAGGATTCTTTGAGGGAACAAATGCAAAATAAGTTGCATACAAAGGCTTTACCCTTTTAAGCTGAAGAGGATTATTCTTCTTTTGCGCTGATTGGTGAAAATTCTTAGCATCTCTTCGAACAATTGCAACAAGGTCATCCACCATTTGCTTTTCAGTATTCGCATCAAACTTTTGAGCCTTTAGCCATGATGATCCTGCACCATATTCACGTAAGAGCTCGGCAAGTTTTGCAGCATAAAGGTCAAGATTTCCAGATTTCTTTGCGTTTTCAGCTCGATCGATTGATAAATCTCGCGCAAAACTTGCGGTAGGTGACTTAGATAAAAGCTTTCCGTAGAAAAATTCAGCAATCTTATAGTGACCACGATCTTTCGCTACCTGTGCTGCAGTTAATTCAAACTTTTCTAAAAGCTCTTTGTTACGAACACTCTCTCTAAAATAATTCCATCCATCATTGTATTGACCAGACAAGGCAAACGAAGAGGCAAGATCAGAATAAGCTTCACGAATAAAGCTTAGGTTCTGCGAGCTCTTATCGTTTTTTGACAAATCAACCGTCTTTAAAAAAGCAAGAGTTGCTTTTTTGTAGTCTTGTTGGTTGCTATAACACCAAGCTGCTCTGTAAGTAGCGTAGGCTTTTAAACGTGAAATTTCCTCACTCTTGCTTGCCGCTACTTGCATATAAAGAGGCAACGCTTTCTTGTACTGATTAGACTCGAAATAAGCGTCTGCGAGAGAGAGTTTTGCCAGACCTGCTTTTTCACTATCCGGAAATTTTTTCGTTAATTCTTCAAAATACTTAATCGCATTTTTTGATTCCCCTAAATCGTTATAGGTTGTCGCTAAGTAAAAAAGAACTTCATCGCGTTCAATCATGTTTGATTGTCCGGAATCAGATCCACGACTGCTTTCTTCAAGCTCATTATAGAGAATCAAAGATTTTTTACGAAAATCATTAGCTTGGGGAGTTTTTAAAACGGGACGCGCCTTACGGCCACGCTCAGCTGACGACAGAGCATTCCACTCTTCTACTGCCTTAGCCCAATTTTCTGATTCCTTTAAAGCAATCAATCGAGCGCGATCATAATAAAGTTCTGCAAGACGCATTTTTAATTCACCGATGCGTTTTTGTTGTTTTTCACGTTTGATGAGCTTTTGAATTTGATCTACAAGTTCGTTAGTTTTTTCATCAACCTTACGGAGACGCGCACCTTCAAGAGACAAGTCGTTACGATTAAAACGAGGAACTTCTCGCATCGTGACCTTTTGAGTGATTCTTATGCGATCAAGGTCAATAACCCTCTCTCCTTGAACTCCGGCATCAACTTTTTTTGATTTGCCAACAGCTTTCCAGTTGATCTCTAACGCAGAAACGTGAAGAGAACAAAGAGCTCCGAGAACAAGACTGCTTCCAAAAAAAAGTCCTTTTATATGCCGTTGTAATTTCACCGAGCACCCTCCTCACACACATCTGTTGTTGCAAAGGCGTATCCGCCTGTTTCATCTCTCCAAAACTCACCTTCAAAAGGCCAAAACTCATATCCTCTTTGAAGTTCTTTCTTAAAGTCGATTGATTTGTTGACAGTTCCCGCAGCTCGAATCAAACGGTCGCGAATTTTTGTGTTGATTTCTAGGTCAGCTGCAAGAGCACCTTCAAGACTTTCTTTTGCATCACTTTTCATCTTTTCTACGAATGACAGCGAGTATTTTGCTAACTTGGTCAAATACACTTCTTCCATTCGCTCAAAAACTTTCAAATGAACTCCTCGAATACCTTGAAGCTCTCGAGATCGAAAACTTTCATCGATTTGCTTTCTTTCAAAGCGAAGCTTTTCAATGGAATTAGAAACATTTGCAACATATGGCTGGGAAGAAATTCCATCCCACACCCTATCCAGAGACGTCGCCTCTTCTTTCATTTTTTTTCCTGCAAAAGCTTTAAGCTGACTGTAAAATGACGAAGGATTCGAAGTAGCTGAAGAAACCGCAGAGAATGCTGAATTAAGTTTACCGTATTCATCTTTTAATTTCTTCAAGGCTCTGCCGGCCATCTCATAGTGACAAAGTTGAAACAAGACGATTGCCTGGAGGAGGTGTTTTTCAGGATTAAACTTTCCTGCCAAAAATGGACTCCGAAGATTCATAAGCTGCCCAAGAGCAAGGTTATAATCTTCTCGGTGAAAAGCCGACCAAGCTCCGACCAACTGACCACGATACCAAGCTGGAGATGCTCGCGTAACAAACTTAAGTTCATCGAGAGCTTCCGCATATTTTTTAACTTCAAAAAGTGCCAAGGCTCTTTGCAAACGAATTTCTGAAAGGTCTACTCCAGGAGTCTGAGAAAAGTTACCACTCAAAACCTCGAGAGCATCACGATAATTTCCTCCGGCACTTGAAATTGCACTTGAAAGAATAATTGCTTTCGATTTGAAAACTGATGGTTCTAAATTCAGTATAGCTTGAGAAGCAGGAATCAAGGAACGGGCTTTATTAAGATCACCTGCAACCAAAGCTTCCTGTGCAAGAGCCAAACGCAAACCCATGCTTTCACCCGAAACACCTGCAAGGAGTCTAGCCTCTCCCAAAACAAAAGAAAGAACGCCAATTCTATTAAGGCCTTCTTGAGTGGGACGAATACGATAAGCGGCAACATGCTCAATCAAAGCGGCGTGATCGTAACCCATTCGTTCAAAAATCATGGCACGTAAGGCACGAGCATTGGGATCGTTTGAAGAAGCAAGCAATCGTAATGCTTGGTCGTACTTTTTTTCTTCCATTAAATAACGAATTGATTCACCAGACTGAGCTAAAGGCTTGTAAGCTCTTCGCTGAGGAAGGCTTTGAGCATTCTTGGGAGATGGTGCCCTCATTTTTTGTGTGCGTGATACCTGTGCAAAGCCTAAACTTGCTCCCAAAGAAACGGACATCATCAAAAAATTTACTTTTTTCATAACTCAGGTGCTCCTAAAAGAATTCCAGCGCCCAAAACGATATTAAAACGATTGCCGATCTGGGTTTTGAGATCCGCATAATCTCTAAATTCAAACTTAAGAGTAGATCGACGATTCATAAAAACACGCGCTCCGAGACCTGCCATAATTGTAGGCGCGGATCCTACTTCAAACTGAGTAAGCCCCCCTCCTGCAAAAATATATCCTTCAAAGTTATAAATATTTTCAGCAGTTGCAGCTTTTCCTCTAAAGGGTGCCCACTGAAGTGCACTTCCAAGAGTTAAAACAGGCTCAATACGTTCAATTTCAAGATTCGTATTACCTTTAAACTTTCGAGAAAATCCTGTTTCTAAGTTTGTAAAAAAATTCAAGTGAAGCGCTTCCACAGCAAAACTTTCGTTAATGTGATAAAGGTACCCAACTCCCATCGACAATTGCCTACGAAAACTATCTCCCGGCTGAATTCCAAGTGTGAAAGGCATGATCTCATGGCGACCTTTTTTAAAAATATACTGATGCTTCACAACAAAAATATGATTCAGGGGAATAGACTTAGGTCCATTTATCAACTCATCAATATCGCTTGAAACTTTTTGATCAGCACCCCTTACCTTCACCGATTTCACTTCAGAGCGAAAAGGAAGATCCTGATCCTCATCGTTAGAACCTGAACCATAATATGTTTCAGAAGAATTTTGTTTTGGCTCACTTAAAACTTCTTCTTCAACAAAAGGAGAAGGAGCAGACTGCGATCCCTTAGACCCTCTTGATCCACTTAAAACTTCACTTTCAAGTTCTTCTAGATTTTGCTGTGCAAAAAGCGGTGCGGCTAAAACAACTGCAAATAGAAATGCGAACGCATTGCCTTTGCTAAGACCTTGACGATAAATCATGCACTCCCCCCAATATAAAATTTACCTTAGCTTCGGGAATTCAGGCACTTAGTAAGAACGAAACTATGCGTAGAGGAGCTGTGCGTCAGCCGGTAAATTGACGAAGTCTTTTCAGAACCTTTTCTTTTCCAAGAGCAGCGACAACAATTGCCATGTCTGGACTTTGTAAATTACCTGTCAATAAAACTCGAACAGCTTTTGCTACCTGAGGCATCTTGAGAGAATACTGGGAGGCTACTTTCTTAAAAATTTCAACCGCTCCCTCGGGATTCCATGGTTGTTTTTCAAATTCCGAAACAACAGAAGCAATCCATTCACAAGAAGTTTCTTTGAGGATTTTTTCTTGGCAAATGGGATCAACCGTTACGTCATTTAAATACCAAGATAAAAGAAAGGGAAGATCTTTTGCTTTATGAGCAGAGCGCTGAACAGCTTCGAGCAATTTTTTTGATCCTTCACTCTCAATCATCAAACCCAAATCCAAACCGATACTCTGTTTTATAAAATCAACAAATTGCTGTGGAGTTTTTTGCTTGAGATACTCTCCATTTATCCAGTTCAACTTTTGAACATCAAAGACTGACGGTGACTTTCCACATGCTTCTAGAGAAAACATTTGCTGAAGTTCTTGGTCACTAAATAACTCTTGATCACCATGACTCCACCCCAACCGAATCAAAGCATTACGTAATGCCTCGGGCAGATAACCCTCTTCTGCGTACATGTAAACGCTTACGGCTCCGTGACGCTTGCTCAACTTGGCTTTGTCCGGCCCTAAAATCATCGGACAGTGTGCGTACTGAGGAGGAACTCCGCCTAGAGCCTTCATCATTAAAAGTTGCTTTGGAGTGTTGTTTAAGTGATCATCTCCACGAATCACATTTGTAATCTTCATGTCTAAGTCATCGACAACGACACTTAATTGATAAGTAGGCGTGCCATCACTTCGAAGAACAATAAGATCGTCTCCTTCAGAATTTTCAAAAGTGACGTCTCCTAAAATTCCGTCACGAACAACCGTTTGTCCGCTCTCAGGATATCGAAAGCGAATTGCAAAAGGCTTTCCTTCTTCAATTGGTCCAGGTTTACGATCACGCCAAGGACTACGAATGCGGGGCTGACCCGTTTTGGCCTGAGCCTCAGCACGCATTTTTTCTAATTCTTCTGCTGTGAGATAACACTTGTAAGCGTTTCCGGTGCTCAAAAGTTTTTGTGCAGCAGCACGGTATTGCTCTTGCCGCTCACTTTGCTTGTAAGGTCCTTCATCCCAGTTAACACCCAGCCACTTGAGTGATTTTAAAATTTCATCTTCGTATTCTTTCTTACTTCGAGCAAAATCCGTATCTTCAATACGCAATACAAAAACTCCTCCATGGCGTTTGGCATAATAATAACTAAAAAGAGCGGTGCGAGCTCCTCCTACATGCAAATGACCCGTTGGAGATGGAGCAAAACGCGTTTTTACCATTTCTCAAAGATAGCTGCGCAGGAAAAATACTTCAATAAAGTTCTGTTTAAGGTGTCTCGATAACGATGGCCATTCCTTGTCCACCACCTATACACGCACTCGCAACTCCTATTCCGCCACCTTGAGCCTGAAGAGAGAGCGCCAATGTTCCTGTGATACGAGCTCCCGACGCGGCAAGAGGATGCCCAACAGCAATAGCACCTCCATGAATATTTGTTTTTTGTCGATCAAGATCGAGTTCTTTTTCAACGGCAATATACTGAGCTGCAAACGCTTCATTTACTTCGACAAGTTTAAAATCTTTGTGATTTTTAATGCGAGAATCCTTCAGTCGAGCAGTCGCCTTGAGAACGGCACCCACAGGACCCATGCCCATTTCTTCAGGCAAACAACCCACCGCAGCCCACGATTTAATTCGAGCAAGTATTGGCAAACCCTGACTTTTTGCCCACTCTTCCTCTGCAACGATCAAAGCCGCCGCGCCATCACAAATACCACTGGCAGTTCCAGCTGTTACAAGGCCCTCTTTTTTAAAAAGAGAAGGAAGCTTAGAAAGCCCCTCAAGAGTTGTTTGCGCTCGAGGATGCTCGTCATTCTCAAAATTAACCACTCCTTTTCTGCTTGAAATTTCGAGAGCCGCAATTTCTTTTTTAAAAAAACCTGAATGATGTGCTTCTTGATATCTTTTTTGTGTTTGAAGAGAATACTCATCTACTTCCTGACGAGAAATTTTATATTTCTCACCAACTCTTTCTGCTGTCATTGCCATAGGCATTTTTACTTGTGCATCCGTGAGACAAGACGTTAAATAATCTTCGCACTCCCCATGCCCTAGCCGATAACCAAAGCGTGCACCCCTTAAAACAAAAGGAGTTTGACTCATGGACTCCGTTCCCCCCACAAGGACACACTTCGCTTCTTCATTTAAAATTTGATAAACACCCTGAACGATTGCTTCAAATCCAGAACCACAAAGACGATTAATCGTCAGCGCACTTGTCTCAATCGGCATTCCTACTCTTAAAGCAACATGTCGGGCAAGATAACTTGCATCTCGAGAACTTTGGCAGACATTGCCAAAAATACATGCGTCGATTTGAGCTGCACTAACTTTTGCCGCCGAAATCGCTGAACGAGAAGCCTTTTCTCCTAGATCAGTCGCAGTATAAGAAGCCAAAGTTCCACCAAACGATCCAAAAGGAGTTCTTTTATAAGAAACAATAACAACAGATTTCATGAAACCACCTCAAAGAATAAACTAATTGGAATTCTAAAAATTTTCTACTCTTTGAAGGAATCAAAAACACTTTTGCTTAGTTGCAATAAACGCCTCAGGGTAGTCGCCTTTAACAGACTTTAGCCACTTGAGAGCCTTTTCTTTTGTGGGATACGGCCCTTTCAAGACTCTAACCCAAATTTTATCTTTTACTTGAACCTTACAAAATTTCACGTTTTCTTTTTCAAACATTTTAACTGTTGCCATTTTGAAATCTTCCAAGGCAATCGCTTTCATTTGAATTAAAAAAGAAGAGAGTGTTCCCTTGAAAAATATTTTCTCAGAAACAACTTCTTGAATTATTTTTTTCTTAAGTTGAATTTTCCAAACCAAATCACCTTCTGCATCTTTAGAAGCAGGAATTTGTCGGTTAAAGGGCTCATATCCTTCAATTTCAAGCCGAAGCTTTTTGCTCTCTGCTGGAATCACAACATCAAAAGGAGCAATCCCCATTTTTTGATCATCAATGAAAACAATTGCTCCCTCGGGCTCACTTAAAATTTTCAAATGAAAATCGGATGAGGGCGGACTTTCTAAAGGCGACAAAGACGATGATGAAGATTTAGAACCAGAAACTGAATAATTTTCAACGACATTCTCTTTTTCTTTTTCTAAAGCAGACTTTTTTCTTTCTTTCTGAATATAAAAAAATAAACCTACCCCAAACGCCAAAATAAAAAGAAAAATCGCATTTTTTTTCATAATCAAATCTCTATAAATCCGTTGCTTTCACTTGGTAGCCAGCTTCTGTCACAGCCTTAATAATTTCGTTCTGATGGTCACGCCCTCGAGTTTCTAAATGAATCTTCAAAACAGTTTGTCCTGGAGCACAATCAGAAGTTAATCGATCATGAGAAACCTCTAGAACATTGGCACGCAAGGAACCCAGCACTTTTGTAACCTGCGAAAGCTCGCCCGGACGGTCTTCAATCTTCACCTCAAGATTCAAACGTCGATGTTCAAAGATAAGCCCTCTTTCAATAATATTTGTGATTCGAGGTAAATCAATATTTCCACCACACAAAGAAAACACAAGAGGTCGAGTCACATCTGCTTTTGACTTACCCGAAAGGACAGAAGCGACACCCGCAGCTCCCGCTCCCTCCACAAGAAGCTTTAACTTTTCCATTAATAAAAAAATTGCCCAAGAAATATCATTGTCCGTAACTATCGAAACATCTGTTGCATACTTTGAAATTAGCTGAAACATTTCTTGTGTCGGATTCTTAATCGCTAATCCCTCAGCCAATGTTCGAACACGAGATTCAGCAATTGTTAATTTTTTTGCTTTAAAGCTTAAAGCCATTGAAGGAGCCGCGTCTGCAACGACCCCCAAAAAACGTGCTCCTTTAAATTTGGATTGAACAGCGCAGGCAACACCGCTGAACTGCCCACCCCCTCCAATAGGAACAATAAAATCGCAATCATTGACGTTGATTCCATAAGTCTTGAGTTGCCGAGAAATTTCCAATCCTAAAGTTCCTTGACCTTCGATAATTTCTTTATCTTGGTAAGGGTGAACAAATACAGAGCTCTTTGTTTCTTTTTGAACTTGAAGAGCCTTTTCGTAAGCTTGATCGTAAATTGCACCATGCAAAATCACACGAGGCCCATACTCTTCTGTAGCTTTCACTTTCACCAGAGGAGCATTTTCAGGCATCACGATTGTTGCAGGAATACCCAACTTGCTTGCGCCAAAAGCAACTGCTTGAGCGTGATTTCCTGCAGAAGAAGCAACAACATGTTCGGGCCTTTCTCCTTTTTCGATCAAAGAAAGAAGTTTATTTAAAGCACCACGAGCCTTAAATGAACCCGTAAACTGAAGAGTTTCAACTTTTAAAAAAATAGGCGCTTTCCAATTTAAAAGACTTTGTAACTTAAAGCTTTGAAGCAAAGGGGTTTCAATAATGTATTTACGAATACGCTCCTCGGCTTTTTCAATTGCTTCAAAAGAAATATCCATCGAGATAGAGTCTATCAGGCGAGTTGGCTTAGGGAAATAAGCTCCCTGAAATGGGGAAATTAAGCGTCAGAGATTTAAACATGGACGTTTTAAGTTTTTTGTTTGTTAGTTTATTGATTTATCAAGCTATGGAGTTATTTCAAGTGCCATGCCCGGAAGCATTCCCGTCCAAGAGTCCTCATCTAAATTAGGATCTAACTCGCGACGCTTTATTTTTAATTCTGCAGCCTGACTAAGAGCTTCGGTTAAATCAACGGAACTTCCACGAATTTCCTCAATGTATTGGACAACTTGTGGATTGACAGAGCTCGAAAGAGTTTTGTTGTTTCTGTAAGCCAACAAATCAGGAAGCTCCTCCCGCACGGCTTGAGCAAAAGTATCTACAACCAACTGAGCTTCTGTAGACATATGGTTTTCAGCTCTATTCTGTTTTTCATTTGTAATAAAACGATCCCACATTTTTTGCTTCACAAGATTTTCTTCTGAAGCCAACTTGTCTTGGTAGCGAGAATACTCATCCATAAAAGATGACCATTCAGCAACGAGTCTTTCTCTTTCTTTTTCTGGGCTGTAAGGAGCCGCAAAGGCACTCGGAAGAGTAAAGAGATTGAGCATTTGTACGTAAAAGTTTTTTGTATCAAGTCTTGAAAAGCCTGGGGTAAATTTAAAATTTGGAGGAAAAACACTGATAGGAGCTTGTCCGTTAACAAAAAAAGGATTCACACTTCTCGGAGTCAAAGAGGGATCATTTGGCAATAAAGCATTCATAGCCGCAGGATTCAAAACACTTGGCTGACCCGCGCTTGAAAGAGCGGGATTGACTCCAGGCACACCCGGCGCAGCTCCCGTAGGAACACTTGCAGGCGAGCGCACATCTCCCATTTGTACAGTGAGCCCTTGAAAAGCCTGAGCTCCAGCAATCATATTTTGCATACTAGACTTTGCAGTGTTGATGCTGATTCTCAAACCTAGTTCTTGAGTATTGAGAATATTGATTTCTTTGACGGTATTTGCCCATTCTTTTGTAAGACTAACCAAACGATTTGCGCGAGCATTTGCTCCCAAGTTATTTAGTTCTGAATAAATTTTTGAAGGCTCAAAGTTAAGTCTGTAATTATCGATGGCCGCTTGTTTTTGTTTAATAATATCATTCAATCGAGTTGCAATGCCGTTGATACTTGTTCCGATTGATCGCAAAGAAGACATGAGCGCAGCAGCATCTCTCGCTCTTTGCTCTTGCTGATAATTAAGCTGATTTTGTCTATCTGTGAAAGTTCCAACATTAGAAACAGAGGAGGCACCCGTCACGGCTCCAGTGCTCACTCTTTCGCTTGTTCTGCCTTTAGAAGGGGAATCTCCGCTCATTTGACGAAGTAATCCCCGATAAGCACCTTTAAAAACATCACTTGTACCTTTTGCAGTGTTGAAAGCAGTTCCTTCTGCAACTAACTGACGAGAGGCAAGCGCGCGAGCCTGCGTTCTTTTTGAGAAATCTTGATCTGATTTCATTTTGTCTACTTGAGCTTTTACTTCAGCGGCACGGCCCTTCACAGAACCTGCAAGAGTACGAGCAGCATCAAGGTTTCCCTCAGAAGTTTTATTTGCAAGAGATCTCACAGCTAATCTTTCTTGCTTGGCATAAGTTGCACCCCACCCATTGAGAATACGTTTTCCCTGGAGTCCCCTCATAACACTCACACCATTTCGAGTTGCTTCATTATTTGAACTAGAATTTGTTGCTCCTACAACAGGAAGCTTAGGATTAGTGCTTAAATTTTTATTTTGAAGATTAGAACTTACAAGCATAGAGCTTTGAACAAAACCTGCGTCATCCGTAAAACTAATTTGAGCCGAAGAATCAGAGAGCGTTCTTATTGTAACAGGAGCACTCGCAATAGGAGTGGAGTAAATAATATTTCCCGGTAACCTTCCAAGAGTTCTAAAATCATTTTGGAATTGCTCTGGAGAATACATCAAGGCAAGCGTAGCTTGCTGCTGAACCTCTGGAGGACATTGCGAAATCATATCAAAAAGGGGGAAGCTCGCTCGAGTAGCTCCGACAACCATCGTTCGTGCACCTCTGCCCCAGTTTTGTGCAACCGACCACAAAGAACAATGAAGAGTATGAATCACTGTGCGGGCAAGTCCTTTTTGTTGAGCGGTATGACCCATCTTGCGAAGAGCTGCTTCACGATTCTCCTGACACTTTTGATCTGCATTTACCAAAGCAGCAGCTTGTGAATTAAAATCAGTTGCATGTGCAAAATCAGGCATCTGTCCCAGACCAATCATGGTGATTAAATCATCCGGACTCATCGCCTGAGCAAACTCACCTGGATTCATAGGATCGACAAAACGATAAGGCAAAGGCTTAAGATCAGCCAGAGAGGTACTCAATCGATCCTTGAGCGATTCTTGGCAAAAGTCAGCTTGAGACTTAGCCTTTTCGCAGCACTCACGAAGATCGTTGAGAAACCCTGTGTGGCTTTTACTAAAATCAAGATATTTGGCAACACGTCTATACGAAGCTGGAAGATCATTCGACATTCCTCTTCTTTCAAAATAAGCAGATCCATAATTTGTAAATGACTGCATAGCGCCCTGTTGTCTTTGAAGGCTTTTATTTACATAACTTGATAAATTATTCAGACTTTCAAAATCATTTTTGAATTCTACCCACGAACTTTTATACGTTGAAGAATTTAGACAAGCGTTTACCTCAGGTACTGATTTTACTTCTGTCAACACGTCACTGACAGCGCCTAAAGTATTAAGGTTTTTTTGAAAAACAGACATGAAATTTTCATACTGTAATTGATAATAATTATTTAAAGCTCGAATGCCGCGATTCATTCCCGGAGTTCGAGAATAACTATAAAGCTGACTACTCGATTGATTAAATCTTGCTACAAACTCATCAGCCTGCTCAGGCATGTCGGATATTAAATTGGGATCATAAGAAACTCTTGCAAAAGCTGGTAAAGAAAGGCTCAGTAAAAGATATTTTATATTTGTTTTTTTCTTTATCCGCTTCTTCACGACTTAACGATTCCTCTCAACTTTGCGATTAGACTCTGCATTTCTCACTGTTGTTGGATTGATAACAGGTAACCCAGAGGCCGAGCCCCGAACACTCGTATTGAGAAGAGCTTTTCTGTCCTCTTCCTCAGACCATCTTTGTCTTGCTACTTGAGCAAAAGCCCACGCACATTCTGATTGCTTATCGAACTCTTCACGAATTCCACTTTTTTCTTTAATATCCATCAACGCAATTTCATAATAGTTTTGATAAGTTTGAAGCGCATTAGGAGGCAAAAAGTTTGTAAGCAAACCTCCATCAACTCCTCCCGTTAATTCGACATAAGAAAGCGAGCGAAGATAGTTTAAAGTGTTTATATCCATAAGATTAGGGTTTTCAGTCGTAATACGAGAGAGTGCTTTTTTAGAAGCAGCTTCTACCATTTGATACTCCAGCCTTGTTCTATTGCGACGTTGATTTGCAAAATTTGCTGCAGTTTCCATTGCTCCCTTGCTAAGAGATTCAAGTGTATTTTGTTTTGATTGAGTCAGCGGGCCGTTAAGAGGAATTCCTAAGCCTTTGAGAACATCCTTTGAAGCTTCTTCCATAGAGGCGTTCGTTGCCAAACCATCGTTAGCACCACTCTTTTCACAAACCAAACTTTGATACCCTTTTGTGAGAGTTTTTTCTAATTTATCAGCAATGCTCGAAACAATTTTTTCATTTTTTTCATTATCAGAACCTAAGCCGATCGATTTTTTAAGATTAGCTGCTTGGTTACATGCATTGATAAGATCTTGTCTATACTTTGAATTAAAATTTTCTTTTAATCTGTTATTTTCATCTACAACATCTTTTACCTTTTTCTTAAGATTTTCATCAGCTATTTGCTGAATCTCATCATCCTTTATTCCAGGTCCCCCTCCAAGTTGACTATCAGGAGTATTGACGGGAGCCGTTCCTCCAAGGTGACTGCCAGGATTATTTGATACCCCTGGTTTTTTCCCTGAACCTTCTGGGGTATTCGTATCAGGCAAAGTATTCAATCTTCTTTGATCACTTGCATGCCTAGAGGGAACTGAAGAAGCAGCTAAAACTTTTTCACAAGGATCATTTTTACCACTTAAAGCTTTGCGTCGTATGTGTAAATCAACTTCTTTTACGTCTTCAGTTTCTTTAAGCTGATCGTCAGCTAAAAAGGCTTTGCACAAATCATCGATATTCGTTGTGATTGTTTTGGCTTTCACTAACTCATAAGCTTTCGCTTCAGCCTGAAGCAGTCGTCTTTCTGATGATTCATCTAACCTAGCATTTGAAATGCTTTTTTCTAATGAAGAAATCTGGCCAGACTTATCGTCCCCTATTTTCTTAAGTAATTCTTTAAGTTTCTTTACCATGTTCGAAGTTACTTTTCCGCTGTCATGATCAATCTTGCTCACAGCATCTTTGAGTTCTCTAAAAACACTCGGAATCACATTAGATTTCTTATCTTTTTCACTGAAAAGATCCCAACGAGAAGAAACAGATGAGGCCACTACTTCATCAAACTTTTTCTTATTTTTATTTCTCTCCGCCTCACTTGACCCAGCAATAGCAAGTGTGAACTGATCATTTTCTAAATCTAATTTTAATCCAAACTTTTCCGCAAGCTTGTCATTCACAACAGTCGTAAGGTCATAACCTTCTTGGCTTCCAGCAGCCCCATCTTCTAGGACCGATAAAAATTCTTTTTTTACTTTTTCAGCCGCTAATTCAGAAAGCAATTCTTGTTCATGCGGACCCGCTTTTTTATCATATTCATTTTTAAGAAGGGCTTTAACCTTTTGTAAGTTTTGATCAGCTTTTTTTTCAGCTGCATCCCCAGAGGCATCAGTTGAACTCAGCTCCTTGAGGCGAAGATTTTGATTTTCAAAAAAGTTAAGCTCTTCGGCAAACAATTGTGAAAGCCCATTCGTTAGAGAACTTAAAAAGAAGAATCTTAAAAATCTTCGACTTATGAATTGTTTTTGTAAAGCCATTGAGAATACCATCCCTCTATATTGTAAGGCTTGGAGACTCTCAGATATATGAAAACAAGAAGAGAATATGTCAAAAAACTGTATAAACTT
>CAYOWH010000008.1:0-58043 GCA_964407615.1 uncultured Bacteriovoracaceae bacterium | reverse complement strand
TGCTTAAAGATCGTGGATTAAAAATTAAGCATTTCAAAATGGATCCTTATTTGAATATTGATCCTGGAACGATGTCTCCCTTTCAGCACGGCGAAGTTTTTGTGACTGAAGATGGCGCAGAAACAGATCTAGATTTGGGTCACTATGAGAGATTTTTAAATGAAAACGTCACGCGTGATCAAAATATCACTTCAGGTCAAATTTATGAGAGCGTTCTAGCGCGTGAAAGACGTGGCGATTATTTGGGGGGGACTGTTCAAGTTATTCCTCACGTGACAGATGAAATTAAAAAGCATCTCCTTGAAGAATCAAGAGACTGCCATATTTTGTTAGTCGAAATTGGTGGAACTGTTGGAGACATCGAGTCGCTTCCTTTTCTTGAGGCAGCAAGGCAGTTGCGTTTTGATTTAGGCCAAGAAAACGTTCTCTATATTCACGTTACGCTTGTTCCCTACATAAACACTGCAGATGAATTAAAAACAAAACCCACTCAGCATAGTGTGCAAGAGCTGAGACGCATCGGTATTCAGCCAGATATCCTCTTGTGCCGAGCCGATCGTGAATTGGGTGATGATATCAAAAGAAAAATCGCTCTTTTTGCAAATATGGACTTGAGAGACGTAGCAACGGCTCGCGATGTGAAATCTATTTACGAGCTTCCTTTGTTATTAAAGCAAGAAAAAATCGATGAGCGAGTGTGTGCAAAGCTTGGGATTCGCGCCCCTAAGGCTCAGCTGAAGGCTTGGAAGAATTTCTTGTATAGCCAAGAAAATGCAAGTCGACGTCTACGAATTGGCGTCATTGGAAAGTACGTTGATTTAAAAGAAAGCTATAAATCTTTGAACGAGGCCTTGATTCATGCAAGTGCTCATTTGGGAGCAAAGCTCGAGATTGAATTTATTGATTCAGAAAAGCTAGAGAACTCTCGATTTGAATCAATAGAAAGTCGCGAAAAGATTTTGGGAGAAGTTGATGGAATCTTGGTCCCAGGTGGTTTTGGTTCAAGGGGTGTTGAGGGAAAAATTCGCGCTCTCGAATATGGTCGTCATTATTCTATTCCATGTTTTGGAATTTGCTTGGGTTTGCAATTGATGTCGATTGAATTTGCTCGACATGTTTTAGGCAAAAAAAATGCTCACTCCGAGGAATTTAAAAAAGGGAACTTCGCAAATGTTGTACACTATCTTCCAGGTCAGCGTTTTGCTCACAAAGGTGGCAGTATGCGTCTTGGAGCTTTTGAATGCGCCGTTAAAAAAAGCTCAAAAGCTTTTTCAGCTTACAAAAAACCTCAGATTAGTGAGCGCCATCGTCACCGACTTGAATTTAACAATAAATATAGAAAAAGTTTTGAAAAAGCAGGAATGCTTGTTTCAGGAGTCAATCGGCAACACAATCTTGTAGAGATGGTCGAGCTTAAAAATCATCCCTGGTATTTGGGATGTCAGTTCCATCCAGAATTTAAGAGTCGCCCCGTACAGGCGCACCCTCTTTTCGTGGCTTTCCTGAAAGCTTCGTTGAAGCAAAGTTCCTAATTTTCAGCGGTAGCAATTTTTCTACTTCTTACTCAACTATTTATTCGACAATCACATAAATCGGATAGTGACTTGATCCTAATACGGGCAGCACTTCAGCGGCTCTGTGGACGAGTTCACCTTTTGTAAAGGCATGATCAACTTGAGATTTGCCAAGATCCTTTGTCCACTTAGATTCGCTCATGGGATAAGTTACATTTTTTGAATCAAGAGGGAAGAGATTTTGAAAATTGAAATTTTCTAAATAAACCCACGCAAGAGATTCTGGTCGAAGCGTCCAACTATTATTTTGTTTGAGGTAGACGCTTAAGTTTCCAATCATGAGAGTGTTTTGTTCGCCTTTAATGAGATGATCTTGATCCAGTTTTTTGACTAAATCATGTAACTGAGCAAAGTGAGGGTTTTCTTCATTCAAGGCTATTTCTTTTGTGATCGAAGCTTTTTTAAATAAAAAAGATAGAAGAGAGGCATCGGTTTTTTCGGTTGTCCACGGCATCAAAAGACTCAGCGGAATAAAATTAATGTTTTTGTTTTTCCAAGTGAAATTGAATTTCAGATAGGGTCTCGTCCAAGGGTCCATTAATTCGTAATATGGCTGGTAGGACTTTTTAAAATCATGAATTGCAAGATCGCTTTTCAAAGTTGGATTTTTCCAATCGAGTTCTTCTTGGCGAAGGAGATTAAAATGAGGAACTTTACTAAAGACAGCCATCTCGGAGTGAGCGCCTGATTTTTTAAGTAACGTCATGATCTTTATAAATTTATTTACTTCTGTGTCGAGATATTCTTGTGAGTAACCGTTTTTACGAATTTCTGTTTTGAGTTTTGAAAAAAGATTTACCTCATCAATTTGTTTTTTTTGATAAGGAAAAAATTCAGCATAAGGATAAATTTCTTTTAAGGATTCAATCGTTTTAGGAGATAGAATGTTTTTCTTAAGGTCTTGAAGAATAAGTATTTCGGGAATGAGATTTGTTTTGTGAGTGATATATTCTAAAAATGAATCGACGTTTTTTAAGCCTTCAGGACTTGCATTCTCAAGGCTCCAGGATAAGACTTTTAATCCATCAGGGTTTTTTTCAGTAATTGCCACGAGGCGATTCGCTGCTTCGCTCAGTTCTTTACCCTGAGAAACTTCGAAATTACTAAAAGCAGGATAACTAAAAGTTGAAATTAAAAGAGACAAAGAAAGAACAATTTGTTTTTGCACCGCACGAACCTAAGTCCCTTCTTTTTTAAAGTCAATCACGCATTCATAGGTGAATTATGGCTGTTAAAACCCTCAGAGATTGCCTCAAGAGACTTTCGGGATTATCAAAATTCTATGCTGAATTACGAAGAACTTCTTGGTCCTGAAACTCGTTCACTTCTTGAGCACAAATGCCAAAAAATTACTCCTGAGCTTATCAAAACACCTAATCCAAATTGGGTAGATGAGGTTTTTGTTGATTCTGATCGTTCGCCTACAGTACTCAGAAATTTTCAGTTGCTTTTAAATACAGGTCGTTTGCGTAATACGGGATACGTATCCATCTTTCCAGTCGATCAAGGTGTTGAGCATTCAGCGGGCGCTTCTTTTGCTCCAAATCCTGTGTTTTTTGATCCTCGAAAAATTGTAGAATTTGCTCTCGAGTCAGGTTGTAGTGGTGTGGCTTCTACTCTTGGAGTTTTGGGCCTCACAGCTCGTCGTTATGCTCACAAGATTCCTCACATTTTAAAACTCAATCACAATGAGTTTCTCACTTACCCAGACAAATACGATCAAGTAATGTTTTCTTCTGTCAAACAAGCGGCAGATATGGGTGCTGTTGCCGTAGGTGCAACAATTTATTTCGGTTCTCCTGAAAGCTCACGTCAGATTGTAGATGTTTCCCACGCTTTTGAATTGGCCCACCAGTTGGGTCTTGTTACTATTCTCTGGTGCTATTTGAGAAACCCAAGCTTTAAGGTGAATGGGGTGGATTACCATACCAGTACAGATTTGAGCTCACAGGGAAATCACCTGGGGGCAACTATTCAAGCGGACATTTTAAAACAAAAACTCCCTACCAATAACGGTGGATACAAGGCGACCAAGCACGGTAAGACCTCTGAGAAGGTTTATACAGACCTTAGCTCAGATCATCCGATTGACCTTTGCCGTTACCAAGTCCTCAACGGTTATGCAGGCAAGATAGGTTTGATTAACTCCGGGGGCGAAAGTAAGGGCGCAACAGACCTCTCAGAGGCGGTTAAAACAGCCGTTATCAACAAGAGAGCGGGTGGAATGGGTCTTATTGCGGGCCGAAAAGCCTTCCAAAAACCCTGGAATGAGGGTCTAAAGCTCATCAACGCCATTCAAGATGTCTATCTTGACCCGCGCGTCACGCTTGCCTAAGTATAGAGGGATGTCTTCAGATAATAAAAACAAAGTTTTGGGTCCAGATCTTTACGATACTCGACTCCGCAATCAATTTCTTAAAGTGGGGCGTTTGAACAATAAGGAATTGGAAAAACAATTGAAAGAAATACCCGATGATAGTGAATGGGCTTCATGGGTTCCTCTTGAACAGATCATTAAAGAAAACGACGACGATTCATCAGACGTTCCTTCAAATCATTAATTTCAATTGGGATAGCATTTGGAATCTCAAGACAAAAAGCGCGCAATCGCTTACGTGGTGCCGAATCTTTTCACGACGGCAAATTTGTTCTTAGGTTTTTTTTCAATAGTCGCTTCGACAAAAGCAACAACTAAGGCTGAGTGGATTGCTGCTTCTGCTGCCATCATGATCGCTGCCATGTGCGATGGGATTGATGGTCGTGTCGCTCGCATTACTCACACAGAATCGCATTTTGGTGAACAGTACGACTCGATGTGCGACCTTGTAAGTTTTGGTGTGGCTCCTGCCATTCTTGTTTATGAGTGGGGACTTGTTCCTTATGGCAAATACGGATGGCTTGCGGCTTTTATGTTTTTAACGTGTGCAGCTTTGAGATTAACTCGTTTTAATGTCTTAAAGCAGTCGGACGAAAAAAAGTATTTTCAAGGATTGCCAAGTCCAATGGCTGCAAGCATTGCGGCTTCCGCTGTTTTGTTTCAAGAAGAGGTTCGACTTTTTCAAGGAAAAGATACCTACATTATTTTTGTGATGATTTTTTTAGCAATCACAATGATTTCAACCATTCGTTATCGAAGTTTTAAAGATATAAAAATCAAATCTCAAGAGGGCTTTGGGTATCTTCTGATTGCGATCATGATTTTGCTCATCATTTTTAACGAGCCTGATGTGTTGCTCTTTCCCGTGGGTGCGCTTTATGTGATCTCTGGTCCTCTGGGAGCTTTGTGGAGATATTTTAGCAAAGAAAAAGATGATTTAGATGAGGAAGGTGAAGTCTCTAGTTGAAAAAGTTAGAGATTTTTAAAAAAATAAACTCATGAAAGAGAAATTGGCAATTGTTGGGGCAAGCGGACTTGTTGGCGAAGAATTTATTAAAATTTTAAAAGAAGAAAACAAATTTCAAGATTTTGAAATTCTCAAATTTCGTCGCAATCGAAATGAAGAAGAAGCGGAATGGAGCTTGAGTGAAGACCTCGATAAGCTCAAAGAGTGTAAGTATATTTTTAATGCGGCAAGTGCCGAAGCTGCAAAAACTGTAGCTCCCTTATTAAGAGAGGGGCAGTATTTAATCGATAATTCATCTGGGTTTCGAATGAACCCCGAGGTTCCTTTAATTGTTCCCGAAGTGAATGGAAATTTGATCGAAGCAAAGCAGCGAATTTTTGCAAATCCTAATTGTACAGCGGGAATTCTTTGCACGGCTCTTAATCCGCTTAAGAAATTTGGAATCAAGCAATTGATTGTTTCAACTTATCAAGCTGCAAGCGGAGCGGGTAAGGAAGGCCTTTCTGAATTAAGGGCTCAATTAAAAGCAGATAAGAGTGACGCTCTTTCTACAAATGTTTTTGGCTTTCGCTTGGGTGGAAATGTTATGAGTCACAACAGTGCGATCAGAGGAGCTGATAAGGAAGGCGCTGGTTTTAACGATGAGGAGTTTAAGGTCATCGAAGAAACTCGAAAAATCATGAGTCTTCCTAATCTTCCACTTTCTGTAACTTGCATTCGTGTTCCTGTTGAACGCGCTCATACAGAAACAGTTGTTGTTGATCTTGAGCAAGATCTTTCAGTTGATGAGCTGAGAAGGATGTATAGCGATCAGCCAGGTATAAAAATGGTTGATGAGCCCGCTCGAAATTATTTTCCTATGCCGATTGAGGCAGATGGAAAGCGAGATGTTTTGGTGGGGCGTTTTCGAAAAGATCCAACCGTTGCTAAACGTGTTCTTTTAATGATTTCTGGCGATCAGCTTCTTAAGGGTGCTGCTTGGAATGCCTATCAAATTTTTGAAATTCTCTTAAAAAAATTAAAGAGTTAAAACCATGCGCTTTGTGATGCGACTCGAGTTCGATGGCTCGAATTATTGTGGGTGGCAGGAGCAAAGTTCTAAAATGGAGAAGTCTTCTGGCGCTTCTCTTCAGACAACTGTTCAAAAAGCTTTTAGAAAGTTATTGGCCACTCGAAAACGTGTTTATGTTCAGGGTTGTGGTCGAACAGACGCAGGAGTTCATGCTGAGGAATATGTTGCTCATGTGGATATTGAAGAAGCGATGCTCAAATCATTTAAGGGTGAGTCTAAACGCTTAAGGCTTGGAATTAATTCACACCTACCCAGAGATGTGAGTGTGAAAGAGATTGTTCAGGTTGAGTCAGATTTTCATGCGTTGAATGATGTCGTTGATAAAACCTATGAGTATCGAATTCTTGTGAAGTTAACAAAGCCTGTTCTTGATTTAGGAAGAGTTTATTGGATTCCAGGTGATCCCACTGATTTTAAAAAATTTGATTTAGATCTTTTAAAGAAGCAAATAAAAAATTTTGAGGGAAAAAAAGATTTTGCAGCTTTTGCAAACTCAGGTCATTCGGTAAAAACAACCATTCGAAATGTTTTAAGTGTGGAATGTTTGGATGAGTTGCGCCCCACAGACAGAGGGCGTTTGATTAGAATTCGGTTTAGGGGAGAGGGTTTTTTAAAGCAGCAAGTTCGAAACATGGTAGGGGCCCTTGTGGCTGTTGCAACCCAAAAAAGACCCCTCGATTTTATTCCTGGTCTTTTGGAAGCCTCAAAGGGGCCTTTGACGCGTATTCCAAGTTTATTTTGTGCACCCCCAGAAGGATTATTCCTGCTAAAAGTGAATTATGCTCGATCCATCTTTTCTGCGGAAGCATAAGAGTTGGTGGGTCAATCCACTTAAGTCTCTTTTCTTCCACGTCTTTGTGATTGTATGTCTTGGGCTAATAGACAGAGCTGCACGAAGGGGAGCATTGCAAGAAGCTTTTGAGCACAAGAAAAAAACAATCCTTGTGAGGCCTTTGAGCGAAGAAGAGTTTAGGAAAAACTTTCCCCGCAACATCATTGTAGATACAATTAAAAAAAATGATTTCAAAAAAGAATCAAAAGATCGAGCAAAATACTTAGGAGAAAAAACTCAAAGAGTTAAAGAAGAAACCCGAGCAGATGGTTTTGGTTCGTCTCGAGCTTTAAGTAGGGAAAAGCTTAGAATGCCAAAATTAAAAGAAAAGCCTTTGCAAAATTTTGGAATGAAGATGGAAGATAAAAAATTTGGATCTTTGCTTGAGCGAGGTGAAAAGACAAAGCTTCAGCTTGGTAATTTTAACCTTCTTGATCCTGATGTGAAAATTTCAACTCAAACAATTCTTAATACCGATGAATATGTTTATTCCACATTCTATAACCGAATGCGTGAGGCGATTGTGGTTTATTGGGAACCCAAAGTGAGGGAAGTGATTGAAGATCGTTTTTCCCATTTAACTCCCGGTATTTATAAAACAGAAACAAAAATTTACATTTCCCAAAAAGGAGAAATCCTCGATGTTGAAGTTGAACACTCTTCAGGTGTTTTAAAACTCGACGATATTGCTTCAACAAGTATTCGAGAAGCAAGGGCTTTTTTAAATCCTCCCAAGCAACTTTTTGAGAGGGATCCGCGGGCTGGACTTGATTTTGGTTTTTACGTTCAGATTTATCCAAAAAAAATACTTCGTTTTGGATATGAACCGGATCAACGACTCAAGCGTTCTTACTGATCTCTTTTATTCCTGGCCTTTTTAAACTAAGAGCGTGATCAAGTTTTATTTGTCAGAGAACCTTAATCCTCGCTATACTCTAGAGGTGTTTGAAAATAAAAAAAAGACAACTGATGGAATTTGGGAAGTGTCACCTCAAGAACTTCTTGAAAAAAAAGATCAAGTAACAATTATTGATGTTCGCCGGCCTGATGAATTTACAGGTGAGTTGGGTCATATCGAGGGCGCGATATTGGTGACTTTAGAGACTGAATTTATGAATTCGCTTCCGAATTGGGATGCTGAAGATGAAATTGTTTTTGTTTGCCGAAGTGGAGCTCGTTCTGGAAAAGCAACAAGCATTGCTCAAGCAAAAGGTTTTAAAAACGTTTACAACATGGAAGGTGGAATGATTCTTTGGAATGAGTTGGGGCTTCCTAAAGCATCATGATCGAAGAGTTGTTTAGCGTTGCTTTACCTATTGGAAATCCGGAGGATCTAAGTTTTCATGCTCGCAAAACACTTGAAAATGCAGAGGGGATTTTAGCTGAAGATACACGAAAGTTTAAAGATTTTCTAAGATCAGCTGGATTAAAAATTTCTTGTGAAGTTCTGGGGCTTCCTGCTTTTGAAGAGAAGGAAACAGATTATTCTTCTTTTTTTAAAAAACTAAAAGGTAGACGTTGGGCATTTGTAAGCGATGCGGGAACGCCTGGGGTGAGTGATCCTGGAGCATGGCTCATGAAAGCCGCTCGTATTCAGCGAGTAAAGGTTCGTGCAATACCTGGAGTTTCTGCTTTAAGTATGGCCTTACAGCTGACGGGAGGATTTGGATTGCCTGTTTGTTTTTTAGGTTTCGCACCTAAAAAAAATAAAGAGGAATTTTTTAAGAAGGCTGCTTCCGCTAAAAGTATAATTTTTTTTGAATCAAAACATGAAATTGTTTCCTGTTTAAAAACACTTGTTCTTTTGTACCCAGATTCGAAATTAAATATTCTTCGGGAAATGACCAAAGAATATGAGGAGTTCATGGAGGGAACAGCTGCTGAATTGTTGCCTATCTTTGAAAAAAGATTGGCTGCTAATGACCCCATTGGAGAATTAACACTTGTTCTTGAGGGTAAAGCAGTAGAAATTTCTTCTTTGCAAGGGTTATCTCCCGAGCAATTGATAGAATTTCGATCGGCGGCCCCAACTCAGGCAGCAAAAATGCTTGGCAAGTTTACAGGCCTTAGTAAAGACAAGGCCTATGAAATGCTCTCTAAAAAATAGCCTGAAAAGTCATATAAAATATGGCCTAAATACGGCTTAATCTTGATGATCGCCAATGAAGGGCTTAGTCTGGGGCAGTCATGATCTTAGAGAAGAAAACTCCTGGTATTCAGTCTCCGAAAGACCCAGATACCCACCCCTTTACGGCTCCTGATGGATATTGGGTTAAATGTGGAGACTGTGGTGCTATTTTGCAGAAGTCTGTTCTCCAAAGCAATTTTGATGTTTGCACGGAATGTCATCATCACTTTCGATCAACTGCCTATCGAAGGATTGAAATGGTCGTTGATCCCAAAAGTTTTATAGAAAAAGATCAATCCATTGAAACGAGTGATGTTTTAAAGTTTGTTGATTCGAAACCTTATCCTTCTCGACTAAAAAAATCTCAAGAGCAAACAGGAATCAAGGACTCCTTTATTTCTGGAAGTGCAAAAATAAATGGTCAGCCTGTAGAAATAGGTTCTTTCGAATTTTCGTTTATGGGCGGTTCCATGGGTATGGTTGTTGGTGAAAAGGTTTCTCGTCTTTTTGAGCGGGCTCTAGCAAAAAAAAGTCCTGCAATTATTTTTCAATCTTCAGGAGGAGCGCGTATGCAAGAGGGAATTTTATCTCTCATGCAGATGGCAAAAACAGCTGCTGCTTTAGAGAAATTCAAAAAAAAATGTAAAAAACCCTATATTTCTATACTAACGGATCCTACGACTGGGGGGGTTGCAGCTTCTTTTGCGATGCTTGGAGATTTTCACATAGCAGAACCAAAAGCATTAGTCGGATTTGCTGGTCCTCGCGTGATCAAGCAAACAATTAATCAAAAACTTCCAGAGGGATTCCAGAGGGCCGAATTTCTACTTGAACATGGAATGATTGATGCGATCATTGATAGAAGAAATCTAAGAGCAGAACTTATTAAGATTTTGAGTTATTTTTAGGACACTCACTCATGAAGAAAATGAGGTCCTTGTTTTTTTTAGCGACTTTTTCGTTCGTTCTTCAAGCACAAGAATTTTCAGATCTTATTCAATTTGAGGCCGATTCTTATTCTACAAATTTACAAACTCAAAAGACTGAAGTAAGTGGAAATGTTCATCTGCGCCTGGGAGATCGTGAATTATATGCTGATAAATTAAGCGTTGAGCCCAGTTCGGGTGATGTTGAGTGTGATGGAAAGATTCTCTACAGACAAGGGAGTCTCGAGATCGAAGCAAAAGGAGTTAAGTTTAATTTAAAAACAGGATTAGGAGTTTTTTACGATGCAGCTGTTCGAAGACCCGGAGCTTTTCAGCTTGAGGGTAAAGAAATTGAGCGAGTGGGTGAAAATGTTTACAATGCTAAAGTTGCAAAAATCTCTTTTTGCCAAGATTGTCCACAATCCTGGAGTCTCGTGGGTGATCGAGTACGTGTTAACACCGAACTTTATGCTGAATTTCATCATGCAGTTCTCCAAATAAAAGATACTCCTGTTTTATATTTGCCCTTCGTTTATTATCCAGCTGTTGACCGGCGCTTTTCCGGATTCCTGATTCCATATTTTAAATTTTCTACTGCCCTAGGTGCTCAGATTGGTATCCCTTTTTATTTTGCTCCAAAAAACAATTTTGATGTCACGCTGGACTATCGATATATGAGTCGCGGAGGGCATCGAAATGATTTGCAAACTCGTTATGTTTTTTCGGATCGAAGTTTTTTTAAGAGTGCGACTTCTTGGATTCGTGCTCCTTCTGATGTGTTTGGATTAAGTGATCGCTTTGGAATTAACTACGAAGGACGTGCGCAATTTTTAAAAAATTGGTCTTTTCTTGCGAAAGGTCATCAGATAAGTGACGTCGATATGTCAACTCATTTTGAAGACGATAACTTAGAATCACGTCTTCCACACTTGAGTCATGATCTTGCTCTCGAAGCACAGTTTGAAAACTATGCTTTATCTCTGGGGGTTTTACTTCCTCAAAATAATTTACAGAGACTAGACAGTGAGTTGGGTGCTATCAGATGGACATTGCCTCAGCTAAAAGTTGGAACTCCACTGACTCCGCTTTGGAACCGTTTTTTTTCTTCCTTTCGCTTTGAAGAATTAAGCGTACGTCGATACGAGAAGAGTTTTGGGTCTTCATGGATAGGAAAAGATCCCGTTTCAGATTTTATTGTTTCTGGTGATAGGTATACTGGTCTTTTTGATTTTTCAATTCCTTTGAATTTTGATTTCTTAAGGTCTTTTTCAAAGCTTCAGTATAGAGGGGATTTGTATTCTTTTGGTCCGGGAGTAGATACCAAGCACGCTTCGCGTACAAAACTTTCATTGGAACAAACTCTTGAGGGAGATGTCTGGAAGGTTTGGAATACGAGCTGGTCAGATATGCCCCGCCTAAAACATGTTGTGACCCCTTTTGTGAGCTATTTTTTTTCTCCACCGGACACTCATTCCAATCATGAATTTTTTAAAGACTGTCCAGTTGGAGGATGTACTGCAAATGCTCCGCGCTTTGATTTGTTTGACGGGGGTGTTCCAGGTGAAGAGGTGAGACTTGGAACAGAGGAGCAAGAGCGTTTCTTAAGACAACACTCTCGCTTAGCTTATGGCTTCAAGACTCAATTGCTTGGTAAGTTTTCAAGCCATCAACAGATTCAAGAAATTTTATTTTTAGTTCTCCAACATGAATACGATTTAAAGGAAGATGCTTTTGGTCGCTGGCGCCTCTTTGCGCAGGGAAAATATGATTTTCTGACGGTTGCTTTACAGGTTTCATGGAGTCCGCGCTCTGCAAGATTAGATGTTTTAAATAGCCTTTCTTTAGATAAGAAATTTTTTGCACTAAGCCTTTATCAAAATGTAAATCCAAGCGCTGATAATTTAGGAGGAGAATTAAAGTTAAAAAAACTTGGTCCTTTTGAGTTTTCTACCATACAGAACTTTGATCGAAATGAAGGAAAGCTTTTGGATCAAAAGTATTTTATTTCTTATGCAAGTTTTTCAAAGTGTTGGAAGTTTGATTTTGGTCTCAAGAAAAGATTGGGAGAAAACGACTTTGAGTACTCTCCGAGTTTTCAAGTTACTTACTCGGAGAGTGTTAAAAATAGAGAAAATATTTTAAATTTCTAATTTATTTTTCTTTTTTATTTTTATTTTCTTTAGCTTCAGGAAACTCAAAAGTTGAATTTGATTCACATATGAACATCTTCGTGCTGATACGAGTGTGAAGCGTATCCACACCATTGATTTTGTCTGTTCTTAATTGAGGATATTGTTTGATTGAAAAAATTGAGTTGGCTTTTCCTTTGAAGGCCTGAGAAACTTCTTTGAGTACAGAATCGATAATAGGTTTAAGCTCAGGCATGACAATATCTACGCGAGCTTTTTTAACTTTTTCTTGAAAGGCTTTTTCTTCTTTGTGAAAAGCTTTTTGAGCTTTTGCTAAAGCGACCGACTCCTGAGCGATTTCTTGTTCATCTGCAGGGGTTAGTTCTTCTTTTTGTGTAAGGGCTTCGTATTTAGCATTTCTTTCTTCGAGGCTTGCTGACAGCGTTCCAAGGCGACTATCTTCTTTTTTTAATTCTTCTGAAACCGCAGTAGGTATTTTTCCGTCAATAGCTTTAGCAGTTCTTTCATTTAACTTGGTTGATAAAATAATTTCTTCAATAGCTTTTTGAAAATCTTCTTTTTTTGCAAAATACGAAAAATTTAATTGAACTTCTGGTTTAGGATCTTCAACGCTTTCATCAATTTGCTTTAAGATTCGTGTAGCAGTTTCTTTTGTTTTGTCTGGTGTCGAAAAGTCTGCGATGTCGAGTTTTTTAAATTGATTTTGAACTTGATGGATAAATCCAACAACTTGAGTTGTTGCCTTTTTTACATTTTCTTCTTTAATGACAGAAAGAACTTTGTCGATCTCGTTACTTTTTGGAAAAACCCCAAGGGCTTCAATTTCAACTTTAGAGTTTTCTTTGTTGGTTTCTCCCAGCTTATCTGGATTTAAAATAATTTTGGCTTGAATAGGATCTTTGGAAGCTTGTATGAAGGGATTTTTATCAAAACCTAGTTCAAAACTAACTCCTGTTGTGGTGAGTGTAGGCTGACCGGTAGAGGAGTCTGCTTCCTCTTTGAATTCAGTATTTTTAGCTCCAAAATTAACACCATCATCTAACTCCAGACCACCTCCCTCGGTAAGTCTTAATTTTTTGCAGCTTGTTTTTTTAAAATGAATATCTTTGATGAGTAGGGCTGCATCGGCAGCTCTTTTTTTATTTAAAATTTGAGCAATCATCTCTGGAGTGATTTGAATGTTTTGTTGAGCAAAAATGAGATCTCTCAAAAAGAAATTTGCAATTATATTTACAATCAAAAAGACGATCAAAGTGAACGAATGTTTATTTGATTTTAAGAGACAAAGTTTTTTCATGAGCAAATTCCCTTTCGCAAAAGTCTTCTGGGTCTATTGATTTCTTAAATTTGTATAAGAGCCATAGCCTCAGAGATGACGCTTGGAGTTAAGCACGGCCAATGCAGGGTAGCAATTTTATGTTGCTGTGTGTAAGCGAAATTAAGGAATACTTTTAGGCATTAAGTTCTTTAAGCAAGACTGAATGGAGGTGTTGATTGCTTGCAAGAAGTTCCCCCGTCCAAAGGTTCCACTCCTCGTTTCTTTCGAAGTGGGTGACTTTTCCAAGAGCCTCTTGAACGAGAAGTGTTCCAGCAGCGATATCCCACACGTTAAGTCCGCATTCCCAGTAAGCATCGAGGCGTCCAGCTGCTACATAAGCAAGGTCTAAGGCTGCTGCGCCTGTGCGGCGAACCCCCAAGCTTTTACGAGTAAGATTAACAAAGCGATCAAAGACAACATCTTTTTGAGCATCACGTTCTGCTGCGAATCCTGTCACAAAAAGGGCCTGTTCCATAATCTTGTTGGAGCTTACTTGTATCCGATCGCCATTGAGGTAGGCCCCTTGTCCCCTGATTGCAGAAAAAATTTCATTTCTAACAGGGTCAAATGTGGCGCCCAAAAGAGTGTGATAACGACTTTCTTTTTTTTCAAGTAAGCAAACTGTTGTGCAAAAGTAGGGATAGGACCTTGAGTAATTTGCAGTTCCGTCGATGGGATCTAAAACCCATATATATTTGTCAGAAAAAGAATCATCATTAAATTTTTTAACTCCTTCTTTATAAGCCCCTTCTTCACCAAGAATTTTGTCATTCTTAAAAAAGTGCTCGAGTTTAGACACCAAAAAATCTTCAACTTTTTGGTCAAACTCCGTAACGATATCGGAAAACGAACTTTTTTCTTCTCTTTTAATGACTTTAGGCTGTGCTCCAGGGCTCATTGAAAAGCCACTCATCGAAACAGCAGAGGAGTCTTTTAGGATTTTTTCAAGAATGAAAAGTTTTTCTTTCAGTTCTTTTGGTGCAAGAGTCATATGGATTTAGACCATATGTTTTTATTTTATTGAAGCAAAGGAAATTTACTGAGGCTTGGAAAAAGTGAGGGCTTCCAGCCATTCTTCAGAGTTTTGAGGGAAAACTTTGTTTTCAATAATCCAAAGCATAACTCTATCTTGGGTTTGAACGTTTAAGGCTTCCAACCACTGTTCACTGGTATGGGGAATTTTACCGTTGAGTATTATCCAATTGTGGACATTTTGGTCTTTTAGAAGGGCGTTGTAGTGAAGGTTGTCAGGGCTCTCATTTTCGGAAATAGTATTTTTATCAAAAAAAACTTCTAGATGATGGCGCTTTATAAATCCTCTTAGCCCACTTGATGAAACTTTTAGTTTTCGTGCACACCATGCTTTCCCTTTTTCATTGTTAGCAATTAAGAATTCTATTGTTGTGGAAGGAACTAAGAGTCCATTTTCTTTTACGAGACCATAACCTTTAAGCGTGAATTTTCTGGGATATTTTTTTTGTGGTTGAGAGAGACCAAGTTTTTGAATTTTATAGCTTACAGATCTTTCTGTTCTTATGAAGGGATCGTTAGGATTTGTTGTTCCTGCCAACTTGTTGAGAGCATGTGCAATCTGAGCGTGAGTCATACCTTTTTGATGCATATCTACGAGAAGTATTTCTTCACTTGTTTTACCCAGCATTCGATCCCAACTTACCCCGCGGCTTTCAATTTCTCTTTGATGTCTAATAAAACGGCTCGATTGATCTTCACCATTTCGAAAGTTGTTTTCAAAAGCTTTGATGATGGACAAGTTAAAGTATGAAAGCTCTCTATAAACATAGGACTGAGATACTTTAAGTTGTTCAGCAATTTCGGGAACACTTTTTTTGCCAATTGTATTTCGATAGTAGTCATAACGTTGCTGCAGATCGGGATCTAAATCAATTTGAGAACTAAGAGATAGTTTCTCTACCTCTGCAAAAAGCTCTTTACGAGTTTTTAAAGGAAGGAGAGAGGGGTTATAAATAAAAAAAGAATAAAATGCTTTAAGGTAGAGTCCTTGCTGAGGAGTAAGATTCCATTTTTCTACGAGATGTTGCCAGTTTTTATCATGATTACGTTTTGATTTAAAAACGTCTCGAACATCGTTTTCAAATTCTTTGAGGCTACTTTTTTCGTAAAAATCATCTCCATAAACTTTTTTAAACAGCGAAATAGTTTTTTCATAGCTTTGGTTTGGATCTATGAGAGTTTGCTTAGCCTTAAAGCTAAAAATATGAAGAATTTCTCGGCATTCAAAAATATTTGAAGCGGCTTGAAGAGGGTGGGCAACAAGACAAAAGATGAAGAGAAGAATCGAAAGAAGTAGCTTTTTCATTTTGCTGACTTTCTAACATTAAGTTTTTATTTTGAGAACTCATGAACAGTAATGCGCGGCATTATTTGGTTTTTTTTTGAAACTCTATGAGAATATTAATCGGTATTCAATAGTAATTGATATTTAATTAGGGCAGTAAACTTAAAACATGGTTTTTATTTTATTGTTTATATAGAATTATCTAAGACCCATGAAACAGAATATTAAAACGCTTCATATCTTTCCAACTGTTTCACCGTTGTTTGGGGGACCAATTGAAGCAGTTCGACAATTAGTTAAATGGTATTCAACTTGCCATTTAGATACTAATGTTGATTCAACTACTATTGCGATTGATATTGCATCCTTGGATCGTCCCAGTTGCAATGAACTGTCTTTTCCAGGGGGTACTGTATTTCCATTGAATCTTCGATGGTATGATCAATTCATTCCGTTATCTCTCGTAAAGTGGTTATTGAATCATGTTCGAAATTACGATTTTGTAGTTATACATGGTATCTGGGGAAGTTATTTTTTTTCTGCTTGGATAATGAAGTTTTTTTCAATACCTTATGCCGTTTATGTTCACGGGATGTTAGACCCATGGTTCAAGCGTCGTTATCCATTTAAACATATTAAAAAATGGTTTTTTTGGCCATGGATGGTCTATCCAGGACTTAGAAATGCATCAGCGGTATTCTTTACCAATGAGCAGGAGCGTGTATTGGCTCGACAGAGTTTTGGGCTTTATCGTTGTCATGAGCGTATTTTGTCATATGGCACAGAAGGAATACCGGAACCGGAGCATAACTACAGAACGTCTTTTTTTAACGATAATAAGTTATTACAAAATCGTCGCTGCTTACTATTTCTTGGACGAGTAGATCCCAAAAAGGGGCCTGATTTACTCATTCGTGCCATTTCTATTCTTCGAGACAAGGGTATTTGGAATTCAAATGAACACATACTTGTAATGGCTGGACCATGTGATGAGCCTTATGCGGTCTCGCTAAAAAAGCTTGCTGCTCGTCTTAAAGTTACGGATTCGATTTATTGGACAGGTATGGTTCTTGGTTCACATAAATGGGGTGCTTTCCAGGCTGCCGATGCATTTATATTGCCCTCTCATCAAGAAAATTATGGAATTGCGATTGTTGAGGCTCTTTCTGCGGCTAAACCTGTTTTGATCACACATCCGATAAATATATCGAACGAAATTGTTGGAGACGGAGCAGGACTGGTTGGATCAGACACTCTTGAGGGGGTTGTTGATATGATAAACCGTTGGCTGTTCATGGATTCAAAAGACAAAGCCATTATGAGTGAAAATGCACTTAAATGCTTCAGGCGACGCTATTTTGTGAAAGAATTTGGCGAATCTTTCTCAAAATATGTTTTGGAGTTGAAAAAAACTAATCCAATAAGTGAATGACCAAAAAAAAGTCGTAAAACTCTATTTTGAGAACTCATGAACAGTAGCGTATAGCGTTATTTGGTTTTTCTGTTGCAAACAATGTCTAAATTAAGAGTTGATAGAATTCGTCAAAAAATAATCACTTATATTTTACTGTATTTAACTCGATAAGTTTGTATGGACAAAGCATCCTTTATGATTCTTGTATTTGCGTGTTTTTTTTCGTGCATAGTGGGTGGAGTTGCTTTTGCTTTTTTTATGAGCATTTATAAAGAGTTAATGAATCTTCGAAAAATGATAAAATTATCGTGGTCAAAAATTGATTCGAATTTTAAACAAAGACAAAAAGATCTGTCTCAACTTATACAAATTGCTTCTCAAAGTATTGGCTCCCAGCAGGTGACTATTGAAAAAATAATTGCACTTCAAGTTCGGTTCATGTCGGCAAAGCGCTTGTCTAAAAAAATCAAGTTATTCAATGAAATATCTTTTTGTTTACGCTCACTTTTTGCTCTTGTGGATGCCTATCCTGAGTTAAAAAATAAAAATGATTTTTTAAAAATAAAAAAAGAGTTTTCAGATTATGAACTACAAATTTTAAAATGGAGTCGAACATTTAACCAACATATAGAGATTTATAATTCAAAAGTAGCTGAAATGCCGGAATCAATTTTAGCAAAAATTCTCGGATATCATGAGCTAGATCGGTTAATGGTTGAAGAGTCCGATGGTTCTTTAAAGACAGATCATTTAAATCTTGCTGCTTGAGTTAATTTTATAAGTTGAAAGCAAAATCGACAAAGTAACTCAGTAAGTGGAAAAGTAAGAACAACTACCATATCAAATAAATGGGGATGTTGAGAGTAAAAGTTATAACCAGGAATTGAAAAAATTCCTAAAATGAAAAAGTGAGCGATATAGCAAATACCAAAATGTTGTGACCAATAGAGAGCACTTAATCTTTGGATGAGGTCGAATTTTTTTAACCACAAGTTTACATTTTCAAGTAAAGAAATTCTCATGGCAAATAAAAGAAAAATCATATGGGCCCAAAAATCCGTGAGGCTCCGACGAAAAACAAAACAAGAAAATCCTGGCCCAATCGGTACCCTATAGTAAGCGCCTAGATGGAAAATTGAGGGAAACAATAAAAATCCCCACATCCATTTTTCTCTTGAACTAAAACTTTTTAAATTAAAGAAGGCTTGAGAGTTTCGTTTTAAAAAAAACCCAAGAAAAAAAAACCCCCAAACAATTCCTATCCATGGAAACAATGGCCATCCTTGTCCTTGGCCATTATGGCAAGAACCAAAAAAAGCGATTTGCAAAAAATTGTTTTTAAACTCTAAAAACTTCCAAAAGGGAAAAGATAAAAGCACAAAACCAATAAAACCCATTACTTTAATCGCCTGTACATTTTTTTTTGCAAAAAATAAAGGTGTCCATGCAGTTAGTAAAAAAGGATAGATGTCCCATTCAAATAAATAGTTACTTTTTAAATCATCCGCCTCTACCCAAGCTAATAAAAAAAATCCAATAGTCGCTAAACCTAAAAGGTGTCCCCATTTTTGATTTTGACGAAAGCCTATAAGAAAACTACTAAGAGCAACGATATAAAATCCGCTCACCGTTAAAAGTCGAGCGTAATGCTGGATATACGAGTAGAGCGAATTATCTAAAAAGGTTGGAATTTCATCTTTAAATATAAGAGTTTCGTATGAATGAAAAATAATAATAGCGCAAACGCTAAAAAATCGAATGAGATCAAAACCATAAATTCTTTGTTCCGGAAATTTATTTTTAAGGGAAGAAGATTTCATAGTTTTGATTGTTTTCGTAATTAAAGTATCTAAGAAGTAACCCAAATTCACTTGTTATTTTACGAATTGTTTCTTCTGATTCTAAATTGAAAACATTGGGTCCATGGTAATCTTTGAGTCTGTACCCAAAGTACTTTTTATCTAAATAATGAATTGTAAAAGATGAGAGAACAGCCTTTGAAAAACTTTTTTCTTCAGTACCAATCATTTCAGAAGAGAGAGAGGGGGTGTAGATTGCTTTTTGTTGATGACCAAAATACTGAAAAACCGAAACATCCTTGGATGTTTTCTTATCTAACCAAAAACTTGAGAGTTTTGACGGTGAATTTTTAGATCCGTCTGTCCACTGTAAACCCCAAAAAACAATATCCTTTCTTTTTAAAAGTGATTTTTCAGTAAGCAAGTTTATGGAATTCATTATTTTTGAGTTTAAAGAAGAGGGGGCACAAAAAACAGATGACTTAACTCTTTTGCCATCTTCAACTTTATATGAAATAGAAAAATGTTGAAGAGAGTGTTTTGGGCTTAGAAGCGTATCCCATTTTTGTAGATCATTGATGCAAAGATCAAAATATTTTTTTTCAAGATTATTCATTTGCTTGATGTAAGGCGTGTTGGTCTGCTGCCACTTTAAAAGCCTTGAGGCAAATTCTTGTATGTAAGAAGGAGTGCTGTTTGGTAAAAATCTCGAAGCGGGATAAGAGTTTCCCCTTAATGAAAAAAAAATTAAAAAAAGAAAAAAAATTTTAATTTTCAATCGTTAAAGCTCCTTGGCTGGTATCGAGAATTAATCCACATGGGATCGGCTTTGTCAGGTAGAGGAATATCGATTGGTAAAAGATTAACAAAGCTTCTATTGCTAATAGTATTCGGTAGTTTTTTATACTGAAAAAATGGATAAGTTTTTTCTTTTTTTAAGTAAATAAGTGCTTCCAAGCTACCAAAGGGAAAGATGGTTCCATAGCCTGCTGCCTTAAGTGTATTTATAATAAGCTTTCTGTGTATTAGGGGATCATCTGCAAGATGTTCATCTAAATATTTCCAAAGAGGAGCGTCTATAATAGCAAAGCCATCATCGGAAATTAATTTTCTAAGGTCTTTGTAAAATTCTACGGAAAATAATTTTGATGTTTCCAGGTCAAAGGGATATGGGAAATCAACAAAAATCGCATCGTATTTTTGATCGTTTTTTTGTGAAAAGGAAAGCGCATCTTGAATAAGAACCTCAACCTTTGGATTAAAAAGAGAGTAATGATTTAGCTTTAAAATGTTATCTTGAGTTTTTGCAAGATCGACAACGGTTTTATCAATATCAACGAGCGTGATTTTTTCAATCTCGGGGTAAAGTAAAAGTTGTCCTGCGATAATCCCATCTCCTCCCCCAAGTATTAAAGCGTTTTTTGGAGTTTTTCTTGAGAGATGTATTGCTGCATGAGTCATGGACTCATGGTACGTCCTCCAACTTGAATTAGAAAATTGAGGTTGTCTATTAAGATAAAGCGTATAACTTTCAAGAATCGAGGGAGATTTTATAACGGTTGCGTCAACGATATCGAGTGTTTGATAGGGGCTTCTGTATCTTTGTATGTCCCCTAGTTTGGAGGCGTTTGACCAAAAATTTTTTAGGTTTGATACGCTAAACTCATCTATTTTAAATTTTAAATAATATGTTTTTAAAAAAAGCTGCTCAACTTGATTGTGAATCCGAGAGGATAAAAAAATACAACAAGAAGCTATAAGTACAAAAAAAATTTTTTTGTAAGAGAAAAAATTTTTAGATATGAAAAGTAAAAAAAGTATTCCCAAAAAATTAGTAAAAGAAAGCATGATTGCGATTGTTCCTGGCGAAAATTTAGAAAATAAATAAATTGGTATGACAAAAGTTGAGAGTAAGCCTCCAAAACAAGAAATAGCTAGTAGAAGAGAAGTTTCCTTTTTTGACTTGGGAAGGAAATCTAGAAGCAACGGAATTTCAAATCCAGTTAGAAATCCAATTAAAAAAACAATTGGTTGAAGAATGAGTGCTGCGATAAAGGTGTTGCTAAAGTTTGGGAATCTGAGCAGGAGAACCGTTATGAGGGTGAGGCAAAAAATGATAGCGACTGATCCAAATGCAGAAAGTAATGTTTCGATATTAAATAAGAGAGATAAAGGGTTTGTTCTATTCTGTTTTTTACTTAACAAAAAACTTGAGCTACCCAGTCCAGCAAGAAAAAAACCGATACTCATGCTCTGTCCCAAGATTTCATTATGAATGAGTTCCCCAATGTTTTTTGCTAGGACAAGCTCATAACCTATGCTGCAAAATGAAAAGACAAAAGCACAAGCAAAAATTTTTTTATGAAATGAACGATTCTTATTCTCTCCTAATTCTAGATGTGTATTGATTCGTGGGTTTATTTTTTGAAAAATAAGAAACACGAAAAGAATCATGTTACAAAAAACAGAAAAATAAATACATTGTTTTAATCCACCCATAGGCAGAAGGACGACAGGAAATAATAGGGCTGCAACCAACATGCCGATGTAGTCGTAGGCAAGAGCTTCTATTTCTTTTTCTTTACTTTCACAAAGTTCAAAAATGAGTGGGAGCTCTAAACCTGATAAAAAGGCAATCAGGATGGGTGCTGCGTATAGCGCCCAAGTGGGAGTTTGGTGAAAACTTAGAAAAAGCAAAGGGCAGCTTAAACCAAAAACAATTATTAAAATCTCAATGATTAAGAATAATTTTTTGCTTGCTTTAAGAAAATATCCATAGAACAAATTTCCAAATCCCAAGAAGAGAGTGTAAATTCCAATAATCGAAGCGTATCTAAGAGCTGTTCCGCCTAAATATATAGTGAGTATTTGTGCAAAAATTAATTCATAAAGTAAGCTCGATAAAGCTGCTAAAAAAGATACAAAATTCACTTTATCCTACCGAGGAAGTGCTTTAAGTGTTGCAAGGGATTTTTCAAAATTTTCTTCCATTCCCTCAAAATATGCTGCTGGGCCTCCCCCAACTATCAAATATGTTCCCTTATCGTCCTTACGAGGTAAGAGTACGATATGAACTTCGTCACCCGTCTGTGTTTTTCCTTGCCACCAAGTTGCATCTTTGAGGCCTGAAGTATCACTTGCTGGAAGAGCGGTCGGCGTTTCTGAAATCTGTAATATGGGGTTGTCTTTAAAATTAGGAATAAATTTTGAGATATCTTTAGCAAAACTAAGGGCTTCTGCTTGTTCAGCTGTTCTTGGAGCTGCAAAGAGGGTTATTCCAACATTTGTCACTGTGTCATATGCGTATAAAGACGCCATTCCATCTTCAAGGTCTAACGACACATACCGAAGTCCTTCTGGGAGCTCAATTTCAAGGCGGGCAAGGTCTTGAAATTCTTTAAGGCTTGGATCAATTTTATTTGAGTCTGATGAGCTGGAAGAAAAATCGCCAACGAGTATGTTTGTTGAGGGTTCAGTCGTGTCATCCATTTCTTCAGAATTTACATCTTTTGTTGGATTTGTTTCTTTTAAATTTTTGAAAGTTGCCACCTCGAATATCTTCGTATCTTTCAAGAAGATTTGATTCATGATCATTAGAAGTGAAAAGATTCCTGCTATGGTAGTTACAAGTAAGAATTTTTTTTGTTGATTTTTTTTCATTTATTTTTTTTTGATGATAGCATGTTTTTTGTGTCGTTTACTTTAATTTCAATTTTGTTAGCCTCTAAGGGTTAGTCGGCCAAATATGAAAAAAGGATTTACTCTTGTAGAAGTTTTGATTGCTGCTGGAATTGGTGTCGTGGCTATTCTTTTAGCGACGTCGGGATTTGTCTCTTTATTTAATACGCAAAAAAATATCGAATACCGAGATGATGCGACAAATTTTTCTGGTTCTTTGTCCGAGTTTTTATATCGAGATGATGCCTGTATGTCGGCTTTGGCGGGTGGAAGAATTTCACCAAATGAGGTTGAGTTTCAAATACCTGCTGTTTTGGCTCCAATATCTCCTGATCACAAGCCAGCTTATTATCGAGGTTTTGGTGTTAACTCGGATACTTTCGTTAAAAAAGATTTATTAATAGGAACTGGCTTAAGACTATCTTCTTTCACTATCAAATCAAAACCGGGAGTTCCCATTTCCACAATGAAATCTCTTGGTCAAACCTATGAGAAACATGTTGCGTTGATCCAGATGCTATTAGAAACAAAAGTTGGGGGTGTCTGGTCTCCTCTGGCTCCACGAACCATTGAGGTTCCTGTTTACGTTCAGTCGGGTATTATTAAACGATGTAAGCTAGAGACAAGTTTGCAGCAGGCCTGTGAGTCGCTTGGAGGTACTTTCAATATTGGAACAGGTATTTGCACCCCGCAAAAAGCTTGCAATATTATGGGCTCCTATACGAAGGTTGGTTGTACGCATCCAGGCTACTGTGCTCCTTCAATTGGTAATCCGACCATGGGTAACAAGCTAGATTGCCCTGTAGGTTCTTCAACGGTACGAGTGGGTAGCTCCTCAAATTCATTCGTCGTTTCGAGTGGCGGAAAAAAAGGTGGTTCTAGTTTTACTGTTACTCAAACCATAGATTATTATCTATGTATGAGATGTAACTAAGTGTGAGTATAGAGTGTGGCTTTAAAACCTAAAAACGGTCAAACAACAATTTTTCTTGCCCTTGTGTTGATGTTGCTCATTGCCACTGTTTTTTTGTCACTAAGAGGTTTGATTAATCTATCTTTAAATTCTCAAGCCACAAGACGTCAGCGTACTCATTGGGAAATGTTTGTAGATGTTTTACGGACTCAACTCGTTGATCCTGTTTACTGTACAGCTGCTCTACAAAAACAAGAAATTTTGCTTGGCAAAAATAAAAAATCTCCCATATCGATTAATATGAATTACGCCAATATTGTTGGACCAATTGGCCCTAGTTTTATTGATCACACCAAACAAATAAAAATAAAAGATGTTCAATTAGAAATTTTATCGAGTTCTCGTTCACGTTATGTTCGATTGGCTTCACCTAGGGCAGAGTTAAATTCGGTTTGGCCAGCACAAATTGTATTTACTTCAGCTGCAACAAATTCTCCTGAAAATTTAGATAAGCCTCAATATAAAATAAAACTTTTTGTGACTTTAAAACTTTTAGCAACTTCTACGGGTGGAATTAGAAAAGCCTCAATTGTAAATTGTTATGGATCGAAGAGTGAGGCTGCTATTTGTGAAGAGCTTGGGGGGGCTTTTGATGCAAGTGCTGACGCAATCATTAAAGATGTGCAGGGAGAGGCCCTTCGTTGCCACCCCTACAGAAATTGTTTTTATGATGATGCAGGAGTCATTTTTGATCCTAAACTATGTGATCCACCAAGTGGACTAGGAAAACCCTACTCAGCAAAACAAATTAGTAATCTAAGTGGGCAGAATTCATATTTATGCGACTGGTGTAATCCAAATATTCCTAGCGGGGGAGATCCTGTCCCTTAGCTGATTTTTTTAGACACTTTGAAAAGGAGAATTTTTTTTGAGTTCTGCTTTTTTCATGCATCCACGATGAAAGGTACTAATTTCTAATTTTAGAGGTTGAAAACTTTCTTTTAAAAATTCAAGTGAGGATTCTACATCAAGATCTCCACAAGAGAAGATATCGATTGATGCACATGAATGTTCAGGCCATGTGTGGATTGCAAAGTGAGATTCGGAAATGACGACAACGCCACTAAGGCCCTGAGGGTTGAAGCTATGAAAAACGTCTTTAACAATTGTAGCTTTTGAAATGCGAGCAGCTTCAAGCATTGTTTCTCGAACAAAGTTTTGATCATTTAGTTTATTTGATGAGCAACCGTAGAGCTCAATAATCCATTGCTTTCCTAGAAAGCTTTTATTCATTTAAAGCATCTTATCATAGCTAAATGATAATTGACCTTTGAGTGGCATCTGATGAGAAATTAAGTTTTTGAATAAAGTAGGGCAGCATCAGAGTCTTTGCTTTTCCATACAATTCCATCAACGATATAATGCCATAAGTTAGGAGTGACGATAAAAGCCAAAAGTATTGATTTATGTAAGTCTGAGTTTTTACTTAAATAATCGTAGTCGTTAACAGCAAAATCTAAGAGGCTTTCTAAGCCTCCACCAATGAGCATGATAAAGCAGCTTACAAAAAGAGCAATCTTCCAACTTTGAAAAGTTTTTATGGGTGAGGTTTTTTTTATATTTAAGGCAATTATCCAAAAGTAACTAAGTCCATGTGTGATGAGTAAGGGGAAAATGATAGTTGGAATGTTTTCTCCTTTTAAAAAACAAATCCCATGTAGAAGTACGGGAAATATAATCGAGCTGATTCTGTTGATTTCTTTCTTAAAATTAAAAAAAATATATATTTCAAAAAAAAGGTAAAGAAACAAAAAGATGAAATAAAGATTTTTTGTAATGGTGTAAAGATAAGGTGAGGGAAAAACAAAGAGGTCCTCTTTTGAATAAATAGAGATTGATAGGTTTCTAAAATGAAAAGCGACTACAGGGAGAAGTGTTAAAGTATATAAAAAGAAATTTGTTAGCTGACAAAAACGGTTATTCTTTTTTTGATACCAACGAGTAATTCCATAGTACTGTCTTATATGGTGGTAAATTGTGAAGTAAAGCAAGAGGCTCCAAAATCCAGGACTTTTAAAATTCATCCACAGAAAAGAAACCAAAAAAACTAAAAAAAATAAAAGTATATAAAGCTTTTTTTCTTTTAAAGGTTTCCAGATAACTCTCCAAAAGCTTAGATAAACGTGTCCGGTATCGATGAGTGTTGGTAGTAAAAAAAAAATAATTGCAAATGTAGTGGGGTTGGGACTTGTAAGTGTAAAGTAAGCAATAGCAATAAAGGCGAATCCGTAAAACGCAAAGAAATCTTTTAGAAAGGAGCCCAGTATCCAATGGTTCACATGCTTAAGGCTAAGGCTGAGTTTTGGTTAGTTCAATTCAAACGAGGAATCTTGTTGTTTTTTTTTCTTATTATTTTTTCTTCTGCTCATTCGTTTTGGCCGAGTGAGTATTTTTTTAGGGGACTTTCTCTTTTGGGCAGCGATATAGCGATGACACCTGTGACCCCTGATATGGCGCTTATGGTTGAATCTCAGAAAACACTTTACACAAGCAAGATGTCGCTTGATTTGTTGCTAAAAGATCACTCGACTGTGAGTTTATCTTTACGAAAACAAAGTTTTTACGAAATTAAATTACCACTTTTGCTCATGATGGATCTTTACCGTTATGGATTAAATGTAGAGCTTCATAAAAGAGCTCTATGCTGGCAATTAAAAAGAAAAAATCCTGAGTTATTTTCCTTCACCTTAAAAAGTATTGATGTTTCACAACAAAACATAGGACTGAATAGGGCTTTTTTATGCTTCTAATTCAAGATGAAAATAGTAGAGGTGTTTTTGAGCTTTCCCTCATGAGAAAGGGGCTTGGGTTTTATCTTTTGTTTTATTACCTACCGTTTTTTCCTGAACTAAAAGAATTTTTTTATGATCATCAAATGATTGATCGTTTTTTAATAAGTCCGCCTTTGCCCAGCTTGCTTTTTCTTTTTTCTTCACATGCTTCTTTGTACGTTCTTTATTTTCTCCTTTTGATTTTTTCTTTTTTTCTTCTGCAAGACAAGCTCAGTAAATTAGAGTTACTTTTTTTGTATCTATTAAATCTTTCGTTTCATCACGCCAATCCTCTTTTAATTCACGAGCCTCAGCAAATTACGAATTATCTTTTGATCGTGCTTTTGTTTTTTCCAACTCAAAAAAATAAAAAAATTGACCTCTTTCTTCTCCAGATAGTTATTTCTTTTTTGGCATTTTATTACTTTGTAGCGGGCTTTAAAAAGCTTTTTGATCCTCTCTGGCTGAGTGGAAGCGCGTTAGAAAAACTTTTGAAGTGGGAGGGCTTGGGCCGCTTTGAGCTTTCTGCTTTTGCGCAAGCTAGTTATTTTTCTAGGTTGATTTTTAATTTTTTAAATTATTTTGTTTTGTTATTGGAGTTGTCTGTTCCCTTTTGGATGTTCACACATCGACGTTCCACGGGACTTATTCTTTTAATTTTAATGCATTTCGGGATTAAAATTTTTATGGATGTAGGAAGCTTTAGCGAAATCATGATCGTTTGGCAGTTGTGTGCATGGGATAAGAAAACACGCTCAGATTTTTTATCATTAATTTTAAAATTGGTGCCCAGAAGAGGACTCGAACCTCCACACCACATGGATACAGGCTTCTAAGACCTGCGCGTCTACCAGTTCCGCCATCTGGGCGATGAATAAATACTCTGCCAAATAAATCCCGCAAACTCCAGATCAAATTAGCTAAGAATCTCATCAAAAGTATAAGGTTGCGCTCTGGGAGCCTTGAGGGCAAGTTTTTCGGCAAGTAAAAGCGCTCCCTCAGCAAAAAGTCTACGATCATGCGCCTCGTGTGTGAGTATAAGCCGATCAAAGCTTCGTTGAATAATGACCGTGTGAGTCCCCACAACTTCTCCTTCACGTGCTGATTGAATGTGGATATCTCCTGGAAAACCTGCATCGAGCATGGCCATTTTTAGAAGCAAAGCCGTTCCGCTGGGAGAGTCTTTTTTATGTACATGATGCACTTCGTGAAGGGTAATACTTTGAATATCAGAGAAAAATTTAATGTATGCTCTTAGTGATTTGATGAAGGCATAAATTCCAAGACTCGTATTAGGAATCATGGCCCAAGGATTATTTTTTAATTTTTCTTTAAGAGTTTCAAATTCCTCTTTTTTAAAACCTGTTGTGCAAATGAGCACTGGAGTTTTTAGTTCAGACCATTTTTGCGACCACTTTAAAGTAGAGTCTGGTACGGAAAAATCAATAACTACATCTGGTTTTTCAAGCACATCTTTTGTTTCGAGATGAATTGATGATGAGAGATTGAACTTTGTTTTCCAAGAATTTTCTGACAAAAGCTCAATAACTTTTTGTCCCATCTTTCCTGTGCTCCCTACGAGCGCTAATTTTTTAAGAGAATGATTCACGATAAAGTCCATTTAATTTTTCAAGTAAGTCGGCTTTCATAGGTATAAGAGGGGCTTGGAAAGTATCTCCCGCTATCCAACCCAGTTTTTTACAAAGGCTTTTTGTGGGAATGGGATTAGATTCCCAATACAATCCCCCTATAAAGGGCATTATTTTTTCAAAGCGAGGAGCAGCCTCAACAGGGTTTTTCAAAACAGCTGCAAAATCTCTCATTGCAAAATGAGTTGCGACACTGATAATTCCGTGTCCTCCGTTTTTTACAAATTGCACAAAGCTTTCATCATCACCAGAAAGAAGTGCGAGTTTTTCTTTCCAAAAATCTTTTCCAATTAATCTTTCTGGCTTTCCACTTGCGTCTTTAAGGGCGCAAATAAATTGAGCTGCAGGATCTTTAGAAGAAATGAGTTGATCGATGACTTCATCTGGCAGAGCTTGGGCGCTTCTTCCCGGAACATCATACAAGCAAAGGGGAACTTCAAGTTTTGCAATTTCTAAAAAATGCTCTACCAATCCTCGAGCAGGAGTTTTGATGTAAGCTGGTGGAGAAGCTAAGAGCCCCGCCACTCCCGCGCCTTTTGCAATTCGTCCGCGCTTTAAACATTCGCGCGTGCCTCCAATCCCAAGGCCTGCAACAAGGGGAATTCGTCCATTTGAAAATTCCAGAGCTTTTTTTAAAACCGCCTCGTATTGCTGATCATCAAGAAGCGATCCCTCTCCGGTCGAGCCTGCAATCACAAGCCCCGTGATGCCCGCAAGGATTTGCTTTTCGATTAAATTTTTAAAAGAAATTTCATCGAGTGTTTTGTCATTTTGAAAAGGCGTTATGAGTGCTGTCCATACACCTTTCCACTGAGAGGGGGATTTAAGATTCTTCATAATATCCTTCAAAAACTTTGTGAGCAGGTCCTGAGAGAGTAAGATGCTCATCTGATTCTGTAACAGTCAGAGGCCCACCTGGAAATGTAAAAGTAAGAGAAGGGGGGATTCTTAGGTTTTTGTCTTCCTTACTTAATAGAAGAAGAGCGTAATAGGCTGAAAGTGCACCACTTCCGCACGCAAGACTTTCTGCTTCAAGTCCTCGTTCGTAACTCACAAGAGTCATATCCGTTCGGCTGAGCCAAGAAATATTACTCTCTTTTGTAAAATCGGGATGATGAATCAGGTGATTTGCATAAAAAAGATGTCTAATTTTGCGAGGCCAAGAGCTTCCAATTAAAACGAGGTGAGGAACACCTGCTTGCACCCAAAATGCCTTTTCGACTCCCAGATCGTGGAGTTGTTTGAGAAGGGATTGATGGTGGCTTTTAAGTTCTAATTGTTTGAGTTCAGTTTTGGGCCAACGAACTTCGATGATTTTATTTCTAATGTGGCCTCGAAAAATTTGTTTTCCGTCGTTCCACTCCCAATCTTCGCGAGTTCGATCAATTTGATTGTGCAGCCAAAGAACAGCGCAGCGGGCAGCATTTCCACAAAAATTTGCAGGGGAGCCATCGTTGTTAAAGAATTTCCATTTCCAATAGTTGTCCTCAAGCCACATAAAAAACAAACCATCTGCACCAATTCCATAATGACGATCACAAAGCTTTTGTATCCATTTTTGATCTGATTCAAAGTTGGAGTCTTGAATTCCTTTGGAGTTCCAGGGGCGATTGATAATGATGAAGTCGTTTCCGGTAGCTTCATATTTGTAGAAGTTCATTTTTGAAGTTCCTCGGGCAAGCGATCATTGTTAGTTTTTAAATAGAGATGAGATTGGGGCCCTTCTTGTAAATCTTGAGTGCTCACGGGCTTTTTGATGCCACACTGAGTCAGTCCACTTAAAAAAAGTGGAAAAAGATAAACAGACAAGCCAAATGCTTTCTGTACAGGGCATAATTTCATGCTAGAAGAGTCTAATCGAAAGTGTTATTGAGGTCGAATATGTCTGATAAAGAAAGCGAGCTAGTCGGGTTAATTGAGTACGTTGTAAAGGCGCTCGTTGATTTTCCTGATCAAGTTAAAGTCAATGCAGTCCGTGGAGAACAGACCACTGTGATTGAGCTTCATGTTGCTAAAGATGATTTGGGAAAAGTCATTGGTAAGCAAGGTCGAACAGCTCAGTCTTTGCGAACAGTGCTGAATGCTGCTTCCACCAAGCTCAAGCTTCGATCTGTTTTAGAAATTATTGAATAAGTTCTATTTTTTTTTGAACAAAGCTTCCGCTGCGTTTAGGAGTTCATCCTTGCTTGTCATCGTATTTAACTTATTTGATGGTTTGCGATTGATCGAAAAATAATCACAAAAATTACTCTTTTCTTTGTCTGAAACTCTTTCTGAAATATCCTCCCTACATTCCCATTTGCGGGAAGAATCATAAAAATCACAATTTAGACAACTTTTAAGGTCACTCAGGCATTGGGGGCAGTTATCTTGTCGGCTAGGTTTGTTTCCAGGAAGTTTTGAGAGAAGAGCTTCCAAATTGTTTCCACATTTTTGGCAAGTACTCATTTTTGAAAATCCATTTTATTCCATCCCTCGCGACCGAGAATCCAAAGTTTTGAGGGAACTTGATCAAGAGGTGCTTCATATATTTTCTCTTGAAATTCAAAATGTACAGCTTGGCATTCTTTTTTGTTAGGAATTTTTTTAAGGCGAAGAATAACTTTAAGCCTGTCTTTTTCAAAGATTCGTTCAATCTCTCTTTCCTTGTAGCATTCGATCGGTCCAGTAGCGGTTACAAAGACTTGGAGTAAGTTATTATTTTTGACGAAATTAACTTTTTTGATTGTGGGACTTAATTCGTAGAGAGAAACCTCTTCGCAGGTTGCGCAGAGAGTCATTGCTCCAAGGGCTGCTCCCAGAAGGTGTTTTACATAAAAAAACATTTTCATCTTTCGCTATCATAGCAGTCCAATTTGTACAAAGTTGGTTTTTTCTTTTGCCTTGCGACAAAAAATTTGTATATTCGTGCGCATGAAAATTAAAAACAAAGCAGGAATTTATGCGTTAATTGCTTTTGTACTCGCTTCATGTACAGGAAATAAAAGTTCTGAGACAGCTTCAGTCGAAACTTCAAATGTTATAAAGATCGGCGAAGTTGGCTCAATGACTGGATCAGAAGCGACTTTTGGTTCCTCAACTCACAACGGTATTTCTCTCGCAGTTGAGCAAATCAATGAAGCTGGTGGTATAAACGGAAAAAAAATTCAATTGATCACTATGGATGATCAAGGAAAACCCGAAGAGGCTTCTACTGCTGTTACAAAACTTGTGACGAAAGATAAGGTTGTTGCGATTCTTGGCGAAGTTGCAAGTTCACGAAGTATGGCAATGGCTCCTGTGGCTCAACAATACAAAGTTCCGATGATTTCTCCCTCCTCAACCAATCCTCGAGTAACAGAAATGGGAGATTATATATTCCGCGTATGTTTTATTGATCCCTTTCAAGGAACAGTTATGGCGCGCTTTGCTCTCGAGACGCTTAAGGTAAAAAGTGTTGCAGTTCTTCGAGATGTGAAAAATGACTACAGTGTGGGTCTTGCAGATTTTTTTACCAAAACTTTTACGGCTGGTGGTGGAAAAATTGTTGTTGATCAAAGCTACAGTGCAGGAGATATCGACTTCAAATCTCAGTTAACTTCCATCAAGGGAAAAAATCCAGAAGCGATTTTTGTTCCCGGTTATTATACAGATGTGGGTTTGATTGCTCGTCAGGCCAAAGAATTAAAAATTTCTGCTCCACTTCTGGGAGGAGATGGTTGGGATTCTCCAAAGCTCTATGAAATTGGAGGAGACTCTATCAATGGAAGTTATTTCTCAAATCACTATTCTGTTGAAGACAAAAGTCCTGTTGTTCAGGATTTTATAGCAAAGTACAAAGCTAAGTATAATCAAGTTCCAGATGGCTTAGCAGCTATGGGTTACGATGCGATGAAAGTTTTAGAAAATGCGATGAGAAACGCAAAATCTTTAGAAGGTAAAGATTTAAGAGATGCCATTGCTGCCACTAAAAACTATCAGGCAGTGACTGGGTCAATTACTCTTGATGAAAAACGTAATGCAAAGAAAGCGGCTGTTGTTTTGAAAGTTGATGGTTCAAATTTCAAATATTCAACAACCATACAACCTTAAATGTTAGAGTTCATACAACACATTATTAATGGCCTTTCTACTGGTAGCATCTATGCTTTGATTGCGCTTGGATACACGATGGTTTTCGGTGTCCTTCAGCTCATCAACTTTGCTCATTCCGATGTTTTCATGTTGGGGGCCTTCATTTCTTTTTATTTCTCAAATTATTTTAGGTTAGCTGCCAATCCTTCAGTGTTTGCGCTTGTGGCAGCCTTGATTTCTGCGATGGTTGGATGCGCTGCAATTGGATATATTATTGAGCGATTTGCCTATAGGCCGCTCCGTGGAGCTCCTCGAATCAACTTGCTTATAACAGCAATTGGAGTTTCTTTGTTTTTGGAATATTCAGGTCAGCAAGTTTTTGGATCTTCTCCTCAATTTTATCCACAAATCTTCAAGCCAGAAATAAATCTTGGAGTGGGCTCTCTTTCTATCAATCCTCTTCAAGTAGTAGTTTTGTCGATTTCAATCGTTCTCATGCTCATTCTCCAATTTGTGATTTTTAAAACACGAGTGGGGAGAGCTATGCGAGCTGTAAGTTTTAATCACGATCTTGCAAGTTTGATGGGAATTCCTACTAATAAAATCATCTCTCTAACTTTTATGTTGGGATCAGCACTTGCGGGTGCAGCGGGAGTTTTAGTGGGGCTGATTTATCCAAAGATTGATCCTTTGATGGGCGTTGTTTTGGGGCTAAAGTGCTTTGTCTCTGCAGTCCTGGGCGGTATCGGAAGTATTCTAGGTGCAGTTGTAGGAGCAATTACCTTGGGAATTTCTGAGGCGTTTTTGGTGGGCTACGGAAATCCTTCTTACAGAGATGCCTTAGCCTTTGGTATTTTGATTGTAATTTTGCTCTTTAAGCCATCGGGTTTGTTTGGTGAAAACCGAATTGAGAAAGTGTAGAGCTCTCTATGTTTCGTGAAAATAAAAATTGGTTGATTGCCTTTGCGGTTCTTATGTTGGCTTATCCTTTTATGAGTAAGCTTGAGCCTTATACTCTTCAAATTATATTGTTGTGCGGAATTAATGTTATCCTTGCAACAAGCCTCAATTTGGTAAACGGTTTTACAGGACAGTTTTCTATGGGACACGCAGGCTTTATGTCTGTGGGCGCTTATACTTCGGCAACAATCACAACTGTTTTATTTCCCTCTGTTTTTTCTTCGCCTAACGGAAGCATCTTATTTATTTTTCCTTTGATTGCAGGGGGCTTAGTTGCTTGCTTGATGGGTTTTGTTGTTGGGTTGCCTTCTTTGAGGTTACGAGGAGATTATCTTTCAATTGTAACATTAGGTTTTGGCGAAATTATTCGAGTGCTTATGCAAACTACAGATTATGTGGGAGCTTCTCGGGGCTTGCCCGGAATTCCCCCAATTGCTGGCTTTGGATGGATCTATGGAAGCACGCTCGTCACTCTTTTTGTTTTGTGGAGAATTATCAATAGTCGCTACGGAAGAAGTTTCATTGCGGTTCGAGAAGATGAAATTGCCGCGGAAGCAATGGGTGTCCCTACGACTAAAACAAAAGTCCGTGCTTTTATGGTGGGTGCGTTTTTCGCAGGTATTGCGGGTGCTCTCTTCGCTCATTTAATTCAAATTATTACTCCGGCAATTTTTGATTTTAACAAAAGTTTTGAAATCATCATGATCATCGTTTTCGGGGGGATGGGTTCTCTCTCAGGATCGGTGATTGCTGCGATTTTTTTAACAATTCTTCGAGAGAAATTGCGAGGCCTTCAAGAATTTACATTCGGATATGATCTTAGAATGATTATTTATTCTTTTTTATTAATCATCTTGATGCTTTCTCGACCTGAAGGACTCATGGGAAGAAAAGAAATAGCTACATTTTTTAAAAAGTTTTTCAATAAAAATAAGGAAGCTGTGCAATCATGAAGTCTGTATTAAGTCTTAAAGATTTAGGCATTCGCTTTGGAGGTCTTAAGGCAGTTTGGGATTTATCTTTAGACATACCTGAGGGAAGTATTTTTGGGCTCATTGGTCCGAATGGAGCAGGAAAAACTACATTATTTAATTTGCTGACAGGAGTTTACGTTCCCACTCAAGGGACAATTGATCTTTTTGGAAAAAGTACCTTGGGAGTCAAAACTTCAAAAATCACAGCGCGTGGGTTAGCCCGAACTTTTCAAAACATTCGTTTGTTTAAAGACATGACTGTTTTGGAAAACGTGATTGTAGCGTTAGACAATTCAGAGTCGATGCCCAAAGCTAATCCTTTAAGTGTTCTTCTTCGCAGTTCAAAGAGTATGGAGATTGAAAAACACAAAGCTGATATGGCGATGGAGATTTTGAAAATCTTTAACCTAGATGTGAAGGCACACGAGTTTGCAGGATCGCTTCCTTACGGAGAACAAAGACGCTTGGAGATTGCTCGAGCTTTGGGTACAGGAGCACGTCTTGTATTGCTTGATGAGCCTGCAGCCGGAATGAATCCAAATGAAACTCGCGATCTGATGGATACCATTCGTCTTATTCGCGACAAACTAAATGTAACAGTTCTCTTAATTGAACACGATATGAAGCTTGTGATGAGTATTTGTGAGCGTATTGCAGTTTTGGACTACGGAGTGAAAATTGCTGAAGGAAATGCAAAGGAAATTCAAAATAATCCAAAAGTGATTGAGGCTTATTTAGGAAAAGCACCTGCGGAGATAAGCGCATGAACGAAGCTATTTTATCTTTATCAAACGTTTCTGTTTATTATGGAGCTATTAAGGCGCTCGAGGATGTTAGTTTTAATCTTAATAAGGGGGAAATTCTCTCGATTATTGGTTCAAACGGTGCAGGTAAAACAACCACTCTGCGTGCGATTTCTGGGTTGAAAAAAACAACAAAGGGAACAATTACTTTTAAAGATGAAAAAATTTCAACGCTTCCTGCTCATGAAATTGTTCGTCGGCGACTTGTGCAATCTCCAGAGGGGCGAGGTATTTTTTTAAATTTATCGATTGAAGAAAATCTTGATTTGGGGGCTTGGTCATCTCCTGATCAAAAAGCTTACGAAGAAGATCTGGAAAATGCTTTCACTCTTTTTCCCCGCTTGAAAGAACGACGTAAGCAAAATGCGGGAACTCTTTCGGGCGGAGAGCAGCAAATGCTTGCGATTGCGAGAGCTCTTATGGCAAGGCCAGAAGTTTTATTGCTAGACGAGCCAAGCCTTGGATTGGCTCCCCAAATTATTCAAAAGATTTTTGAAATTATTGTACAAATTAATAATCAAGGAAAAACCATTCTTCTTGTTGAACAGAATGCTGTTCAAGCTCTTGAAATTTCTCATAGAGGAATTGTCCTCGAAACAGGGCGCTTGAGTTTTGTAGATGAAGCTAAAAACTTGTTAAAGAGTGATAAAATTCGAGAAGCTTATTTGGGTGGCTAGTTCTTTTCTTTATGAATAAGCAATCTAAGTTACGCACAATTTATTGTACTTTTCCAAGCAAGGCCACTGCAGAGGATTTAGCTTTTGACCTTATCACTGAAAAACTTGCGGCATGTGTAAACGTTTTACCGATAGAAGCTTCAGTTTATCGATGGAAAGAAAAAGTTTGTATCGAAAAAGAATATGTTGCCCTTATTAAGACGAGTGAGAAGAAGCTAAAAAAAGCGGTTTCTTTTATTTTAAAAGATCATCCATACGATGTTCCTTGCTTAGTTGTTTATAAGCCTGATTCTGTTTTCAAAACTTACGATCGTTGGATACATTCAAGTTTAAAATAAATTTACTTTAAATTTAAAACGACAGGACAATGATCAGACCCCATCACGTGATCCCAAATTTCAGCATCTGAAATTCGAGATTTCGCTTCACTGTTAACAGTGTGGTAGTCAATCCTCCATCCAATATTTCTTCCCCTTGCCTTTGTTCGGGCACTCCACCAAGAATATTTCACAGTTTTTGGGTGCAGATAACGATAGGTATCAATCCATCCCTCAGCCAAAAATGAAGACATCCACATTCGCTCTTCGGGTAAAAATCCAGGAGATTCATGATTAGATTCGGGTCTTGCAAGATCTATTTCTTCATGAGCAATGTTGTAATCGCCTGCTAAAATAATTGCTTTTGAAGGGTAAGTTTTTTCAAGATTTTTTAAAAATTTGTGGATCAATTTGCAGTAATCAAGCTTATAGCTCAATCTTTTACCGCCCTCTTGGCTATTTGGAAAATAAGCTGAAATATAAACAGCTTCTTTAAAAACGGCAGCAATGAATCTTCCTTCACGATCAAATTCTTTATCCTTCAAGCCGTAAATAACGTCTTCGGGGGCCTTTTTACAAAGAATAGCGCAGCCACTGTAGCCTTTTTTTTCGGCCTCTACATAAAACTGGTGCGGGTAATTTGTATTTTCAAGAATTTCAGAGGGAACTTGTTCTTTGGTCGCGCGAACTTCTTGGAGGCCCACAATGTCAGCTTCGGATTTATTGAGTAAATCGACAAAGCCTTGGCGGGCACAAGCGCGAATACCATTTACATTCCAGCTCAGAGTACGAAGCATGACACATCATTAATCGCTCTAAAGTTTAGAGGCGATAAGGTGTTCGTATTTTTACAACGCTACGCAGCCAAGTTCTTTATTAATGGCTCATGTAAAGCCAGATTCATTCGATGATAAAATAAAGGGAATTTCATGAAAAATAAGTGGATAATCGCCGGTGGTTTAGTCTCCTCACTTTTAATCGGGTCTTTCGTGGTTGCTCAAATGGGTCACGAAAAATCAATGTGGGGAAGAGAGTCTTTGCCTGCTTTAAAAAGTGAGGAGTTGCGAAAATTTGGTCTCACCTGCGAAAGAGTTCCTCAGCTCATGCAGTTTTATTTGCTTTCACATGTAAAGTGGAAAACGTTTGATAACGAACTGGCAGATCGCACAATTAAACAATATTTGAAGTGGATTGATGGCTCAAAGACTCTTCTCCTAGATAGCGATGTTGAAAAAATCAAAACGGATCTCTTTAAAATGTTTGAGCGTATGAGCGTTGGAGATTGCTCTGCTCTTGAAAGAACAAAGGCCTTGTTGATTGAGCGTTCAAAGGAAAATGCAAAGTTTGCCGAAAAACTCTTGGGGCCAAATTATAAATTCAATGAAAATACTGAATTCGTAAGTGATCCGGATAAAAGAGATTTTTTTAAAACAACCAAAGCTAAAGATGAATTTTTGACAAACTTTATTCACTTTCAATATTCAAACTATCTCATGGCCGATACAGCCTCGGATGAAGCAAAAAAACTTCTAAAGAAAAAATATGAGCTTTCAACAAAAAGACTTCAAGATGAAAAGTTTGAAGACACTCTTTCAAGCTTTTTGAATTCTTTTGCTTTAGCTCTTGATCCTCATTCGAGTTACATGTCGCCAACGGAAATGGCAGATTTTAATATTCAAATGAATCTTGAACTTGAGGGGATTGGGGCGACACTAAGCTCTCAAGACGGATACACGGTTGTTGAAGAGCTTATAAAGGGTGGGGCTGCTGATAGAGCTGGAGTTCTTGAGACGAAAGATAAAATCATAGCTGTAGCTCAGGAAACAGGAGACCCTGTAAGTGTTATTGATATGGATTTAAGGGACGTTGTTCGTCTTATTAGAGGTAAAAAAGGAACAAAAGTAAATCTCACGATCATGAGAAAAAAAGGAAATACGACCTCTCAAAATAAAGTGACCATTGTTCGTGATAAAATTGCTCTTGAAGATCAAGCGGCAAGCATTTCTTATGTCGATAAAGTTGTTAATGGTGCAAAGAAGAAGTTTGCTATTATTGATTTTCCATCTTTTTATGGAAGTACCGATCCTCGTGAGTCCTCTAAGCGCTCCTGCTACAAAGACATGAAACGTCTTATCACTGAGGCTTCAGCAAAAAAAGTAGATGGAATCGTTGTGAATCTTTTACAAAACGGCGGAGGTCTTCTTGAAGGCGCACGAAGTATATCCGGACTGTTTATTGAACGCGGTGGAATCGTTGCTACTAAAGATGGTGATGGCTCTGTCTCAATACTTGAAGATGATGATTCTGCTGTGAATTATACAGGCCCACTTGTATTGTTAACAAGTCGTCTCACGGCCTCTGCAGCTGAGATCATGGCAGGAGCTTTAAAATCATACAAAAGAGCAATTGTTGTGGGAGCGGATCATACTTTTGGAAAGGGAACCGTTCAGCAGGTTCAACCCTTACCATATGGTCTTGGTGCTGCAAAAACAACAACAGCTTTGTTCTTTGTTCCAAATGGCGAAACGACACAGCATCAAGGAGTTTCAGCAGACATTGTTATTCCTACAATATGGAGCATAGACGAGTTGGGAGAGAAGTCAGGTGACTACTCTTTACCTCCGCAAAACATTCCTTCTTTTTTAAGTGCTCAAGGAAACCAAACAAAAAAATGGAAGGAAATCCCATCCTCTCTTGTGCCTGAACTTCAGGCTAAGTCAAAAGAGCGGGTTTCTAAAAATCCAAAGTTCAAAGAAATTATTCAAGAATTAGCAGACGCTCAAAAAAATAAAGGCGTTGTGAAACTTGCTGATTTTCGCAAAAAAGTAAAAGAAGAAAAAGCGAAAGAAGATAAAGATAAGAAAAAGAAAAAGACAACAGCTCAGAAAAAAAAGGAAGTTATTCAAGTCTATGTTGATGAAGGATTAAACGTTTTAAGTGATTTGGTCTCTGAAATGGCTAAAAAATAAAAATTTATTTATGAACTTTCAGAGCTAAATATTTTCTTAACTCGAAAACCTGGATTTTTTTGCATAAATTCTTGAGCTTGAGTCCATTTTTCAAATTCAATTTTTTTAGATTGATTCCAGCAAAGGTATTTAGGAGACGCGAAGACTGATTCAAGAGAAATTTTTTCAAAATGCGGATAACTTTCAAGGACTCCCTCAAAAAGTTTGGGGTTTGATTGAAGGGCAGCTTCAACAGCTAGTTGATCGCATCTTGTATTTGCAGGGTGTCCCTTGTGAGCCTCCACATGATAGAACGTATGTTTAAATTCATCCGCTAACTGATCGAGTTCGTGCCAAAGATCTGCATGTAAAACAGGTGATCCATCACTTTTATGCCAGCTTTTTTTTCTCCACGAAAAGCGCCAGTTTGTTGTTGCTTCTATGACGAATTTAGAATCTGATAAAAAAATAAGATCGTTTTTTAATTGAAGTTCTTTGGCGCATTTAAAAGCTTCAAGACAACTTTGAATTTCCATCCTATTGTTTGTTTCTTTTGGTGAGTATCCACATTTTTCAACAGCGCTTTGTTTCTCTCCGGATAAGAGTATAAAAGCCCATCCTGCGGCTCCGGGATTTCCCCGAGACGCGCCATCTGTTAAAATTATATTTTTTTTTGAAATCCCAATTTCATGAATACTGTTGGGGTAGGGGAGAGACATCAAAATTAAACTAATTCTAAACTTAAACTTAAGAAAGCTAAGAAAATTTAAAGATGAATTGAAAGAAGTTTTGGTATACTCATTATTGTAGACGCTATACAGGGGTCCGTCGGCCCCTGTGGCCAGAACCCTAAGGGTTCGGAAGGAGGTGGTGCTGTGACAAGTTCAAGTACAAGTTATAGCCCCCAGGAGGTTGGCGCTTAGTCGCTGATACCTGACGGGCTTGAAGGGTTGTGGAGTTAAGTCTCTACAACCCTTCATTATTTCTGTGTTTGTTTTTCTTTCTCTTTTTTTCTGGGCTTTACGAAAGCCTTGTCAGAGTTTATACCTTTTATACGTCATTCCCTTATCACGGAGAGATGGCCGAGTGGCTTAAGGCACGCCCTTGCTAAGGGCGCGTGGGAGAAATCCCACCGTGGGTTCAAATCCCACTCTCTCCGCCAAAATTCATATAAAAGGCCTTTTATTAATTAAAAGTTAATTTTTAGTTTTAACTCATTACAAACTTAAAGGTTTGAAAGGCGTTTGCCGAAATATAGACTGATGGGCGAGTTTAAAATCCAAAAAAGTGGCGAGAACACACAAGCTACTTCCATTAAAAGAGTGAGTACCTTGTCAGATGACAAGAAGTATAAACTTCGAAATTTTCTTGATTCTGAAAATCAATTTACTTTTGGAACTCTCATTAAAAAAACAGCCCTCCACAAAAGACTTTTTCTAGGCACATCAGCTCTATTTTTTGCTGTATTTTTTATTTTTAGACCCGAGGGAACAAGGGGAATTTATGATCAGTCAGCTACAGCCGTTTTCAGTAGTGCTGACAACAATACTTTGTTTAGGTCCTTGGATTCTTTAGCTTCTGGTGATGAGGGAAGAGTGTCGGATGATCTAAGCGCTTATTCTGAGAAAGCAGTAACGTTATTAAAATCAAGTGAATTTATTGATTTTTGCTATGAAACGGCTCTCAAGGATCCGTCGGCCATGTCGATTTTTAAGTCAAAAGAAGAAAAAAACCCAAAGCCTGATGAGCTTAAAGCAAGAGTGAATGATTTTATCAGAAATAAAATAGAAATAACAAATTCTGATAAAAGAGCATTAATAAATTTAAGAAATACTAAAGGTGGATTTAGTGTTAGGTTTAAATCAAATAATTCTAAAGAATTGGAAGCCTTTACGAGTATTATCACCAAAATGATGAGCGATTACTTAGTCAAAGAGGATATGGATGATATTCAATCAGCTCGAACACTTATTAAAGATCGTCTTTTAAATGCTGAAAAAGATTTTGCGGATAACACAGCCCAAAAGACAAATCTTTTGAATTCTATCCCAAATGTGGAGGGTGTGGCAATTGGACAGTTAATAACACAACTTGCTTCAACAAAAATTGCTCTCAGTTCAAATCAGGCTTTACAAAAACATTTTGAAAAAAAAATAAACGATGTTCAAAATAAATTACAAAAAATGAAAGAGTTGCAAGCTAGGCAAAAAAGTGAGGATGCACAAACAAAAATTGCTCTGAAGGGAGATGTTAATGGTTTGTATTACTTAAAAAACGAATATCTTAAGCAAGGAATGGATGGAGAGAGCTACCCGTATAAGACTGTAGAGGCAAAGCTTCAAGCGACTTCTAAAAAGCTTCAGGATCTTCAGGCCGACTCGCTCAATGAAGAGGGGGATTCAAATAGTATTTCTGGAACATCCAACTATGCTCAAAACCTAGAGGCAATTAATACTGAAAATGTTTTCTATGAAAATAAGCTTAATGAATTAGAAAACTCCCTAAAAGCAATGAATGATGATTTGACAAAAAAATTATCAATGGAAAATCAAATACGAGGTTTAGATGTTCTGTTGGCGGGTATTCAAAGAAATATTGAGACCTTTAAAAAGGGGCTTTCCCGTTTAGATGTTTCAGATTTTAAAGCAGTAAGGAGAATGAGCTTTATTTATAGTCCAGTTACGTATTCGCAGGGCTCTTCTGTTTTGTCATATGTTATATTTACAGGGTTACTTAGTTTAATGATAGGTATGATGCTTTCTCTTGGTAGAGAATTAAAGAATCCATCTTTAAATACAATAAGTTCTTTTGAGGAAATTGGTCTGAAAGTTCTTGGCGGATTGCCTTCTTATCGAAATCCTTTGTTGAATGATTTGGATGAAAAATATCACTTTTATTTTTCAAAATGTGCGATCAATCTTGAAAATACTTTGAACTTTCTTAAAAGTAAAATTGTGCTTATGTCTTCTGTTGATGACTCTATGCAGTCTGCAACTGTTGGACTTAATTTAGGGTTATATTTTGCTAACACGGGAAGAAAAGTTTTAATAGTAGAAACCGACTTAACTCATAATTCTCTTGTAAGTTTAACGGGAGCCCCCTTGGATGGCGGATTAAGTGAGTTGTCGTTTCATGAGGGAGAAGTGAATATTTCTCCTTTTCAATTTCAAAAAGGTTTAGACATTTTGACGGGTAATCCTGACAGGATGCCCAAAGAATTTAGATTAGCTTCTCAGGAATTTTTTAATTTATTAGGAGAGCTGAAAGAACAGTACGATTTTATCTTTATCCATGCGAAATCTTGTCTCGAGGGAGCAGACGCTGCTGACCTTTCTCGATATGCGGGTTTAAGTATTGTGACTTGCGACGCAAAGACAATTAAGATCGACTTGCTTGAGAAGTTTGTTGGTGAGATGAGAGGTTTCTTGAGTAAGGAAACGATGTTTGTCCTTGATGAGCCCGCGGACCTTCTTAAGGTTGGTGGTTTTGATCCCTCTAAGCCTAAAGTTTCCCCAGCAGCTTTACGCAATAAAAGTGTTGAGATAGATAAAATTAAAACTGCCGCTTGATTTTATAGGGCAAGCTTTTATACTGAAAATAATTATGAAGCTTTACAGGTTAGTCGCTTTTTTTCTTTTTCTTGCTCAAAGTTCTTTAGTGTTTACCCAGAGTTTGCAGACTGGACCTTCTCAATTTAACTACGGCGGTGGTTTGGGAGTTGATCCCAACAGACCAGGAGGAGCCTTTGGAGATTTTGGTTGGAGACCCGTTGAGTACATGGGAGGCAAGTATCCTGGTGCCATCATGATTCCCGTAAACGTCTGGGGTGCTACCAAAACGACTGGGCTTTTTCGTGTTCCCAAAACTGCGACTTTGATTGATGTATTGTCTTTTGCTCAAGGTCCAAACGATAACGCTAAATTAAGTAAAGTTAGGATTAAAAGAACAGCAGAAAAAGTTGAAAAAACTTTTACGGTGGATGTTGATGAGCTTATTGATAATCCCAACGCTCATGACATTCCCCTCATGGCGAATGATATTGTTTATGTGGAGCCAAGAAAACCTTTTATCGAACCGCAGGTTGTTGCAACTGTTTCAGTTATAGCGACTGTAGCGACTCTGGTTGTGACTTTTCTTACAATTAGAGACCGAACTAGATAATGCTTGTACTCTTAATATCATCCAACGGAATTGCAGGAGCAAAGTGTTCGCTTGCTCCTTGCATGGAATCACTTGTTGTTAATGAATTCCAAATAGCTTCTTCTGTGGCCTCAATTGCTGCTAAGTAGAATGGATCAATATAGCGGTCGTGAAGAGCCTTGAAGGAGTAATAAACGGAATCTCCAAAGCGCTCAATTTTGTTAGCTGTAGAAAAAGAGAGAATAATTTCGCCTGATCCGTTAGCTGCGTAGCTTCCCACTCTTCCAATTCCTAAACCAACTCTTTTAGAAAGACGGTTGAGTTGATGCACGGTAAGAGGAGCGTCTGTTCCGAGGACAGCAATGATACTTCCGTAGTTTTCTCTCCTTCGTTGATATTCTTTAAATTTTGGTGAAAATTTTCTTCCGATTGGATAGCCATCCAAGCGTAAATCTTCCATCTCTCCAAAGTTACTCATAACTAAAATTCCTACAGTATAAGAATCTTTTCCAATTTTTATCACTCGAGAGGAAGATCCAATTCCTGCTTTAAAATCACAGCAAATCATTCCGGTTCCGCCACCCACAGAGCCTTCCTCAACTGGACCTGAGTTCGCACTTTCAATCGCTTCCACAACGTTTTTATAAGTTACGTGAGTTCCTGCAATGTCGTTGAGCCAACTATCGTCACATTCTCCCACAATAGGGATCACAACATCGTGCCTATTTCCAAGTTCTGGGTATTTTTGTACCATGTATTTTACAGCTGATTCTGCACAACTCCCCACGCTGAGAGTATTTGTTAGCAAAATAGGCGTTTCTATGATTCCCCATTCAATGATTTGAGTGAGGCCTGATACTTCACCCGCACCGTTTAAGACAAAACCGCCGGCTTTAAGCGATTGTGTGTATTCGTTGCCACTGTTGGGAAGAATAGCGGTGACGCCCGTTCGTACAGCGCCTTTTCTTGTTCCTTGTTTACCGGTTCCTTTAATAATTGTGGAGTGACCAACTTTTACGCCTGTAATATCAGTGATTGAATTTTGAGGACCCGTTGGAAATTTGCCAATTGAAATACCTAAATCACGAAGGCGACAACGTTTGAGCTTCATGAAACCATTGTCTCTTGGAGCGGCTCTCTTGTCGCGCCATTTTTGTGAGCAACAGATAAATCTTTGCGCAAATCTTTGAGTCTCTTAATTGCCGGTGACAAAATTTCTTGAATGATAGTTTCGTAACTCATACCGCAACCTTCTGCGATGAGACACAAGTCAGACCAGCCTGGAGTTAAGCCTGGCAAAGGATTGCATTCAAGAAAGTAAAGATTTCCATAAAGATCCATTCGAAAATCCATCCGAGCAACATCACGGCACCCTAAAGCCATAAAAGCTTTGCGCGCATAAGATTCGATGAGGTTTTTTTGCTTGGAACTTAAAGAGGGTTTTGTTTCGTATCGGATATGATTTTCAAAATCAAGTTTGTACTCATAGCTGTAAACGGGGAAGTCAACTTGATCTAAAAAAAGAATTTCCATAGGAGGCAAAACTTTCGGACGCTTTTCTCCTAAAAGTGCCACAGTAAATTCTCTTCCACCCACATAAGTTTCTACCAGCGCTGGTTGATTATAGCGTTCAATAATTTTCGAAGCTGTTTCTCGAAGTTCATTTTCACTATGAACAACACTTGAGGAATAAATTCCCTTGCTACTCCCTTCTGCAACGGGTTTTACGATGAGAGGATAAAGTACGGTTGAGGGTATTTTTTCGCGCGCATCAGAAATGATAAACGAAGGAGGGGTGGGTACGCCTTCTTCTGCCACAACTTTTTTAGCAAGTCCTTTATCAAGGGTGACTGCAAGAGTTGTTGCGTCGCTTCCTGTATAGGGAAGACCCATCATATCAAGAAGAGCGGGAACTTGAGATTCCCGATTTCTTCCCTTTAAACCTTCTGCAATGTTAAAAACAATATCAACGTCGGCTGATCCTAGCTTTGCTGGTAAGTCGCTTGTTGCTTCAAAGTCGATCACTTCGTGGCCCATTTTTCGAATAGCATTTCGAATGGCCTCAAGTGTTCGCGGTCCATCAAATTCAGCTTCGGTATCGGTAAGAGGATTCATTCCGGGAGTGATTCTCTTTTCATTGTAGGTAAATCCGATTCGGAGATGATTAAGGGGGCGGGTTTTCATTTTTTTCTTTTTGATTTGAAAACGATTTGAGGACGAATTTAGGACAGCTTCTAAAACTTGAGCATCATTTTTTATTCCTGCATGATGAGCGGCTGCAAAAAGACTTGCACCTTCTTCCAAGCTTGGAAGAGCATTTATTTCTATAAAATAAATTTCTCCAGAGTTAGAAATTCTAAAATCAAGTCGAGCAAGATCTCTGACGCCAAGATCATGAATGATTTTAGCAGCATATTCTGTAAGAAGTTTGGATTGTTTTTCAGTTGTGTCAGCGGGAACCTTAACGCTTACGGAATCTGAGTCGGAATTTTTTAATTCGTAATCATATATTTTGTATTTTCTCTTTGAGCATGATTTTTCGCTAAAGACATACTGAACAGGTGAAAGAATTCCCTTGGTCTTTTCAGAAAGCCCCTCAACAAAGGGAACAGTGATATCTGTGCCATCGATGTATTCTTCTACAAGAATTCCATCGGGATATCTTTTGAGCATTTCTTTTATTCTTATTTGATATTCGTGAGCATTCGTAACGACAGATTCTTGAGTGATGCCTTTTGAGCTTCCTTCATAATTTGGTTTTAAAAATAGGGGAAAACGTAAATTTGAAATTTGAGAGGTGTTTTTTTCTGTCACAAAAACAGAGGGAACAACCGGTACTCCACAGCGAGATACTCGCGATTTTGTGAGATCCTTATCAAGAGTCAGGTTGCAAATGTAGGCATCAGACCCAGTGAAGGCAAAGCCCATTTGCTCAAAAAGAGCCGGATAAAAACCTTCTCTAAATCGACCAAAGCTCCCCTCAGCAGTGTTAAATACAATATCAGCCTCGAGGCTTTCTAAACGAGCTAGAACTCGTGCTGGGGGGCCCGAAACCTCAACTTGAAAGACCTCGTGACCTAATGATTGCAGTAAGTTTGAAAGCCGTTCAACCGTTTCGATCGTATCAAATTCAGCTTCAGCCTCGGAGTTATTTGTTTTTAGATTATGCGTAAAAGCAATTCTCATCCCCATTTATTTCCTACTCGTTATTTTTAGCTGTTTTGGAGTATAAGTCATAACGTATGGCAGCAACTTTTATATACTCTGCGAAACGTTCCGCGATTGCTTCTTTTCAGGGCAGTCTTAGTCAGTTATCGGCACCTGAAATTGCTTCGAGTGTGATTAAAGACACACTCGGAAATTTTGAAGTTGAACAATTAAACGAAGTTTATATGGGATGTGTTTTGACCGCAGGAGTAGGGCAGGCTCCCGCAAGACAAGCAGCACTTAAAGCGGGCCTTTCGCAAAGCGTTCCTTGCACAACTGTTGGGAAGGTTTGCGGCTCGGGTTTAAAGTCTGTCATGCTTGCAGATTTATCCATTCGCTCTGGTGAGTCGCAGTTTGTTTTGGCAGGAGGTATGGAGTCTATGAGCCAATCTCCCTATTTATTGCCTAAAATTCGACAAGGGCTTCGACTGGGAAATGGGGAGTTGGTTGATTCCATGATCAAGGATGGATTGTGGGATGTTTACAATCAATTTCACATGGGTTCTGCGGCAGAAATTTGTGCCAAAAAATATAATTTAACGAGAGAGGAACAGGATAAATTCGCAGCTCTTTCCTACAAAAGAGCTCAGGATTCTATAACTCAAGGACTTTTTAAAAACGAAATCACTCCGATAGAAATAAAAAATAAAAAAACAACACTTGTTTTTGAAGCAGACGAAGAAGCTTTTAAGTTTGATCCTGCAAAAGCATCTTCTCTGCGTCCAGTTTTTGATTCGCAGGGAACAGTGACCGCAGCGAATGCAAGTAGTTTAAGCGACGGGGCAGCTGTTTTGTTACTAGGCTCCGATGAAGAAGCAAAAAAGATGAAACCTCTTGCTCGTATTGTTGCTCAGGCCCAAGCTGCTCAGGATCCTGTTTGGTACACAACAGCTCCGGCAGAAAGCATCCGTCTTTTGCTAAAAAAAGCAAATCTCAAAGCAAGTGACATCGACTTGTGGGAAATCAACGAGGCTTTTGCGGCGGTAGCTCTCGTGAATATGAAATTACTTGAGCTGGACCCTGGCAAAGTCAATGTTCGAGGAGGCGCTGTGGCTTTAGGGCATCCGATAGGAGCGAGTGGAGCAAGAGTTTTGGTAACGCTTGTTCATGCTCTTCAGCAAAGTCAAAAACGCTGGGGTGTTGCAAGCCTTTGCATAGGAGGCGGTGAGGCGACTTCGCTTCTCATTGAAAATCTTGGGCTCTGAAAAGTTTACCAATCAGTTTGAAAAATTAAGAGAGTGTGTTGAAAGTGTTACGGCAGTAGAAGCTGCTGAATTGTTTTTATCTCCATTTATTCGAGAAGATATTTTTCTAGAGGCTTTGCGTGAGCCTGGTCCTTCTTTATGGATTGTGAACAGGAGCGATGTTTCTGACAAAACTCTCTCTTTTCTTCATAAGCACTCACTGGAACAAATTTCTTCTCGTGCTGCTGAGAAATTTAAAAATCGACAAGCTACCATTACTCAACTCTCCGAGCCTATTTTAGAAACTCCTTTTCAGGAGATAGAGGATTTTCTTGTGGAGGATGTTTTAGGGCATCCTTTGTGTTCATGGGAGGCCATGATTTATTTTGCTAAAAGTCTTAACGAAGATGTTCGCTCAAGTTCTTGCTTGAGCCTCACTCGAAGAGTTTGGGAACACCCAAAACAATCTCTTGATTTACCGTTTGTAAAAGAAAAACTCATAGCGACTTTTTATTCTTTAGCAAAAGATGACCCTTCTCCTGTTGTTCGGGCTTATGCCGCCCGAATTCCTATTTGGGAGTCAAAACATGTCCATGATTTTTCTGAGACGGAATTAAATCCTCGAGTTCTTTCAAAGTGGTTACAAAATGAGGCTTGTTCAACAGCTCTTGTGAATCAAGTAGGCGCTTCTAAGGTGAGGGATGTTTTTTTATCGCGAGTTGTTTCTCTTGATTCAAGGTTAAATAAAGATCTAAGAAGAAAACTACATTCTCAAACTCAAGATTCTTTTGAAAAAGTTATTCACGAAATTTATTTAGGAAATGAGCATTGTGATAAAAGTTAAAAAGAAAAAAAAACCTTATCAAGTTGTAGATGCTTATACCAAAAAAGCTCATGAGGAAGGTTTTGTCGCTCGAAGTGTTTTTAAGCTTCAAGAAATTGATAAAAAAATTAAACTTTATGAAAAAGGTCACAAGATTTTAGACTTGGGATCAAGCCCGGGAAGTTGGTTGCAATTTGCTTCTCTAAAAGTAGGATCGTCAGGTCTCGTCGTGGGCCTTGATATTGTTGCGATTCGCACAGATGCTCAAAATGTTCATTTTTTTATACAAGATATTACCGATCATGAAGGTGTAAGGAATCAGGTTCAGGAGTGGGCTCCTTTTGATATTTTGCAAAGTGACGCCATGGTGAAAACCTCAGGGATTAAGGAAAGTGATTGCGCTCGTTCCATTCAGTTAGTGGAAAGTGCGATATTGCTTGCTCAAAAAGGTCTTTTAAAATCGGGCGGAAAGTTTTTAGCAAAAATATTTGAGGGTCCAGGCTTTAATGAGTTTTGGAATGAATTTCGTAAAACTTTTAAGGGTTCAAAGGTCTTTCGTCCAGAGGCTATTCGTGAGGGTTCCCGTGAAATTTATGTAATGGGAATTATGCCCTAATAATTAAATTTTTGCTTATAATTAGTTCATGTCTCGGGTCTCTTTTTATGTTTTAGGGTTGTTCCTATCGTTTCTTTTTATTCCTCTTGTTTTTGCAGGCTTGGGAGATCAAGTTTCAACTAAGATTAATTTAAAAGAAAAATTTAATGTTCGAGAGATTCGTTTTCCTGAATACAAGATGAGAGAGTATATAAATTCTGAAAAAAAAGTTTTTGCTGTAGCATGGTCAGGTATTAGCCATCCTGAACTCAAGCAAGTTCTATCCGCTCATTACGATGAGTATGTTCAGGCAGCTAAGAAACAAAAAAGAATTCACGGCAAAAGATTTCGTGTTGTGAAATCAAAAAATGTCACGCTTATTTTATCTGGCCATATGAGAAATTTAAAAGGGAAGGCTTATTTGCATTCAAGTCTACCCCTAGGAGTGACAAATTATGAAATTCGCTAGTTTCTTTTTGATCTTATTTTTATTTTCTTGTGGGGGTTCAGAAACCTTGTCAGATGATGAAGGTCTTCAGTTGGATCTTCCCAATGGATTTACAATTCCGCCCGCTAGTGGAAAAAACGTCCTTAAGCTCACTGTCAATGGTTCAACTTGTTCCTCAGACAGCTACCTTAATAAGCCATGTGTTGAAGTGACGCTTTGTGATTCTTTAACAGGAGTTAAATGTGAAAAAATAAGTGATATTTTATTGGATACAGGTAGTTTTGGTCTTCGAGTTTTTAAAGATGCTTTCACTAAATTAGAACCTTATGACTTATCAAAGGTTGCAAAAGATTTTGAGTTTTTTTCTAAATCAAATTCGGGTGTTAATGGAAAGCTTGTACAGTGTGCAAGATTTGGTGATGGAAGTGCTGATTGGGGCCCGGTAATGAAGGCGCGGATTATTCTTGGAGGAGAAGATCCTGTGCTTTCTCCGATTCAAATCATTGATCGAGATTTTGCTAATTACACTTCTAAATGCGAAAACACTGCAGATGGTTCTTCACCCGAGGAAAGCCCAGCTACGGCGGGATTTAATGGAATTTTAGGAGTGGGTTTATTTGCAGAAGATTGTGGCATTGATTGTGAAATTTTTAATTCAAATATTTATTTTAATTGTGATCCAGCTGACACAAGTTTACCCCCAGACATTTCGCCCTGTAAAAAGACTCAAGCTCTTGTTGCAACGGAACAATTGAAAAACCCCGTCTCATTATTAGATGTAGATAACAACGGCTTGATTGTTCAGCTTCCAAGTGTTCCCAAGGGGGGTGCTGCAGCCGTTGAAGGAAACTTGATTCTTGGCATAGATACGAGAACAGCATCTTCTATTGGTTATGCAAATAACTCTGCAACATCTGATCTTAAAACTCACAAGGCAGCTGAGGAAGTTATCGGAGATAACTTTGCATATTTTAAGACCATTTATCGAGGAACAAATTACGAAACATCGTTTTTAGACACTGGTTCAAATGGTCTTTATTTTGATGCTCCTAGTTCGGCAGTTATACCGAATTGTTCAAGCATAGGAGCTCCTTGGTTTTTTTGTCCAGAATCTGAACTCTCTCTTCAGGCAACAACTCTAGGAGCAGATGGGGTTATTTCATCTCTCATAAATTTCAAGATTATTGGATTTCAAGATCTGCTTGAACCAAATCGAGTGTTTTACAACCTAGGTGGAGATGCCGGTGATGGAGACGGTAACGCTGATCCCGATCCGATGATTGGCTTTGATTGGGGATTGCCTTTTTTTCTAGGCAGAAATGTCTACAACGGCATAAATGGGGCGACTTCGAGTTTGGGCACTGGACCTTATTGGGCCTACTAATTTATTTTAATAATTGATCATAAATTTCATCTTCATCACCGTGAAGAAGTTTTTCTGCTTTACCTGTTTTATGAAGAGCCCCCTTTTTAAGTATAAGAAGATGCCCTCCAATTTTTTTTGCAAAAGAAAGATGATGGGTCACTAAAACAAGAGGAATCTTAAATTCTAATTTTAATGTTTCAATCATTTTTAAAACTTCTCGGGTCATGAAAGGGTCAAGCGCGGATGTTGGTTCATCTAAAAATAGTAAAGAAGGTTCAGTAACAAGAGCCCTGATGAGAGACGCTCTTTGTTTTTGTCCTCCTGATAGGGTTTCAGGTTTTTGAGACGCCTGATCTTCGAGGCTAAACTTTTTTAAAAAGCTAAAAGCCCGGTCTTTCGCATCTTTTTTGGTTTTTTTATGAACCCTCTCAAGAGCGAGACAGATGTTTTCTAGGACGGTTAAATGCGGAAATAAATTGAAAGATTGAAAAACAACACCGTTTTGTTTTCTAAAATCATTTAAAAGGAATTCGTTTTTAGGTACGAGTTTGTCATTCCAAGAAATTGTTCCTTCAAGAGGAATTTCTAAACCGCAGAGAAGTCGGAGCAGGGTTGATTTACCACTTCCAGAAGGACCAATGAGTGAAAGAGTTTCAAAGCTTTCTTGAAAGTTAAAGCTTTCAAAAATTTTAATTTGATTATATCCAAAAGAAAGATTTTTTATTTCAAGCTTCATACTGAAGTTTCATTTCTATTTTATGACTGATCCATGCTATGGGTGCTGTTATTAGTAAATATCCAATAGCAAGTGGAATATAGGCTTCCAGCGTACTGTAGGTTAACGAGTTTATCTCTTGAGCGCTAAGTGTAAATTCACTCACAGCAATCACTGATAAAAGTGAGGAGTCCTTTACGATAGAGGCAAATTGACCAGCAAGAGCAGGTAGGGCTGCTTTAAAAAGTTGAGGAAGAATGACGTGAAGGTACGTTTGGCTTTTATTTAATCCAAGAGCTTTAGCGGCATCCCACTGGCTTTGAGGGATACCTTGAAGAGCGGCACGTAAAATTTCAGAAATATACGCAGCGCTAAAATTAGACAGAATTAAAACAGCAAGCCAAAAGCGATTGTTTAATCCTGCAGCATTTGCAATCACATAAAAAAATATAAGTATTTGCACAAGAAGTGGAGTTCCTCGTATGAGGTTTATCCAAGATTGGCAGAATATTTTAAGAAATAAAAAAAATCTTTGCCCAATTAAAAGTATCCATCCTACTAATAAACTCAGGGCTAGGGAGAGAATGGATATTTTTAGGGTAGTGATCCAGCCTGCTAACAGCTTTTCTTTGTAATTCCATATAACTGGCCAATTCCAGTTATAGTTACTTTTGGAAAAGCTAAGAAAAAGAATAAAACCAAGAGCTACAAAGAAAAGAACTTTATAAAAAAAATTGATAAGAAAATTCTTCACAGAATAAATTCAACCCCTAAATTTTTAAAAATATTTTTTTCATCTTTTAAAAATTTATCAGCTAAACGAGAAAACCCTTTTTTCTTTCGAAAGTCTTGAATGAATAAATTTATTTTTTTTGTTAAGTCTAAATTGCCTTTTTTAACTCCAATGGCCCATGATTCTTTTTGAAACGCCGTGAGAAGGGCTTTTGTTTGTTGCGGGTTTTTTTTCCAGTGATGATAAATCGACATTTGATCGTAGATAAAAGCATTTGCTTTACTCTGAATGACCTCAAGAACGGCAGAGTTTTCTTTGTCAAAAGCCAAAATTTTTGCATTTTTTAAATTTTTAAGAGCCCATGCCTGTGCGGTTGTGCCTTTTTTAACTGCGATATGAAAGTTTTTTTGATCAAGATCTTTTTCGCTTTGAATAGCGGAGTTTTTAGAAACAAGAAGAGCCAGTCCTGTGTTTACATAAGGCTCACTAAAATCAATAGATTTCTTTCTTTCATCATTCACGGTTAGGGATGAAATAATAACGTCAATCGAGCCTGTTTTAAGTGCAGGTATAAGTCCATCAAACGAGATATTTTGAATGCTCAAATCGTAGTTTAAGAATTTAGCAAGGCCTTGTGCGATTCCGACGCTGATTCCATCGGGAAATCCTTTTTCGTTAGTCATCTCAAAGGGAGGATAACTTAGCTCCATACCGACCTTGAGGGTTTCAGCTGAGGCTTGAAAGAAAAGGAAAAGGGAAAGTCCCATAAGATATGATTTCTTCACATCTTTTATGTTAAGGCTAAGTTGTAATGGCATCAATCTGCTTTTCTGGCGATGAGGCTAAACATTCTGGTGTTTCAAAGCAATTGTCATATATCTTGCTTAAAACAGGAAAGTCCTTTTCAAGAACAAAGCCAAAACGTTTGGCATTATAGAGCTGAGGAATTAAGAAAAGATCTGCGGCACTTATTTCGTTATGAATGCAGAACTGGCCAGATATATTTTGAATACTTTTTTCAAAAGCATTTAGGCCTTGGTGGATAAAGTTTTTGGCGAATTTCATTTTTTCTTCAGCCACAGAACTGTGTGCGTTTTGTGCTCTCGGGGTTTGAAGAGGCGCAGTGTCGCTATTAATGATTTCGCAGAGCTCGATAATTTTGTATCTGCTGCTGCGATCTTTGCCAAAGAGATAAGGCGCTGAAGAGAAATTCTCTTCCATCCACATCAATAGAGACATGCTTTGGCTTAAAAAAACATCCGGAGCAATTTCAAGTACGGGCAGAGCGCCCAACGGGGATCTGGCTATATGTTCTGGCGAGCGATTCTCTCCTTTTAGAATGTTTACGGGAATATAATCATAAGGAATTTTTTTGAGCGAAAAACCCCATCGAACTCTCCAAGAGGCCGATGAGCGCCAATATCCATAAAGTTTTGCTTTCATGATATCTAGATTCTATTAAAATATAACTTCAGTTTCTCTGCCACAGCTGTAAAGCTTAATTCTTTTTGAGCTTTCTGAAACGATTCGTCTCTAAATTGAGTCCAAATGTCATCATTTGTGAGTAACTCTTCAAGTGCAGGTGGCTGAGAAAATGCAACTTGTTCAATAGCGCTGTTGCCACCCACACAAGGCATTCGACACAAAAGGGCATCGCCTGCAACTTGACCAGGAACTTCGCTTTCGTCGAGTTGAAAAATAAAACGCGCATTTGAAAGCTCTTTGAGGTACTGAGAGTAAGAAAGTGGTCCTTCAATAATTTTCAAATTTGAATCGTTAAAGGCTAAGAGCTTTTTTTTTCCAGATGATCCATCAATATTTAAAACTCTCACCTCGATCTTTAGCTTTAAAGCATGTTCAATAGCTTTTGCATGTTGCCTGGTGGGTTCATCCCAGCGACGAGTTCCCAAAAAAATCCCTCTTTTCTCTGAAAGAGGTTTTGAAAAATCCCACTGTGAGAATTCTATGGGATAGGGAGTTGGAATAAACTCGGCGTTTTTTACTCCGAATTCTTTATAGAGTGAAACAAGTTCGGGTGTTGGGCTTAATGCGTTTTCTGAAAGGAGACAGAGCTCTCGAAAAAGCTCTTTATTTTTTTTACTTTCGAGTTGCTTTGCGACTTGGTGCTTTCCGCATTCTTTCCAAGCGATTGTGATTTTTTTTTCTTTTTTTAAATATTCGGCGGCTTTAAGGCTTGCTTTGATATCGCTTCTAATAAGAATAATGACTGATTTTTCTTCTGCACTTATTCTTTTATAATTGTTATAGAAAGAAGCCCCCGTGCAAGCGGCATAAGCATGATAATTGATAGGGGCATGCAAGTGATCGTTCGGAATTCCTGGCCCGTCTTTAAAGCTCTGCTCCGGATCACGACCCTCTGGATTTAAGACAGCAACTTTCATTTTTAATTTTTTTTATTCTAATTCATCGCTCACAAGAACGACTTTGTTTTTTAAAACACCAAGGCCTTCAACTTGAAGCTCAACTTCATCTCCCTCTTTGATCCACTTGTCTGAAGGAGCGTAGCCCACGCCTTCCATGATGCATCCAGAGCCGACTGTGCCCGAGCCAAAAACATCTCCTGGATAAATCGTGCACCCATAACTTGCACGTTCAATGATTTGAGCAAAGGTAAAGCTCATGTCCTTTAAGTTTCCATTGGAGTACTGTTTGCCATTCACAAAAGCCTTCATCGTCAAATCAAAGCGTTCACCTTTAGGGCCTATAATTTTTTTCGAAGCAAGTTCCTCGCGAGTGACAAGCCATGGGCCAAAAGCGTTGGCAAAGTCTTTTCCTTTAACAGGGCCCATGCTTAATTTCATTTCAGCCACTTGAAGAGATCGTGCTGACCAATCATTCCAGATCATATAGCCCGCAATGTACTCATCAGCTTTTTCAGCAGGAATATTTTTTCCCTTTTTGCCAATCACAACAGCAACCTCTAGTTCAAAATCAAGATGATCTAAGTGCTTGGATTGAACTTTTACATCTCCGGGGCCAATAATTGAGCGAGGTTCTCCGTAATAAAACACAGGGAACTCTTCGAATTCTGGAATCATGGGAAGGTTTCTGTTTCTTCGTGAGGCCTCAACGTGATTTCGAAAAGCATATCCATCGCGAATGGTAGGAGGATTGGGGAGAGCAGCTTTTAAAACAATATCGCCAATGTTGAGTTGGGGATGGTTTTTAATTTCTTTTTCAACTTGAGAAAAACGAGTCAGGCCTTCTTTTTCAAGAAAGGTTCTCAAGTCGGGCGCGATCGAAGATAAATCGGCAACGGAGTCGGGACCAGCCATCACACCCCAAGAATCTTTGTTGTCGGACTTGCGTTTAAAACTACAAAATCTCATGTCTTTTCCTCCTCAGGAAAAACTTAATCAAGAAGAGCTTCTTTTAAGTTTTTATCAATCGCTTCTAAGAAAGCTTCTGTCGTTAGGTAATGTTCGGTTTTTGTTTCTGAACCATAGACACACACAGCAAGGTCTTTGGTCATTTTTCCACTTTCCACCGTTTGAACACAAACTTTTTCAAGCGTATCGCAGAATCTGATGAGTTCCTCGTTGTTGTCGAGTCGTCCACGATGAGTCAGTCCCTGAGTCCATGCGTAGATTGAGGCAATAGGATTTGTGGAAGTTGGTTTTCCTTGTTGGTGTAAACGGTAGTGGCGGGTGACGGTTCCGTGAGCCGCTTCGGCTTCCATTGTTTTTCCGTCGGGAGTCACGAGGGTTGAAGTCATAAGTCCCAGAGAGCCAAAGCCTTGAGCAACGGTATCACTTTGCACGTCACCGTCGTAATTTTTGCAAGCCCAAACAAAAGCTCCTTCCCATTTGAGAGCAGAGGCAACCATGTCATCAATTAATCTGTGCTCATAGGTGATTCCAGCTTCTTGGAATCTTCCTTTGTATTCTTTTTCGTAGATTTCTTGAAAAATATCTTTGAAGCGTCCATCGTATTTTTTCAAAATTGTATTTTTAGTTGAAAGATAGAGCGGCCATTTTTTAGCAAGTGCTTGGTTAAAGCAACTGTGGGCAAATCCTGTGATGGATTCATCAGTGTTGAACATGGCCATGGCAATTCCATCGCCTTTGAAGTTGGTAACTTCTAAAGTTTCAGCAGGACCATCTTCTGGCTGAAAAGTTAGAGTGAGTTTTCCTTTACCTTTAGAAACAATCTCCTTTGCTTGATATTGATCTCCAAAAGCGTGGCGACCAATACAAATAGGTTTTGTCCATTGAGGCACAAGGCGAGGAATGTTTCGGCAGATAATGGGTTCACGGAAAACAGTTCCATCTAAGTAGCTGCGAATAGTTCCATTAGGGGAGCGCCACATTTTTTGAAGTTTGAATTCTTCAACACGTTTTTCATCGGGAGTGATGGTTGCACACTTGATTCCAACGTTACATTTTTTAATGGCTTCTGCCGCCTCAAGGGTCACGCGATCTTCGGTTGCGTCTCTGTGCTCGATGCCGAGATCAAAGTATTGAATTTTAAGATCTAGGTAGGGTTTGATTAATTTTTCACGAATGAAGCCCCAAATGATTCTGGCCATTTCATCGCCATCCATTTCAACAACGGGATTTTTAACCACGATTTTCTTCATGCAAATGTTCTAAGATGGCCTTGGCTCTCAAACAAGCCTGAAAAATCTTCAGAATTTAAGCCACTTTTCATCCCAGTAAGTGGGAAGGGGGGCTTCGATGAGAAGTTTTTTTTGAGTCAGTGGATGAATAAAACTTAAGCTTTTTGCGTGGAGAGCAAGGGGGATTCCGTTTCGATCGGGTTTTCCATAGAGGCGATCTCCCAGGATTGCGTGACGCATTTCTAAACAGTGGAGACGAATTTGGTGGGTTTTTCCTGTTTCAAGAGTGGCTTCTAAGAGAGATTTCTCAGGACTTGCTTTGAGAAGTTTAAAATAAGTATGAGCGCGTTCAGAAGGTCTGCCCTTCGAGAAATTTGCCCACTTACCGCCTGTTTTACGAATGAAGCTTTTGACTTCTCGCCATTGCTCAAGCCAGCGGCCTTCCACCACGGCCCAGTAAACTTTCTCAAGCTCACGCTTTAAAAATAATTCGCTCATGGGCTTGTTAATAGCTTCTGTTTTTCCAAATAAAACAACACCTGTGGTATCGACGTCTAGGCGATGAAAGAGTACGAGCTTTTGTCCTAGCATTTTTTCGGCAATGGCCTGAAGGTGAGGGCGAGAGGGATCGAGTGTGACGTGCGATGGAAGAAAAGCGGGCTTGGAAACAGCCACCATGTCTTTATCTTCAAAGAGTATTTTGACGTCTAAATTGCTCATTCTTTTTTTAAAAAATTATAAAAAAAACGCCCACTCCGTGAAGAGTGAGCGTTTTTTGTTTTTCAATTTTGAAAACTAATTATTCAGCTTTTGCTTCTTCAGTCGCAGCAGCAGGTGCTGATTTGAGACTGCGTTTCTCAAATCCGCCCTTCATGCTTGATTTCAAAGTTACATAAGCGTTTTTAGCTCCAGGAACAGCGCCTTTTACTAAAACAACGTTTGAAGCAGTATCTATTCCTACAACTGTAATGTTTTGAGTTGTAACGTTACGATCACCCATGTGGCCAGGCATTTTTTTGTTTTTGAAAACGCGACCAGGGATAGAACGCATACCGATCGAACCACCGTGACGGAAGAATTCCGCAGCACGTGAAGCAGGAGCTCCACGAAAGTGGTAGCGCTTCACAACACCTTGATAACCTTTACCGATAGAAACACCGCTTACGTCGATATGATCGCCGATTTTAAGAAGTGAAGAATCCAAATTTTGTCCAACTTCAACTTCATTAATGCTGGTGTCATCAAGACGGAATTCTTGAATGAAACGTTTCGCAGGAGCTTTTGAAGCTTTGAAGTGACCTGCTTCAGGCTTTGTTACGTTTTGAGCTTTTTTGTCGTCAAAACCAAGCTGAACAGCATTGTAGCCTTCTTTTGCTTTTGTTTTCTTTTGAACAACAATACAAGGACCAACTTGGATTGCAGTCACAGGGATCACGTCGCCTGCTTCTGAGAAGATTTGGCTCATGCCAAGCTTCTTACCAAGAAGAACCATGTGAGGGTATTGAGTGGGAGTACGTTTAGGGACCGAATTTGTAGATGTATTTTTCATGTATGTATGTATGTATGTTGGTATGTA